>NZ_CP097269.1:380000-691250 GCF_028473645.1 Acidovorax sp. GBBC 1281
ATCTCAGTAGCTCGAGGAAAAGACATCAACCGAGATTCCGAAAGTAGTGGCGAGCGAAATCGGAAGAGCCTTCTAGTGATAGCACGACTGTTAGCAAAATGGGATGGAAAGCCCAGCCATAGCAGGTGATAGCCCTGTATGCGAAAACAGACGTGTGGTACTAAGCTAGAGAAAAGTAGGGCGGGGCACGAGAAACCTTGTCTGAATATGGGGGGACCATCCTCCAAGGCTAAATACTCGTAATCGACCGATAGTGAACCAGTACCGTGAGGGAAAGGCGAAAAGAACCCCGGGAGGGGAGTGAAATAGATCCTGAAACCGCATGCTTACAAAAAGTAGGAGCCCGCAAGGGTGACTGCGTACCTTTTGTATAATGGGTCAGCGACTTACATTCAGTGGCAAGGTTAACCGAATAGGGAAGCCGTAGAGAAATCGAGTCCGAATAGGGCGTTCAGTCGCTGGGTGTAGACCCGAAACCAAGTGATCTATCCATGGCCAGGATGAAGGTGCCGTAACAGGTACTGGAGGTCCGAACCGACTAGTGTTGCAAAACTAGCGGATGAGCTGTGGATAGGGGTGAAAGGCTAAACAAACTTGGAAATAGCTGGTTCTCTCCGAAAACTATTTAGGTAGTGCCTCAAGTATTACCGTCGGGGGTAGAGCACTGTTTTGGCTAGGGGGTCATGGCGACTTACCAAACCAAGGCAAACTCCGAATACCGACGAGTACAGCTTGGGAGACAGAGCACCGGGTGCTAACGTCCGGACTCAAGAGGGAAACAACCCAGACCGCCAGCTAAGGTCCCTAAAATTGGCTAAGTGGGAAACGAAGTGGGAAGGCTAAAACAGTCAGGATGTTGGCTTAGAAGCAGCCATCATTTAAAGAAAGCGTAATAGCTCACTGATCGAGTCGTCCTGCGCGGAAGATGTAACGGGGCTAAGCCAGTTACCGAAGCTGCGGATTCACAGTTTACTGTGAGTGGTAGGAGAGCGTTCTGTAAGCCTGTGAAGGTGTCTGGTAACGGATGCTGGAGGTATCAGAAGTGCGAATGCTGACATGAGTAGCGTTAAAGGGGGTGAAAAGCCCCCTCGCCGTAAGCGCAAGGTTTTCTACGCAACGTTCATCGGCGTAGAGTGAGTCGGCCCCTAAGGCGAGGCAGAGATGCGTAGCTGATGGGAAACAGGTCAATATTCCTGTACCGATGTGTAGTGCGATGTGGGGACGGAGAAGGTTAGCTCAGCCAACTGTTGGATATGTTGGTTCAAGCCTGTAGTCGTGCCTGGTAGGCAAATCCGCCAGGCTTAGATGAGGGGTGATAACGAGTCTGCTTGCAGACGAAGTGAGTGATACCCTGCTTCCAGGAAAAGCCACTAAGCTTCAGCTACACACGACCGTACCGCAAACCGACACTGGTGCGCGAGATGAGTATTCTAAGGCGCTTGAGAGAACTCAGGAGAAGGAACTCGGCAAATTGATACCGTAACTTCGGGAGAAGGTATGCCCCAAGTAGGTGAACCTGTACAAGGCGAGCCCAAAGGGGTTGCAAAAAATCGGTGGCTGCGACTGTTTAATAAAAACACAGCACTCTGCAAACACGAAAGTGGACGTATAGGGTGTGACGCCTGCCCGGTGCTGGAAGATTAAATGATGGGGTGCAAGCTCTTGATTGAAGTCCCAGTAAACGGCGGCCGTAACTATAACGGTCCTAAGGTAGCGAAATTCCTTGTCGGGTAAGTTCCGACCTGCACGAATGGCGTAACGATGGCCACACTGTCTCCTCCTGAGACTCAGCGAAGTTGAAATGTTTGTGATGATGCAATCTCCCCGCGGAAAGACGGAAAGACCCCATGAACCTTTACTGTAGCTTTGTATTGGACTTTGAACAGATCTGTGTAGGATAGGTGGGAGGCTTTGAAGTGAGGACGCTAGTTCTCATGGAGCCAACGTTGAAATACCACCCTGGTGTGTTTGAGGTTCTAACCTAGGTCCCTTATCGGGATCGGGGACAGTGCATGGTAGGCAGTTTGACTGGGGCGGTCTCCTCCCAAAGCGTAACGGAGGAGTTCGAAGGTACGCTAGGTACGGTCGGACATCGTGCTAATAGTGCAATGGCATAAGCGTGCTTAACTGCGAGACTGACAAGTCGAGCAGATGCGAAAGCAGGACATAGTGATCCGGTGGTTCTGTATGGAAGGGCCATCGCTCAACGGATAAAAGGTACTCTGGGGATAACAGGCTGATACCGCCCAAGAGTTCATATCGACGGCGGTGTTTGGCACCTCGATGTCGGCTCATCTCATCCTGGGGCTGTAGCCGGTCCCAAGGGTATGGCTGTTCGCCATTTAAAGAGGTACGTGAGCTGGGTTTAAAACGTCGTGAGACAGTTTGGTCCCTATCTTCCGTGGGCGCTGCAGATTTGAGGAAGCCTGCTCCTAGTACGAGAGGACCGGAGTGGACACACCTCTGGTGTATCGGTTGTCACGCCAGTGGCATTGCCGAGTAGCTAAGTGTGGAAGAGATAACCGCTGAAAGCATCTAAGCGGGAAACTCGTTTCAAGATGAGATCTGCCGGGGCCTTGAGCCCCCTAAAGAGTCGTTCAAGACCAGGACGTTGATAGGTCAGGTGTGGAAGCGCAGTAATGCGTTAAGCTAACTGATACTAATTGCTCGTGCGGCTTGACCCTATAACTTTGATCATCATTCGATCAAGTTGTTATGCCAAGTGACGCAGTCAAAATACAAGCTGATTCCAAACTCTATGAATTCGCCGCCTTGATCACATCAAGGTGGCTCCAAGTTATGCCTGATGACCATAGCAAGTTGGTCCCACTCCTTCCCATCCCGAACAGGACAGTGAAACGACTTTGCGCCGATGATAGTGCGGGTTCCCGTGTGAAAGTAGGTCATCGTCAGGCTCTTACAGCCCAAATCGCCCCGACATCCAACGATGTCGGGGCGCTTTGCTTTGGAGAATGAAAATCTCTCCTCCAAATCTTCGCTAAACGTAGCCTGCTTGGGTGAACCAGTCTCCAGTCAGATACGCCCCTTGGCCTCCGGCCCAAGCCTGACAACGCATTGCAGGCTTCAATGCGGCGCTATTCGTCGGCCCCAAGCATTCAACGGACCACGCGACCACGCTGCCATTCCGATCAGCTAGGCCCCGATCCAAGCCAGTTCAGTAAGCGCCGTCTCAGCCCCCCTCTTGACGCGGGATCGACGGAAGAACTACAGCAGGTCGCTCTCGCCGTCGTTGACCTCGTCAACGAACGTGTCGTTTGACCAAGCCAGGCCGATGGCCTTGTTCAAGCGTTTGAGCAGGACGTTGAGGCTCTCACCGTCGCGACGCACGAGCATGGCCAGGCAGTTGCTGCCATCGGCGGCCGTGGCGACGCACTCGTGCGGTGGCAGCGCACCGATCGTGATGTCGCCGCCGTCCTCGATCAGGGCCTTGATGTAGTTCGTCCGAGACATCGTCGCTCAGACCTTGATCGCGGCGAGCCGGTCGTTGATCTCGATGCTGTCGAAGGCCAACGGGTCCCAGGTATCGGCACCGATCCATTCGACCAGGTTGTCGTGCTCGGGATCGTCAGGGTTCGCCATGGCCCGCACGAACTCCGCATAGCCCGGTGCGCCTCCGCAATCCTCCGGCGGCGTTGCACAGGCACCGCCGGCACAGAACGGGAGCACGAACTGCGGCATCGGTGCGATCTTCTTCTCGACCTTGATGCGGTGGTCCCAGTAGTCCCCGAAGTCGTAGACGTAGCTCAGCGTCGACCGGTTCAGGGCAGTGGTCAGTCGCGTGCTTTCGCTGGTGATCGAGCCAGGCTCGTCGTGCATCGGGTCTGGCGTGCCATAGCGCTCGCCGTCGCCAGCGATGAACTCGTGCAGATGCGAGTGGCCCCAGCCGAAGGCAGCCTGGACCACAAGATGCAGCTTGGCCAGGGTGATCGTCTCTGGCACCAGGACGCGGCGCCAGACCTTGGGCTTGGTGCCGCGCAATTCAATGTGCAGTTGCAGGATCGCCGCTGGTGCCTTGATCCGTTGGACCTTGCTCGCCATGCTCAAGCTGCTTGTCGTTGGTCTTCGGCGTGTCGGCCGATGTTCCACGGCAGCAACTCGTCGATGCGATTGATCGGATGGTCCGCAATGCGCCCGAGCACATCGCGCAGGTAAGCCTCGGGGTCGAGCCCGTTCAGCTTGGCCGTCTCCACCAGGCTGTAGATGGCCGCGGCGCGCTCGCCCCCAGCGTCCGAGCCCATGAACATGAAGTTCTTGCGGCCCAGGCTCACGCCGCGCAGCGCGCGCTCGGCGGCGTTGTTGTCGATCTCGATGCGACCGTCGTCACGGTAGCGCGTCAACGACCGGAGCCGTGTGAGCGTGTAGCCGATGGCGCGTGCGAGTTCCGACTTGGCACACACCTGCCCGAGCATCCCTCGCAACCAGGCGAACAGTTCCTCGAGCAACGGCCCGGCTCGCGCCTGCCGCTCCCGGCAGCGCTCATCCGGTGGGCGGCCGCGGATGTCGGATTCGATCGCATACAGCGCACCGATGCGCCGAAGGGCCTGTTCTGCAACCGAGCCCTGCGCCCGCCCCTGGCTCTCGTGCAGATCCCAGAATGGTCTGCGCGCATGCGCCCAGCACGAAGCCTCGATGACGTTGCCGTTTGCATAGAGCTTGGCGAAGCCGGCATACGCATCGGCCTGCAACACGCCCTTGAAGTTCTTCAGGTGCGCCTGAGGATGTTCACCCTTGCGGTCGGGCGAGTAACGCAACCACGCCGCGGGCGCGTCTGCACTCGCAGATGACCGATCGTCACGCACGTAGACCCAGAGCCGCCCGGTCTTGGTCTTGCCCCGCCCGGGCGAGAGCACCGCCACTGGCGTGTCGTCGGCGTGGAGCTTGGAGCCCGCCAGCACGTAGCGCCCGAGCGCTGCGACCAGTGGGTGCAAGAGCTTCTCGCTCTGGCCGACCCAGCCAGCCATCGTGGAGCGCTCGATCAGGACGCCCTCGCGTGCGTAGATCCGGCTCTGGCGGTACAGCGGTTGGTGGTCGCAATACTTGGCGACCAGCACGTGGGCCAGCAGCCCGGGGCCGGCCACGCCGCGTGCGATGGGCCGGCTGGGCGCTGGCGCCTGGAAGATCGATTCGCACGCCATGCAGGCGAGCTTGGGGCGCACGTGGCGGATCACCTTGAAGCGCGAGGGCACGTACTCCAGTTGTTCCGAGACGTCCTGGCCGATCTGCCGCAGCCGACCACCACATGCGCTGCAGCCGCAGGCCTGGCCGGCGGCATCGCGCCGCGCATCCGATGTCTCGGGCCGGTACACATGGTTCTCCCGCGGCAGGTGTGTGGGCAGGCTGCGGTCGAAGCCTTCGCTGTTGGCCGCTTGCGCCTTCGGTGTCTTGCCGACCGGTGCGAGTTCATGCAGCGGCAGACCTTCGATCAATGCGATCTGCGGATCGTCCAACTGCTCGCTGGAGGCGCCGAAGCGGGCGCGGACCTGGCGCAGCAACTGCACCTTGAGCTTGTCGACGAGCAGTTTGAGCAGGGCGACTTCCGCGTCACGGGCCTGCACGACACGCAGCAGCGAGTCGACGGTGTGGGGTGCGTTGGCGGTGTTCGGCACGCCATCTACTATGCCATCGGACCTACCCGGAATCGACCGCGACCAGCGCGTTCAGAAGACGAATTCTTGAGCCCAGTTCAAGCTGCGAGCGCAGGCTGATCTGTGCGCATCGGCATGCGCCAGTCGATGCCTTCGAGCAGCATCGAGAGCTGTGCCGGCGTGAGCGAGACCTTGCCGCCTTGCGCCTGCGGCCAGACGAATCGGCCGCGCTCCAGGCGCTTGGCCAGCAGAAGCAATCCCTGGCCATCGAACCACAGCACCTTGAGCATGTCGCCGCGCCGGCCGCGGAAGACGAAGACGTGACCGCAGAAGGGGTTGGCCGCCAGCGCCGTCTGCACCATCGCAGACAGGCCGTTGAAGCCCTTCCTCATGTCGGTGTGGCCGGCAACGATCCAGACGCGGGTGCTCGTGGGAAGGCCGATCACGCCAGCGCCTTGAGCGTCTGCAGGACATGGCGCACGCTGGCTTCGTCGACTGCACCGCGCAATCGCACCCTCGCCCCGCCGACATCGATCTCGATGGTCCCGCCAGGCTGACGAGGCGCCGCCGCCGTGGGTGAAGGGCATGGCGCAACCGGAGCAGCTTCGATGGTGACGGGCAGCAACATCGGCGAGGGCTGCGGCGGCGCTGGCGTCTGGGGCTGCTCTTGCGTGCTCAGGTGCATCCGGCGCCATGCGAACAGCAGGTTCGAGTTGATGCCGGCCTGCAGCGCGACGGCGGCCACTGACGCGCCGGGCACCAGGCTTCGTGCGACCAGCTCGCGCTTGAACATCGGGCTGTGCTCGCGCCGACGGCGCTTGCTCGGGGTGTCTTGATCGTTCATTGATGTGCATTAGCGGTTCTTCATGCACACCATCGCAGCGTACATGGACCACCGATCCTGCACATCAGCCCTCAGCAAAAACAGAGGGTACTGAGAAGACGCTTACCCAGTTCAATCCGCTCCAGGCCCAGCGAATACGCTACGATTGACGTTACGTCAACGTCAGCGAACCCCCTCCCCACCACCGCAGCCGCTGACAGGGATGGATCTCCACTCCACGAGTCTCCCCCACCTCCTATGGCCGCCACCACCTACACCATCAGCGACCTCGCCAAAGAGTTCGACCTCACCACCCGCGCCATGCGCTTCTACGAAGACATGGGCCTCCTTCAACCCCAACGCACCGGACCCGGCGCCCGTACACGCATCTACACCGCTCGCGATCGCACTCGGTTGATCTGCTTCCTCGAAGCAATTTAGGTTAAGGAAAACTCCTTTGCGGCAAAAAGGCTGCTACAATCATGGATTCTTCGGAGGGGTGCCCGAGTGGCTAAAGGGGGCAGACTGTAAATCTGTTGGCTTACGCCTACACTGGTTCGAATCCAGTCCCCTCCACCAAATATGAAGCGGCGCTTAGGCGCAACGCGGAGTCTGTAAGGCGATGCGGGAGTAGTTCAATGGTAGAACCCTAGCCTTCCAAGCTAATGACGCGGGTTCGATTCCCGTCTCCCGCTCCAGTTTGCAGTTGGTTAGTGGTTGGTCTCGAGAGTGTGTGATCGTCTCGAAATGCCCATGTGGCTCAGTGGTAGAGCACTCCCTTGGTAAGGGAGAGGTCGCGGGTCCGATTCCCGCCATGGGCACCAAATTCAAGGTGTGCGCACATAAAAAATGTGCGGGCGCCTATGTTGTATTGGTGTAATTTTTTTCGGAGTCGAAAAAATGGCAAAAGGTAAGTTCGAACGTACCAAGCCCCACGTGAACGTGGGCACCATCGGTCACGTGGACCATGGCAAGACGACGCTGACGGCGGCCATCGCCACGGTGCTGTCCTCCAAGTTCGGCGGCGAAGCCAAGGCATACGACCAGATCGACGCAGCGCCCGAAGAAAAGGCCCGCGGCATCACGATCAATACCGCCCACGTGGAATACGAAACGGCCAACCGCCACTACGCCCACGTGGACTGCCCCGGTCACGCCGACTATGTGAAGAACATGATCACCGGCGCTGCCCAGATGGACGGCGCCATCCTGGTGTGCTCGGCCGCTGACGGCCCCATGCCCCAGACCCGCGAGCACATCCTGCTGGCCCGCCAAGTGGGCGTGCCTTACATCATCGTGTTCCTGAACAAGTGCGACATGGTCGACGACGAAGAGCTGCTTGAACTCGTCGAAATGGAAGTGCGCGAACTCCTGGACAAGTACAACTTCCCAGGCGACGACACCCCCATCATCCGCGGTTCCGCCAAGCTCGCCCTGGAAGGCGACAAGGGCGCCCTGGGTGAAGAAGCCATCATGAAGCTGGCCGAAGCCCTGGACTCGTACATCCCCACGCCCGAGCGCGCTGTGGACGGCGCATTCCTGATGCCCGTGGAAGATGTGTTCTCGATCTCCGGTCGCGGCACCGTGGTGACGGGCCGTATCGAGCGCGGCATCATCAAGGTCGGCGAAGAAATCGAAATCGTCGGTATCCGCGACACGCAAAAGACCACCTGCACGGGCGTGGAAATGTTCCGCAAGCTGCTGGACCAAGGCCAGGCTGGCGACAACGTCGGCCTGCTGCTGCGCGGTACCAAGCGCGAAGACGTGGAACGCGGCCAAGTGCTGTGCAAGCCCAACTCCATCAAGCCGCACACGCACTTCACCGCCGAGGTGTACGTGCTGTCCAAGGACGAAGGTGGCCGTCACACGCCTTTCTTCAACAACTACCGTCCTCAGTTCTACTTCCGCACGACCGACGTGACTGGCGCCATCGAGCTGCCAGCCGACAAGGAAATGGTCATGCCCGGCGACAACGTGTCGATCACCGTCAAGCTGATCAACCCCATCGCCATGGAAGAAGGCCTGCGCTTCGCCATCCGTGAAGGCGGTCGCACCGTCGGCGCCGGCGTCGTGGCCAAGATCATTGCTTAAAGCGTGAATGTAGGGGTATAGCTCAATTGGCAGAGCGTCGGTCTCCAAAACCGAAGGTTGTAGGTTCGATTCCTACTGCCCCTGCCACTTGATCGTGGCAATTACAAGCCCGCCAGGTCCTGGCGGGCTTCGGTGTCTTGTGGATGCCGAAACTTAAAGTAAGAAACCAGTTAAGTATGGCCACGTCTCAAGTTGAAACTGTTAGTACGGGCGCTGATAAAGCCAAGCTCGCTGCGGTGGTGGTAATTGTTCTTGCAGCGATTGCTGGATTCTATTTGCTTGGAAAGCAGGGGCCGATCGTTCAGTGGGCTGCGCTGCTTGTCGGGCTTGCAATTGCGGTGGCTGTGTTCTTGGTGTCCGAGTCTGGCCGCCAATTCGTGGGCTTCGCGCAGGATGCTTGGCGTGAAGTCAAGAAGGTTGTCTGGCCCACGCGGAAAGAGACACTTCAAATGACGGCATACGTTTTTGCGTTTGTCGTCATCATGGCGCTCTTTCTCTGGTTCACTGACAAGACCTTGGAATGGGTTTTGTACGATTTGATTCTGGGGTGGAGAAAGTAATGACGGACGCTATCGAAGTCAGCGGCACTGACGCTGCCAGCCCGGCCACTCCTGTGAATCCTGATTTGCGGTGGTACATCGTTCACGCTTATTCCGGCATGGAAAAGGCGGTTGAGCGCAACATCGTGGAGCGCATCGGTCGCGCTGGCATGCAGCAGAAGTTCGGCCGCATTCTCGTTCCGACCGAAGAGGTCGTTGAAATGAAGAATGGTCAGCGCAAGACCACTGAACGTCGACTCTTTCCCGGCTATGTGTTCGTGGAAATGGTCATGGACGATGACACCTGGCACTTGGTCAAGCACACGAACAAGGTGACGGGTTTTGTTGGTGGTGCCAAGAATCGCCCGGCTCCTATTTCTGAAGAAGAAGTTCAGAAGATCGTCAGCCAAATGCAGGAAGGCACAGACAAGCCTCGGCACAAGATTGAATTCATGGTGGGTGAACTGGTTCGGGTTAAAGAAGGTCCGTTCACTGATTTCAATGGCTCTGTCGAAGAAGTCAATTACGAAAAAAGCCGGGTGCGCGTGTCCGTGATGATCTTCGGCCGTTCTACCCCCGTAGAGCTGGAATTTGGTCAGGTCGAAAAAACCTGATTGTTTGGATTCGCATTTTTCGACTCGGTGCGAATTGTTTGATGAGTCGTAAACCCCGGGGAGCTGAGGCGGTGGCCTAAGCGCTAATACCCGCAAGGAGTAAACCATGGCGAAAAAAATCGTCGGTTTTATCAAGCTGCAAGTTCCAGCTGGTAAGGCCAATCCATCCCCACCAATCGGCCCTGCTCTGGGTCAACGTGGTCTTAACATCATGGAGTTCTGCAAGGCGTTCAACGCGCAGACTCAAGGTGTCGAGCCAGGTCTGCCCCTGCCAGTGGTCATCACGGCATTTGCAGACAAGAGTTTTACTTTCATCATCAAGACGCCGCCTGCGACGACCTTGATCAAGAAGGCCATCAAGCTTGAAAAGGGCTCTGCCAACGCATTGAGCACCAAGGTCGGCAAGATCACGCGCGCGCAGCTCGAAGAGATCGCCAAGACCAAGATGAAGGACATGAACGCTGCCAATGTCGACGCCGCTGTGCGCACGCTGGCTGGTTCTGCTCGCTCGATGGGCGTGACGGTGGAGGGTTTATAAAATGGCCAAGCTGACCAAGAAGCAAAAAGCCCTGCAAGGCAAAGTTGATAGCAACAAGCTGTACGCGTTCGCTGACGCCGTCGTGATCGTGAAGGAGGCCGCTACGGCCAAGTTCGACGAATCCATCGATGTGGCCGTCCAGCTTGGCATTGATGCCAAGAAGTCTGACCAAGTGGTTCGCGGCGCCGTGGTGCTGCCAAACGGTACTGGCAAGACGACCCGTGTGGCGGTGTTTGCCCAAGGCGCCAAGGCTGAAGAAGCCAAGGCTGCTGGCGCTGACATCGTTGGCATGGACGACCTGGCCGCGATGGTCAAGGCCGGTGACATGCCTTTCGACGTGGTGATCGCCGCCCCTGACGCCATGCGCGTTGTGGGTACGCTGGGTCAAATCCTCGGCCCGCGCGGCCTGATGCCCAACCCTAAGGTGGGCACCGTGACGCCTGACGTCGCTACGGCCGTGAAGAACGCCAAGGCAGGTCAAGTGCAATTCCGCGTCGACAAGGCCGGTATCGTGCACAGCACGATTGGCCGCCGCTCGTTCGACAACGACAAGCTGCAAGGCAACTTGGCTGCGTTGATCGAAGCGCTGACCAAGGCCAAGCCTGCAACCAGCAAGGGCGTGTACCTGCGCAAGGTGGCGGTGTCTTCCACGATGGGCCTGGGTGTCCGCGTGGATACGCAATCCATCGCAGCGTAATTGCAAGAAATCTTCGAATCCGTCTTTGGATGGGTTCGATGTGGTGGGCTGCGGCTGCTTCGGTCGCCGCAGGCCATCCAAGACCGTTGGTGCGCGAATCGGTCGCGCTTAAATCCACAGTGATGCCAACGCAGATGGCGATCCCGCTGCAGATGGAAAATTTTCCTGAACAGTTGGTCGCTGCAACAAGAGCGTGTACGAGGCCTGTGCCGAGTGCGCATTTTAAGGAGTAGACCTTGAGTCTTAATCGCAGTGAGAAAGAAGCGGTCATCAGTGAAGTGACCAGCCTCGCCGCTAAAGCTCAAACGCTTGTGATCGCGGAGTACCGTGGCATCACGGTCGCCGACATGACCAAACTGCGTGTTGATGCTCGCAGCAAGGGCGTGACCCTGAGTGTTCTGAAGAACACCCTGGCTCGCCGTGCTGTGGCTGGCAGCGCGTTTGACGTGGTGGCAGACCAGATGACCGGTCCGCTGATCTATGGCTTCTCCGAAGACGCTGTGGCCGCCGCTAAGGTGGTGGCCGATTTCGCGAAGACCAACGACAAGTTGGTGATTCGCGGTGGCGCTTTCGGTGGTAAAGCCCTGGATATCAACGGCGTTAAGCAACTGGCTAACATTCCTCCCAAGGAAGTTCTGTTGGCTCAGATTTGCGGCTTGCTTATGTCCCCCATTTCGCGTACGGCCGTTGTGCTGGGCGCGTTGGCGGCCAAAAAAGGCGAAGGCGCTGCCGAAACGGCCGCCGAACCTGTCGCGGCTTGATTGCCCGACAGACAACCAACCAATTGTTAGGAAATAAAAATGGCATTCGATAAAGACGCATTTTTGACCGCGCTGGACAGCATGACGGTTCTGGAACTCAATGAGCTGGTGAAGGCCATTGAAGAAAAGTTTGGCGTGAGCGCAGCCGCTATGGCCGCTCCTGCTGCTGGCGGCGGCGGCGGCGGTGCTGCTGCAGCTGCAGAAGAGCAAACGGAATTCAACGTTGTGCTGACCGAAGCCGGCGCCAACAAGGTGTCCGTGATCAAGGCCGTGCGCGAAATCACCGGCCTGGGCCTCAAGGAAGCCAAGGACTTGGTGGACGGCGCTCCGAAGAACGTCAAGGAAGGCATTGCCAAGGCCGACGCCGAAGCTGCCGTCAAGAAGCTGGTGGAAGCTGGCGCCAAGGCTGAACTCAAGTAATTCGCCTGGATTCCAGGGCTGGGGGCTCCGCAAGGGCTCCCAGCCTTTGGTGCTTATGGGGTTCACGCCCAGAGCGCACCAGAAAGCAGTGCCCACACCACTGCTTTCTAGTGTCTTCTGACCATCCCGACAGCAGAAGATACCTTGGTTCGGGTGATGTGCAACGCATCGCCGTCCGCCATGGTTGGTAGTGGCCAACCGCCAAGCCTGCAAGGAAGCGCCCTTGCAGGTCAGTCGTCGAAGACCCAGGACTCATGTCTTTGCCCGGAGATCTCATGGCCTATTCCTATACCGAACGCAAGCGGATTCGCAAAAGTTTCGGCAGCCGCGACAGCGTGCTGGAAGTCCCTTACCTGCTGCAGATGCAGAAGGACGCATACACCGCGTTCCTGCAAGCTGACAAAGCCCCCCAGAAAAGAACCGTAGAAGGCTTGCAGGCCGCGTTCGACGCTGCTTTCCCGATCGTCTCGCACAATGGGTTTGTCGAGATGAAGTTCATCGAGTACAACCTCGCCAAGCCGGCATTCGATGTCCGTGAATGCCAGACCCGTGGTTTGACTTTTGCCTCGGCCGTGCGGGCCAAGGTGCAGTTGATCATCTATGACCGCGAGTCCTCCACGTCGCAGTCCAAGGTCGTCAAGGAAGTGAAGGAGCAAGAGGTCTACATGGGCGAGGTGCCTTTGATGACCGACAAGGGCTCGTTCATCATCAACGGCACGGAACGTGTGATCGTTTCGCAGCTGCACCGCTCGCCCGGCGTGTTCTTCGAGCACGACAAGGGCAAGACCCACAGCTCGGGCAAGCTGCTGTTCTCGGCGCGCATCATTCCCTACCGCGGTTCGTGGCTGGACTTCGAATTCGATCCGAAGGACATCCTGTATTTCCGCGTGGACCGCCGCCGCAAGATGCCGGTCACGATCCTGCTGAAGGCCATCGGCCTGAACCCCGAATCGATCCTGGCGAACTTCTTCGTCAACGACAACTTCCGCCTGATGGACAGCGGCGCGCAGATGGAGTTCGTCTCCGACCGCCTGCGTGGCGAAGTGGCGCGTTTCGACATCACCGACAAGTCGGGCAAAGTGGTCGTGGCCAAGGACAAGCGCGTCACCGCCCGCCACACCCGCGAACTGGAGCAGTCCGGCACCACGCACATCAGCGTGCCCGAAGACTTCCTGATCGGCCGCGTGGTGGCGCGCAACATCGTCGACGGCGACACCGGTGAAATCATTGCCAAGGCCAACGAAGAGTTGACCGAAGCGCTGCTCAAGAAGCTGCGCTCCGCCGGCGTGCAGGACCTGCAGGTCATCTACACGAATGAACTCGACCAGGGCGCCTACATCTCGCAGACGCTGCGCATCGACGAAACGGTGGACGAATTCGCTGCGCGCGTGGCGATTTACCGCATGATGCGCCCCGGCGAGCCGCCGACGGAAGACGCGGTGCAGGCCTTGTTCCAGCGCCTCTTCTACAACCCTGACACGTACGACCTGTCGCGCGTGGGGCGCATGAAGTTCAACGCCAAGATCGGCCGTGACGAATCCACCGGTCCGATGGTGCTCTCCAACGAAGACATCCTGGCCGTGGTCAAGATCCTCGTGGACCTGCGCAACGGCAACGGCGAAGTCGATGACATCGATCACCTGGGCAACCGCCGCGTGCGTTGCGTGGGCGAGCTGGCCGAGAACCAGTACCGCACCGGTCTGGCGCGTATCGAGAAGGCCGTGAAGGAGCGTCTGGGCCAGGCCGAGCAAGAGCCGCTGATGCCGCACGACCTGATCAACTCCAAGCCGATCTCCGCGGCGCTCAAGGAGTTTTTCGGTGCGTCCCAGCTGTCGCAGTTCATGGACCAGACCAACCCGCTGGCCGAAATCACCCACAAGCGCCGCGTATCGGCCCTTGGCCCGGGTGGTCTGACCCGCGAGCGTGCCGGTTTCGAAGTGCGCGACGTGCACGTGACCCACTATGGCCGCGTGTGCCCGATCGAAACGCCGGAAGGCCCGAACATCGGGCTGATCAACTCGCTGGCCCTGTACGCCCGCCTGAACGAATACGGTTTCATCGAAACGCCGTACCGCCGTGTGGTGGACGGCAAGGTGACCGACCAGATCGATTACCTCTCCGCCATCGAAGAAGGCAAGTACGTGATCGCCCAGGCGAATGCCACGCTCGACAAGGAAGGCCGCCTCACGGGCGACCTGGTGTCGGCACGTGAAAAGGGCGAGTCGACCTTGCTGAGCGCCGAGCGCGTGCAGTACATGGACGTGTCGCCTGCACAGATCGTGTCGGTGGCCGCCTCGCTCGTGCCGTTCCTCGAACACGACGACGCGAATCGCGCACTGATGGGCGCCAACATGTCCCGCCAGGCCGTGCCTGTGCTGCGTCCGGAAAAGCCCATGGTGGGCACCGGTATCGAGCGCGTGGCCGCTGTGGACTCGGGCACCGTGGTGACCGCCAACCGCGGTGGTGTGGTGGACTATGTGGATGCGACCCGCATCGTGGTCCGCGTGAACGACGCGGAAGCGGTGGCCGGTGAAGTGGGTGTGGACATCTACAACCTCATCAAGTACCAGCGTTCCAACCAGAACACCAACATCCACCAGCGCCCCATCGTCCAGAAGGGCGATGTGCTGGACAAGGGGGACGTGATCGCCGACGGCGCATCGACGGACTTCGGCGAAATCGCCATCGGCCAGAACATGCTGATCGCGTTCATGCCCTGGAACGGCTACAACTTCGAAGATTCGATCCTGATCTCCGAACGCGTCGTGGCAGAAGACCGCTACACCTCGATCCACATCGAGGAACTGGTGGTCATGGCGCGCGACACGAAGCTGGGCGCCGAAGAAATCACACGCGACATTCCGAACCTGTCGGAACAGCAGCTGAACCGCCTGGACGAGTCCGGCATCATCTACGTGGGTGCCGAAGTGCAGCCCGGCGATACGCTGGTGGGCAAGGTCACGCCGAAGGGCGAGACCACGCTGACGCCAGAAGAAAAGCTGCTGCGCGCCATCTTCGGCGAGAAGGCCTCCGACGTGAAGGACACCTCGCTGCGCGTGGACCAGGGCTCGCAAGGCACTGTGATCGACGTGCAAGTGTTCACCCGTGAAGGCATCCAGCGCGACAAGCGCGCCCAGCAGATCATCGACGACGAACTCAAGCGCTTCCGCCTGGATCTGAACGACCAGCTGCGCATCGTGGAGGCCGACGCGTTCGACCGGATCGAGAAGCTGCTGAACGGACGCGTGGCCAACGGCGGCCCGCAAAAGCTGGCCAAGGGCACGAAGATCGACAAGGCCTACCTGGCCTCCGTCGAGAAGTTCCACTGGTTCGACATCCGCCCGGCGGAAGACGAAGTGGCCACGCAGCTCGAGTCGATCAAGAACTCGCTGGAGCAGACGCGCCACAGCTTCGATCTGGCTTTCGAGGAAAAGCGCAAGAAGCTCACGCAAGGCGACGAGCTGCCCGCGGGCGTGCTGAAGATGGTCAAGGTGTACCTGGCCGTCAAGCGCCGCCTGCAGCCTGGCGACAAGATGGCCGGCCGCCACGGCAACAAGGGTGTGGTTTCCAAGATCGTTCCGGTCGAAGACATGCCCTACATGGCCGACGGCACGCCTGCCGACATCGTGCTGAATCCGCTGGGCGTGCCATCGCGCATGAACATCGGACAGGTGCTCGAAGTGCACTTGGGCTGGGCCGGCAAGGGCATCGGCCAGCGCATCGGCAACATGCTGCAGGAGCAGGCCAAGGCGGCCGACATGCGCAAGTTCCTCGAAGAGGTGTACAACTCGCGCGGCCGCAAGGAAGACCTGTCGCAGTTCAACGACGATGAGCTGATGGCCATGGCCGGCCACCTCACCAACGGCGTGCCGTATGCCACCCCGGTGTTCGACGGCGCTTCGGAAGAAGAGATCAAGGACATGCTCAAGATCGCCTATCCGGACGACATCGCCGAGCGCAAGGGCCTGACCTCCGCACGCACGCAGGCGTACCTGTTCGACGGCCGCACCGGCGAGCGCTTCGAGCGCCCGACCACCATCGGCTACATGCACTACCTGAAGCTGCACCATTTGGTGGACGACAAGATGCATGCCCGCTCCACGGGGCCATACTCGCTCGTCACGCAGCAGCCTCTGGGCGGCAAGGCCCAGTTCGGTGGCCAGCGTTTCGGGGAAATGGAAGTGTGGGCGCTGGAAGCCTATGGCGCCGCTTACGTGCTGCAGGAAATGCTGACCGTGAAGTCCGACGACGTGCAGGGCCGTACCAAGGTGTACGAGAGCATCGTCAAGGGCGAACACGCCATCGAGGCCGGCATGCCGGAATCGTTCAATGTGCTGGTCAAGGAAATCCGTTCCCTGGGCCTGGACATCGAACTCGAACGTTCTTAATCGAAGGGACTAGGTTTATGAAGTCACTACTCGACCTGTTCAAGCAATTCACCCCGGACGAGCATTTCGATGCCATCCGCATCGGCATGGCGTCGCCCGAGAAGATCCGTTCGTGGTCTTTCGGCGAAGTGAAGAAGCCCGAGACCATCAACTACCGCACGTTCAAGCCCGAGCGCGACGGTCTGTTCTGCGCCAAGATTTTTGGTCCCATCAAGGACTACGAATGCCTGTGCGGCAAGTACAAGCGCCTCAAGCACCGCGGTGTGATCTGCGAGAAGTGCGGCGTTGAAGTCACGCAGACCAAGGTGCGCCGCGAGCGCATGGGCCACATCGATCTGGCCGCGCCTTGCGCCCACATCTGGTTCCTGAAGTCGTTGCCATCGCGCCTGGGCCTGGTGCTGGACATGACGCTGCGCGACATTGAGCGCGTGCTGTACTTCGAAGCGTATGTGGTGACCGACCCCGGCATGACCCCGCTGAAGAAGTTCAGCATCATGTCCGAGGACGACTACGACGCCAAGCGCAAGGAATACGGTGACGAGTTCATCGCCAAGATGGGCGCGGAAGGCATCAAGGACCTGCTCGAAGCCATCGATATCGACCTCGAAATCGAAAAGCTGCGCGGCGACCTGACCGGCTCCGAAGTCAAGGTCAAGAAGAACGCCAAGCGCCTGAAGGTGCTGGAAGCCTTCAAGAAGTCCGGCATCAAGCCCGAGTGGATGGTGCTGGACGTGCTGCCCGTGCTGCCGCCGGACCTGCGTCCGTTGGTGCCGCTGGACGGCGGCCGCTTCGCGACCTCCGACCTGAACGACCTGTATCGCCGCGTCATCAACCGCAACTCGCGTCTGCGCCGCCTGCTGGAGCTGAAGGCCCCGGAAATCATCGCGCGCAACGAAAAGCGGATGCTGCAGGAAGCCGTCGATTCGCTGCTGGACAACGGCCGCCGTGGCAAGGCCATGACGGGCGCGAACAAGCGCGCCCTCAAGTCGCTGGCCGACATGATCAAGGGCAAGAGCGGCCGCTTCCGCCAGAACTTGCTGGGCAAGCGCGTGGACTACTCCGGTCGTTCCGTGATCACCGTGGGCCCGACGCTCAAGCTGCACCAGTGCGGTCTGCCCAAGCTGATGGCGCTGGAGCTGTTCAAGCCTTTCATCTTCTCGCGCCTCGAAGCCATGGGCATCGCGACGACGATCAAGGCCGCCAAGAAGGAAGTCGAATCCGGCACGCCGGTGGTGTGGGACATCCTGGAAGAGGTCATCAAGGAACACCCGGTCATGCTGAACCGTGCGCCCACGCTGCACCGTTTGGGCATCCAGGCGTTCGAGCCCATCCTGATCGAAGGCAAGGCCATCCAGCTGCACCCGCTCGTCTGCGCGGCCTTCAACGCCGACTTCGACGGTGACCAGATGGCCGTTCACGTGCCGCTGTCCGTGGAAGCGCAGATGGAAGCCCGCACGCTGATGCTGGCCTCCAACAACGTGCTGTTCCCGGCCTCGGGCGAGCCCTCCATCGTCCCGTCGCAAGACGTGGTGCTGGGCCTGTACTACGCCACCCGCGATCGCATCAACGGCAAGGGCGAAGGCCTGGTGTTCGCCGACACCGGCGAAGTGCAGCGCGCGCTTGATGCCAACGAGGTCGAGCTGGCCGCGCGCATCACGGTGCGCCTGACCGAGTGGACCAAGGACAAGGAAACGCGTGAATTCGTGCCTTCCACGTCGCTGGTGGAAACGACGGCCGGACGTGCGCTGCTGTCCGAGATCCTGCCCAAGGGCCTGCCCTTCAGCAACATCAACAAGGCGCTGAAGAA
This sequence comes from Acidovorax sp. GBBC 1281, assembly GCF_028473645.1. NCBI lineage: Bacteria > Pseudomonadati > Pseudomonadota > Betaproteobacteria > Burkholderiales > Comamonadaceae > Acidovorax > Acidovorax sp. GBBC 1281. Next base: position 398,285 of record NZ_CP097269.1, read on the forward strand.
GAAGGAAATCTCCAAGCTCATCAACGTGAGCTTCCGCAAGTGCGGCCTGAAGGAGACGGTGGTGTTCGCCGACAAGCTGCTGCAGAACGGTTTCCGCCTCGCCACGCGCGCCGGTATTTCCATCTGCGTGGACGACATGCTGGTGCCGCCGCAAAAGGCCGGGATCATCGAGCGTTCCGAGAAGGAAGTGAAGGAGATCGAGCAGCAGTACGTGTCCGGTCTGGTGACGGCTGGCGAACGCTACAACAAGGTGGTGGACATCTGGGGCAAGGCCGGCGACGAAGTGTCGAAGGTCATGATGGCCCAGCTGGCCAAGCAAAAGACCACCGACCGCCACGGCAACGAGGTGGACCAGGAGTCGTTCAACTCCATCTACATGATGGCCGACTCCGGCGCCCGCGGCTCCGCAGCGCAGATCCGTCAGCTGGCCGGCATGCGCGGCCTGATGGCCAAGCCGGACGGCTCCATCATCGAGACCCCCATCACGGCCAACTTCCGTGAAGGCCTGAACGTGTTGCAGTACTTCATCTCCACCCACGGTGCCCGTAAGGGCCTGGCGGATACGGCGCTGAAGACGGCCAACTCGGGCTACCTCACGCGCCGTCTGGTGGACGTGACGCAGGATCTCGTGGTGACCGAAGAAGACTGCGGCACCTCCAATGGCTCGCTGATGCGCGCCATCGTCGAGGGCGGTGAAGTCATCGAATCGCTGCGCGACCGTATCCTGGGCCGCACCACGGCCGACGAAGTGCTGCACCCCGAAACGCGCGCAGTGCTGGCCCCTGCCGGTCAGATGCTCGACGAAGACCTCATCGAGGAACTCGAAGTCGCCGGCGTGGACGAGGTGAAGGTGCGCACGGCGCTGACCTGCGAAACCCGCTACGGCCTGTGTGCCAAGTGCTACGGACGCGATCTGGGCCGCGGCGGCCTGATCAACCTCGGCGAAGCCGTGGGTGTGATCGCCGCCCAGTCCATCGGCGAACCCGGCACGCAGCTGACCATGCGCACGTTCCACATCGGTGGCGCCGCTTCGCGCGCTGCCATCGCATCGAGCGTGGAAGCCAAGTCCAACGGCGTGATCGGCTTCAACGCCACGATGCGCTACGTGAGCAACACCAAGGGCGAGCTGGTGGTGATCGCCCGTTCCGGCGAGATCGTCATCCATGACGAACACGGCCGCGAGCGCGAGCGCCACAAGGTGCCGTACGGTGCGACGCTGGCGGTCAAGGCCGACCAGACGGTCAAGGCCGGCACCATCCTCGCCAACTGGGACCCGCTGACCCGCCCGATCATCACGGAGTTCGCCGGCCAGGTGAAGTTCGAGAACGTCGAGGAAGGCCTCACGGTCGCCAAGCAGGTGGACGATGTGACGGGTCTGTCCACGCTGGTCGTGATCGATCCGAAGCGCCGCGGCTCCGCCAAGGTGGTGCGCCCTCAGGTCAAGCTGATCGACGCGCAAGGCCAGGAAGTGAAGATCCCCGGCACCGACCACTCGGTGACCATCGGCTTCCAGATCGGCTCGCTGATCCAGGTGCGCGATGGCCAGGACGTGGGCCCCGGCGAAGTGCTGGCGCGGATTCCGGTCGAAGGCCAGAAGACCCGCGACATTACCGGCGGTCTGCCCCGCGTGGCCGAACTGTTCGAAGCGCGCTCGCCCAAGGACAAGGGCATGCTGGCCGAGATCACCGGCACGGTGTCCTTCGGCAAGGAAACCAAGGGTAAGGTGCGCCTGCAGATCACCGATCCGGACGGCAAGGTCTGGGATGAACTGATCCCCAAGGAAAAGAACATCCTGGTGCACGAAGGCCAGGTCGTGAACAAGGGCGAGTCCGTGGTGGACGGCCCGGCCGATCCGCAGGACATCCTGCGCCTCCTGGGCATCGAAGAGCTGTCGCGCTACATCGTCGATGAAGTGCAGGACGTGTACCGCTTGCAGGGCGTGAAGATCAACGACAAGCACATCGAGGTGATCGTTCGCCAGATGCTGCGCCGCGTCGTGGTCGAGGCCCCGGGCGAGTCCAACTACATCGCCGGCGAGCAGGTCGAGCGTTCGGAGATCCTGAACACCAACGAGGCGCTGCAGGCCGCAGGCAAGATCCCTTCGACGTACAGCAACGTGCTGCTGGGGATCACCAAGGCTTCGCTGTCGACCGACTCCTTCATCTCGGCCGCTTCCTTCCAGGAAACGACCCGCGTGCTCACCGAGGCTGCCATCATGGGCAAGCGCGACGAGCTGCGTGGCTTGAAGGAAAACGTCATCGTGGGTCGCCTGATCCCTGCCGGTACCGGCCTGGCCTACCACCAGGCGCGCAAGGCCAAGGAAGCCATGGACGACGCCGAGCGCCGCGCCATCGCCGATGCCGAAGCCGCTGAAATGGCTGCCACGACCGAAGACTCGTCCGACGTCGAAAGCACCACCAGCCTGGGCGACGCCACGGCCCAATAAGCCACGGTACGCTCCCTGAAACGCTCCCGCTCTGCGCTTTGGCAGACCGGGAGCGTTTTCTTATCCGTTTTCTCTTTTTTTGCGCCGAGCCCGCGGACCCCTGCGGGCTCGGCAGACGCAATGCTGTCCTCCTGGATTTTTCTTGCCCTGCTGCTGTTCTGGGCCGTGGGTGCCTACAACCGGATCGTGCGATTGCGCTCGGCCGCCATCCAGGCCTTCGGGGGCCTGGACGCACACCTCATGCGCATGATGGCCATGCTGGGTGAATACGAGGCTGCGCAGGGTCCCGCGCCCGCGGCACATGCCGATGCGCGGGCGGCGCTGTGGGCCGCCACCACCCAGTTCGGTGCGTCGCTGGCCGTCGCACGGGCCCGCCCGCTGGACGCCGGCGCCGCGGCCGCGCTGCTGACGGGGCGCGAGGTGTTGGAGGCCGCCTGGCTGGCCATGGTGCGCGTCGCGGAGGTTCCGCCAGCGCCCGGCGAAGGCGCGGCGCTGCCCCTGTGGGCCCAGCGGTGGCAGGAACTGGTGGCCCAGAATGCACTGGCCACGCGGCAGTTCAACGATGCGGCGCTGCAGTACAACCAGGCCATCGGCCAGTTCCCGGCGCGCCTGCTGGCGTGGCTGTTCGGGTTCAAGGCGGCCAGAACGCTGTAGGCTGCGTGCCCATCCCCGCATCCCGGGAGGGGCGTGGGTGGTTTGACATTGATTCAAGGCGTGGCCGCGACGGCGTCCGCAACCGCAACCGGTTTTTTCCTATTCAAGACAGGCTCAGACAGAACATGACCGATCCGCAGCCGCGCACGCCCTCCCGTTTCTTTCCGCCCCCGGCGGAGGGCGAACGCCGCATGGAGCCCGCGCTGTGGCGCCAGCTGGATGCGGTGGTGACCGCGCTGCAGGCCGTGCGCGGCGGGCAGTCGGGCACGGCGGCCCTGGCCGCTGTCGAGCCGGGCTTGCGGCCCGGGGTGCAGGCGCTGTTGTTCCAGGTGCTGCGCAACCTGGGCCGGGCGCAGGCGCTGCGCAAGCAACTGGCGCCCCGCAACCCACCGCCGCGGGCCGACGCCCTGCTGTGCACGGCCCTGGCGCTGGCCTGGTCGCCCGACGAGGCGCCTTACGAGGCGTTCACTCTCGTCAACCAGGCGGTGGAAGCGGCCAAGCGCAACCCGGCATCGCAAGCGCAGGCGCCGTTCCTGAACGCCTGCCTGCGCCGCTTCCTGCGCGAACGCGATGCGCTGGTGGCCGCCACCGACGGCGATCCGGTCGCCCAGTGGAACCACCCGGCCTGGTGGATCGCTCGGCTGCGCAAGGACCACCCGCAGCACTGGCAGCAGATCCTGCAGGCCAACAATGCCCATGCACCGATGGCGCTCCGGGTCAATGTGAAAAAAACGACTCCAGCACAATATTTACTAGGGCTATCTGCTATCAATTTGGAAGCATTTCCTGCGGGGCCGTTCGGCATCGTCCTGGACCGCCCGGTGGCCGTGCAGCAACTGCCGGCCTTTGCAGACGGCCACGTCTCGGTGCAGGACACCGCGGCCCAGATGGCGGCGCCGCTGCTGCTGGAGGGGCTGGACCTGTCGCAGCCGCTGCGCGTGCTGGACGCGTGCGCCGCGCCCGGCGGCAAGACCGCGCACTTGCTCGAATATGCGGGTGCCGCCTCGCCGATGCAGGTCGTGGCGCTGGAAATCGATGCCGACCGCGCCACCCGCATCCACGAAACGCTGGACCGGGTGGGGGTTCGGGCCCAGGTTCTCGTGGCCGATGCGGCACGGCCGCGGGACGGGTGGCTGGACGCCAGTGGGGGCGGAGGGTTCGACGCCATCTTGCTGGATGCGCCGTGCACGGCCTCGGGCATCGTCCGCCGCCACCCCGACGTGCGCTGGCTGCGGCGCGAGTCCGACATCGAGCAACTGGCCCAGCAGCAGGCCCGCCTGCTCGCCACGCTCTGGCCGCTGCTGCAGCCCGGCGGGCGGCTGCTCTACTGCACCTGCTCCGTGTTTCGTGCCGAGGGCGAAGCGCAGGTGCAAACGTTTCTTGCGCGCAACACCGACGCCCGTTTGCTGCCGTCTCCCGGTCATTTAATACCCGGCAAACCGGACGAAAGCGGCGGCGTCTCGGAGAATCGTCCGGGTGACCATGACGGATTCTTTTACGCGCTGTTGCAAAAACATGCGGCCTGAACAGCCCGCTTCGCGCCCTGCCGCGTGGCTTTCGGTGGCCGTGGCTGCGTTGCTGTGCATGTGGCTGGCGCTGTGGTCCCCGGCGGTGCTGGCGCAGCCCGATGCGGGCGACCTGCGCGTCGAAGCCAACGACGAGGGCCTGTTTCTGTCCACCACGCTGCACTTCGACCTGCCTGAGCTGGCGGAAGACGCCCTCTACAAGGGCATCTCGATGTACTTCGTGGCCGAGGCCGATGTGGTCCGCGAGCGCTGGTACTGGTATGACAAGGCGGTGGCCCACTCGGTGCGCTACCTGCGGCTGAGCTACCAGCCGCTCACGCGCCGGTGGCGCCTCAATCAGTCCGCCACGCCGTTCGCCAACACCGGGCTGGGGGTCGCGCTGGGCCAGAACTTCGACGAACTGGGCGATGCGCTTTCCGCCATGCAGCGCATCAGCCGCTGGAAGATCGCCGACGCGGACGAGGTCTCCGGCGGGCCCTATACCGTGCATTTCCAGTTCCGCCTCGACATGTCCCAGTTGCCCCGCCCGTTCCAGATCGGCGCGGTGGGGCGCTCAGGCTGGGACCTGATGCTGTCGCGCAGCGTGCGCGCCGTGGCCGAGCGCGCGCCATGACCGACGACCACAGCGTTCCCCGCACGCCCCAGCAGGCCCGTGCCTCCCGCTGGGCCCTGGGCGTGGGCGTGGCGATTATGTGCGCGATCGGGCTGGTGCTGCTTTTCCTGCTCACCGTCGCCACCAACAACCGCGCGCTGTACGAGCGCAACTACGCCTGGCTGTTCGGCCTGAACGTCCTGGTGGCCGTGCTGCTGCTCGCCGTGCTGGTGTGGGTCGTCGTGCGCCTGGCGGTGCGGCTGCGGCGGGGGCGCTTCGGCAGCCGCCTGCTGGTCAAGCTGGCGGGCATCTTTGCGGTCGTGGGACTGCTGCCCGGCCTGCTGATCTACGTGGTGTCCTACCAATTCGTATCGCGCTCCATCGAAAGCTGGTTCGACGTGAAGGTGGAGGGCGCCCTGTCCGCCGGCGTCAGCTTGGCCCGGGTGACGCTGGATACCATCGCCAGCGACATGGCCATGCAAACACGCACCGCCAGCAGCCAACTGGCGCAGGTGCCCGACGCGGCGGCCGGCGTGGTGCTTGAACGCATCCGCGACCAGTTGGGGGCCAGCGACGTGGTGCTGTTCAGCACGGCGGGCCAGCCGGTCGCCAGCGCCGGGCAATCCCGGTTCGATCTCAGCCCCGAACGGCCCAGCGCCCAGTTGCTGCGCAACGCGCGCCAGCAGCGCGCCACCTTCCAGATCGAGGGGCTGGACGACATTGCCGACCCTGCTGCCGTGCAGAACGCCCGGGTCAAGACCCTCGTGGCCGTCGGCAACGCCAGCGTGGGGCTCCTGGTGGAGCCACGCTACCTGCAGGCCACGCTGCGGCTACCGCAGGTGCTGGTGTCCAACGCCATCGCCGTGCAGGAGGCCAACCGGGAGTACCAGGAGCGCGCCCTGGCCCGCGAGGGGCTGCGGCGCATGTACATCGGCACGCTCACCCTGAGCCTGTTCCTGGCCGTCTTCGGGGCCGTGCTGCTCGCCGTGCTGCTGGGCCGTCAACTGGCACGCCCCCTGCTGGTGCTGGCCGAAGGCGTGCGCGAGGTCGCATCGGGCAACCTGAGCCCCAAGGCCGTGCTGCAGGGCAACGACGAATTGGGCGGGCTGACCCGGTCCTTCGCCGTCATGACCCAGCAGTTGTCCGACGCCCGCACCGCCGTCGAGCACAGCATGGGCGAGGTCGATGCGGCGCGGGCCCACTTGCAGACCATTCTGGACAACCTCACCGCGGGCGTGATCGTGCTGGACGCCGAGGGGCGCATCCGCTCCACCAACCCCGGCGCCACCCGCATCCTGCGGGCCCCGATGGCCGCCTTCGAAGGCCGGCCGCTGGCCGACGTGCCCGGGCTGGCCGAATTCGCCAGTGCCGTGCAGGGCCACTTCGAGGCCTTCCTGGGCGACCGCGAGCAGCATGGGCTGGACCACTGGCAGCATTCCTTCGATCTTTACGGCTCGCCCGCCTCGGGCGTGGCCGCCAACGGCACCAGCCTGGTGGCCCGGGGGGCGGAGCTGCCCAACGCGTTGCGCCTTCTGGTTTTCGACGACATCTCCGAAATCGTCTCGGCCCAGCGTGCACAGGCCTGGGGCGAAGTCGCCCGGCGCCTGGCCCATGAAATTAAGAACCCGCTCACGCCGATCCAGCTGTCCGCCGAGCGCCTGGAGATGAAGCTCTCCGGCAAGCTGCCGGATGCCGAGCAAGCCGTGCTGACCAAATCTGTGCGCACTATCGTCGATCAGGTGGATGCGATGAAGCGGCTGGTCAACGAGTTTCGCGACTATGCCCGCTTGCCCGCAGCGGAGCTGCATGCGCTCGACCTGAACGCCCTCGTCACCGACGTGCTGCAGCTCTACGGCGCCGAGAACGCGACCGTGCCCGTGGAGGCCGAACTCGATCCCCGTTGCCCCGAGATCGCGGGCGATGCCCAGCAACTGCGCCAGGTCATCCACAACCTGCTGCAAAACGCGCAGGACGCCAGCGAGCCCACCCGTGAGCGGGGCGGGGCCGCCGGCGCACCCGTGCGCATCACCACGCGCTGGAGCCAGTCGTCGCGGCGCGTGCGGCTGACGGTGACCGACAGCGGAACGGGATTTCCCAACCACATCCTTCAGCGCGCCTTCGAACCGTATGTAACCACCAAGCCGCGGGGCACTGGCCTGGGACTTGCTGTAGTGAAAAAGATCGCCGACGAGCATGGGGCCCGTGTCGATCTTGTCAATCGGGTGGAAGAAGGGGTGGTGCTCGGCGCGCAAGTGTCGCTATCATTCGCCCCTGGCCACGTGGTGGCACATTAACAACACTTGGAAACGTATCGCGAGGCTGATCAAAACCCATGGCAAACATTCTGGTGGTCGACGACGAACTGGGCATCCGTGACCTGTTGTCGGAAATTCTGAACGATGAAGGGCACAGCGTGGACCTCGCAGAGAACGCCACGCAGGCCCGTGCCGCCCGTGCCGCCAATGCGTACGACCTCGTGCTCCTCGATATCTGGATGCCCGATACCGATGGCGTCTCGCTCCTCAAGGAATGGGCCATGGCCGGCACGCTGACCATGCCCGTCATCATGATGAGCGGCCACGCCACCATCGACACCGCGGTCGAAGCCACCCGCATCGGCGCCTTCTCCTTCCTGGAAAAGCCCATCACGATGCAGAAGCTGCTCAAGGCGGTCGAACAGGGACTGGCGCGCAGCGCCGCCCAGCCGGCGGCATCGGCGGCCGCCACCACGGCAGTCGCCACGCCCCCACCCGCTACTGCCGCGACCCCTGCCGCCCCCGATACCCAGGGCGCTCCGGTGGCGGCCTTGCCCGTGGTGACCAAAGACCCCGGCCCGCATGCGCACCAGGGCTTCGATCTGGACCGGCCGCTGCGTGAAGCCCGCGACGGGTTCGAGAAGGCGTACTTCGAATTCCACTTGGCGCGCGAAGGCGGCTCCATGACGCGCGTGGCCGAAAAAACGGGCCTGGAGCGCACCCACCTGTACCGCAAGCTGCGCCAGCTCGGGGTGGACTTGGGCCGCGGCAAACGCAATTAAGTCGTCAGAGTTTCAGAACGCCTCTTTTTTTCTGGTTATAATTTGAGGCTTAGGCCCGGTAGCTCAGTCGGTAGAGCAGAGGATTGAAAATCCTTGTGTCGGTGGTTCGATTCCGCCCCAGGCCACCAGTCATTAAAGCCCTTGGTTCTTGCGAACCAAGGGCTTTATGCTTTGGGCGGGTCTTTACGCTGTCGTTCTGGGTCGGCTTGCTATTGCGCCACCACTGCAATCCCGCAATCCCAAGCATCCCGCCGATTCAAGCCGCACTCGACCGCCGCGCCACCCAGTACGTGGCCCCATCCGGGCCGTAACGCTCCTCGTGCGGTTCCAACCGATCCAGTTCGAACGTATCACCAGGCACCAGATGGCGCGTGGTGCCCGACTGCGTCAGCCACATCTCGCCCGCCACCACCAAGGCACTCGCATGAAAATCGTGCCGATGCTCCTGCACGATTTGCTGCGGGGCCCAGGTGCGAACGAGTGCTTGCTCGTAGCCTTTCGCCAGCGCCTCGCGCTCGAAGTCTTCGAAGGTCGCGGGAATGGGGGCATGTGGCTCGGCCATGGCTCAGCTTTTCAGGAATTCGATCAACGCGGCATTGAATTCCTGCGCATGCGACAGGTTGAATCCATGCGGCGCCCCGACGATGACCTTGAGTACGCTGCCAGGAATCGCCTTGTGGGTGCGGGCTCCGCTCACTTCCAGCGGCACGATGGCGTCGGCATCGCCGTGGAGGACCAGCGTTGGAACCTTCACGCTTTTCAGGTCTTCGCGGAAGTCGGTTTTGCCGAAGGCTTCGATGCAGTCGAGCGTGCCCTTGGGCGATGCCATGGCGGCGATGTCGCGGGCGTACTGGCGCTGTTCCTCGCTGACTTTGAGCTTGCCGTCCACGCTGAAGAAGTTGTGCGTGAAGTTTTCCAGGAACGCCATCCGGTCTTGTTTGACGCCTTCCTGGAATTGCGCAATCGTCGCGTCGTCCAGTCCGCCCTCCGGGTTGTCGGCGCTCTTGTAGAGGTAGGGCGGAACGGCGCCCGCGAAGACCAGCTTGGCCACGCGCTGGCTGCCGTATTTCGCGATGTACCGCGCGAGTTCGCCGCCGCCCATCGAGAAGCCGACCAGCGTGGCGCCCGTGAGATCGAGCCCGGTCATCAGCGCATCGAGGTCTTTCGCGAAGGTGTCGTAGTCGTAGCCCTCCCAGGGTTGCGACGATGCGCCGAAGCCGCGGCGGTCATAGGCGATCACGCGGTAGCCCGCTTCGACCAGGGCTGGGATCTGGGCTTCCCACGAGCGTCCGCTCAGGGGCCAGCCATGGATGAGCACGACGGGGGCGCCCTGCCCGTAATCTTCGTAGTGGATCTCGACGGGATGGCGGGCGCTGGATTCGGTTTGGAGCTTGGGCATGGGGGTGCGGACCTCGGCAGTGGGTGGATGTGAACGGGGGATGGGTGAAGGAATTCCATTGGGTCCAGAATTTCAAATCACGTCAATCAGACCTGTCCTACTCAGCCGCTGGCGCATTCAGTCCAGCTCGCAGGGTGGGCTGCAACGCAATCACCTTCGCGAGCACGGTGCCTGCGGTGGCGGCGCGGCATTACGCTGGCGGTGTGCCCTCGTACACCTGCAGCCCGCTGGCCTGCTGCTTGGCGCTGTACATGGCGAGGTCGGCGCAATGCAGCACCTGGGCGGCCACGGTCGAATTCTCGGGCGAGCGCGCGATGCCGATGCTGGCCCCGACGTTCACCCACTGGTCCGGCCGCACCTGGATGGGCTGCCGGATGGCGTTGACGATGGCGGCGGCGGCCTCCTGCACGCGCTGCAGGTCCTGCGAGCGCATCAGGATGGCGAATTCGTCTCCGCCCAGGCGCGCCAGCGTGTCCGACGAGCGCACGTGCTTCTTGGTTCGCAGCGCCACTTCCTTCAAGACGGCGTCCCCCGCTTCGTGGCCGTAGTTGTCGTTGATGGCCTTGAACTTGTCGAGATCCATCAGCAAGATCGCGTATCCGGTGTTCAGGGCCTGCTGGTTCTGCTCGGCGTTCTCCAGGTTGATCTCGAAAAGCCGCCGGTTGGCCAGATGGGTCAGCGCATCGCGGTGCGCCACGTTCTCGAGCGGCACGACCACCCGGTTGGTGATGAGGTTCGCGGCCAGGATGGAGAGGAACGAACTGAACAGGATGCTGGCGGCGAACAGCCCTTCCAGCCGCAGGAAAGGCGAGAAGACTGGTGCGAACGGCTTGGCCACCACCGCGATGACGTTGGAGCCTTGCAGCCCCCCCAGGTTGATGACCTTGGCCCGGTACTGCGCACCGTCCGTGCCTTCCGCCGAAAAGTTCTCGGACGACTGCGTGTGTTCGTGGATGCTCCGGTTGAGCACGATGCCGGGCAGGGTCGAGGTATGGATGACGAAATCGCCTTCGCTTTCCTGCGACAGGAACGCCATCTTCAACTGCGTCATCTTGGTGAACTGCTCCACCGCCGTGGTGTTGACGCGGTAGCCCAGGAAGATGTTCATGATGGGCATGGGGGCGCTGATGGTGGCCTTGACCCAGTTGTAGAGCACGGGCGTGTGCTCGCCTGCGGCCAGCGGGCCGATGCTGCGGCCGGTTTCGCTGATCTCGGTCGCCAGGGCCTCCAGCGTGGCGTCCAGATCCACGTCACGCTCGTTCAGCAACTGGGTCGCGGAGGCGCGGGCCACGATCTTGTGGTTGAGGTCCATGAGCACGATCAGCTCGGCCCCCGTGCGGGCCAACTGGCTGGCCAGTGCCGACTCGATGGTCGCGCGGTTGCCGTTGGCGATGGTGTGCTGCAGCCCGTAGTCTTTCGTGACCAGCAGCGAGGTCTGCTGCCGGTTGTCCTTGCGCGTGGCGGCCGTGTACAGGAAGGTCTGCGCTCCGCCTTCCAGCGCGGAGTCCACGCTTTCCAGCGCGATGTTGCGGTTGGCGAAGTGCAGGAAGACGAATGCCACCACCTGGAAGATGATCAGCGCCGGAACCAGCAGCATCAGGAGCTTTCTGGTGGAAGCGTTCGCCAGCGTCTTCTTCATGGATGCAAGCCCCCTCCTGAAATTATGGAATGGAAGGCCGGACCGTGGACGGTCGCTGGCCTTGGATTCTTGTCGTGCGCCTCTCCGCGCCGAGCCTGGCCCCCTGCAGCGGGGTCCTGTTCGGCAGGGGCAGGCATTCGCCTTGCGTCCTTTCTCCGTGCCTCTTTCTGCGCACTTGCATCCGTGCCGCCGCCATGGCTTTCAGCGGGGCCGGGTGATCCGTAGCCAGTATAGGGTGGCGCCCCGCGATTGGGGCAGGGGTTGCCCAGGGATCGGCGCCATGGACCACGCGATGGCCTTCCCTCGGCACAGCACTCCTTTCGCATAAAGTGTCTGCATGAGCGACTCACCTTTCTACACCCGTTCGCTGAACCTGCTGGGCGCCACCAATTTCCGCGACCTGGGCGGTTACCCGGGCGAGCAGGGGCGGCCCGTGCGCTGGCGCCGCCTGTTCCGCTCCGACCACCTGGCCGCGCTGACGCCCGAAGACGCGCAGGCGCTGTCGGCGCTGGGGCTGGCGCGCGCCGTGGATTTCCGGGGGGAGCATGAGCGGGCCACGCTGGCCTACGTGCTGCCCGACGTGGCCTACTACCCGCTGTCCATCGAGCCGACGGTGGTGCAGCGTGCCAAGGAGATGGCGCTGTCGGGCCACACGCTCACGCCCGAGATCGCGATGGATCTGATGCGCGACACCTACCGCGCGTTCGTCGCGCACAACACGCGCGAGTTCGCCACGCTGTTCGAGCACCTGCTGGATAACGACACGCCGCTGGTCTTTCACTGCACCGCGGGCAAGGACCGGACGGGCTTCGCGGCGGCGCTCATCCTGCTGGCGCTGGGCGTATCGCGCGAGGTGGTGATGCAGGACTACCTGCTCACCAACGGGTTCTATCGACGGCCCGCGCAGGTGAACGGGGCCGCGCCGGAGGCGGTGCTGAACGTGCTGTGGCGCGTGCAGCAGGACTTTCTCGAAGCGGCGCTGCAGGCCGTGGAGACGGACCATGGCGGCGTGCTGCGCTACCTGGAGCAGCGGCTGGGCGTGGGCCCCGGCGAGCGCAAGCGCCTGGCGCAGTGGTATCTGGAGCCCTGATGGGAGCGCGGTGCACATGAAAAAAGCCGGCACAGGTGCCGGCTTTTTTTGTTGGGCTGGCGGTGCCGCCAAGGCACCGCGGAGCGCACCGGTCGATCAGACCGTGGCGTCCTTGAGCTTCTTCAGCGCGCGGGTCTTGATCTTGACCAAGGCGGGCTTGGCGGGGAACCAGCGCTCGGCACCCGTGAACGGGTCCTTGCCGAAGCGCTTCTTCTTGGCGGGCACTTGCTGCAGGCCGATCTTCATCAGGCCGGGCAGCGTGAATTCGCCGGAGCCCTTCTTGTGCACCGAAGCCAGGATGGCCGATTCCAGTGCTGCGAGCACGGCCTTGGCGGCCTTGGGCTCGACGCCGGCCTGCTGCGCCAGGTGGGCGATCAGCGAGGTCTTCGTGAACACTTCCTTCAGCGGCTTGAGCGCGGCGGGCGCGGCCTTGGCGGCGACGGGGGCCTTGGCCTTGGGGGCTGCGACCTTCTTCACGGGAGCGGCCTTCTTGGCCGGTGCTGCGACCTTCTTGGCTACGGGGGCTGCAGCCTTCTTGGCTGCGGGAGCGGCCTTCTTTGCAGGCGCGGTGGTTTTCTTTGCAGTTGCCATGGTGTTGGTATTTCTCGGAAAAAAGTGGTGAACATTCCAGCATGCTGGTCGCCGGATTCTAGGGGGTTTGCATCGGCGGGCGCGGGCCGCACGCGGATTGCACGCTGCAAGCGGCATGGATGCTGGGTTCGAAGGCCCCGAGGCGCGCGCAGAAAGCGGTGCCGGCGAGGTGCCCTGGCGATGCCGGGCGATGCCCGCGGCGTTGGCCCCGCGGGGCAATCGCGTTAAGCTGTCCCATCCCCCACCGGCGCCATGCAGCGCATCGCAAAGGAATGGCCATGAGCGACACATCCCCCTTCGGTTTCGGCAGGTTCGTGCCGGGCTTCGACTTCCTCCAGAACCTGGCCAAAGGCGCGCCGGGCGGCGTGCCGCAGATGCCCAGCCTGTCGAGCTGGGTGGCCCCGACGATCAGCGTGGAAGAGCTGGAAAAACGCATCGATGAATTGAAGGCCGTGCAGTTCTGGCTGGAGCAAAATTCGCGCGCCTTGAGCGCCACGGTGCAGGCGCTGGAGGTGCAGAAGATGACCCTCGCCACGCTCAAAGGCATGAACGTGGCGATGGGCGATCTGGCCGGTGCCTTCGCGCCCAAACCATCGCCTGCGGCGCCCGCCCCCGAGCCCGCGCGTGCCAGCCCCGCCCCCTACCGAGAGCCCCAGCGCGAGCCACCGGCCGAGCCGCCCGCTTCCGAGCCCGCGGCCGAAGAAGACGCCGCCAGCGACCCCGCGGCCACGGGTGCCGCGTCCTCCGCGCTGCCCGGCGTCGTGGACCCGATGCAGTGGTGGGGCGCGCTGACCAGCCAGTTCCAGCAGATCGCGGCCCAGGCGATGGGCGATGCGTCGCACCAGGCCGCGGTGGAGGCCACGCGCGGTGCGGCGGCCGAGGCCTTCAAGACCGCCACCGACATGGCCACGCAACTGGCCGCCCAGGGGCTGCAGGGCGTGCAGGAAGCCACGCGCATGGCCCAGGCGCCGCAGGATGCCAAGGCGCCCACCGCCCGCAGCCGCAAGCCGGCCGCGGCCCCTGCTGCAGCCCGCACGGCAGCCCCGCGCACCCGGCCGGCCGCTGCGCCGAAAAAGGCCGCTGCCAGGAAGCCCGTGGGGGCTCCCCCTTCCACGGCGCGGCGCGCTGCCGCGCCGGCCGCGGCCAAGTCCGCCGCACCGCGCAAGCGGACGGGCCCGTGACCGCATCCCCCTGCACTTTCCTTTCCGACATGGCCGCCCGCGCAGCGGGCCGCCGCGACCTTTGCCTCCGACCATGAAACTCTTTCCCAACGGCCACGCCACCCATCCCCAGTGGCGCATGGCGGCCGCGCTGGTGCTGGCGCAACTGCGCGCGCAGATGGCGCTGCCGCAGTACGCCAGCGCGCCCACCCTGGGGGTGCTCTACATCACCGACCACTATGCGGACGAGGCGCAGGCCCTGCTCGACTTCGTGTCGGCCGAACTGCCCGAGGTGACCGACTGGAGCGGCACCGTGGGCGTGGGCGTGGCGGCCAACAACGCCGAATACTTCGACGAGCCGGCACTGTCCGTCATGCTGCTGGACCTGCGGTCCGACCAGTACCGCGTGTTCTCCGGCGTGGCGCCGCTGGCGCGCAATGCGGCCAGCGGGTTCGTCGCGCACACGGCGCTTGTGCACGCGGACGGCCGCACGCCCGACCTGGCCGAGTTGATTGATGAAATGGCCGACCGCACGGCCACCGGCTACCTGTTCGGCGGCTTGTCGGCCAGCCGCAACGCGAGCGTGCAGTTCGCCGTGGGCGGCAACGGCAACATCGCGGGGCAGGGCGGCGCGCGCGGCGTGTTCGACGGCGGACTGTCGGGCGTGGCCTTCAGCGAGGGCGTGAGCCTGCTGTCGCGCGTCACGCAGGGTTGCCAGCCCGTGGGGCCGCTTTGCACCATCACCGAGGCGCAGGACAACGTGGTGCTGGCGCTCGATGGCCAGCCGGCCCTGGATGCGCTGCTGGACACGCTGCACATCTCGCTCGACGGCGACCCGCAGCCCGCGCTGCGCGAAGTGCGGGCCACGCTCGCGGGCCTGGTGGATGCCGGCGTGCAGCCGCTCGGCCGGGCGGGGCATTTCGGTACCGATACCCGGGTGCGCCACATCGTGGGGCTCGACGCCACGCGACGCGGCGTGGCCCTGGCCGATCAGGTGGAGGAGGGCATGCGGCTGGCGTTCTGCCAGCGCAACGTGGCGGCGGCGCGCGCCGACCTGATGCGTATCTGCGCGGAGATCCGCGAGGAACTCACGCCCGAGGAGACCGAGACCCTGCCCGCGCCGCCGGCCGACAGCGAACGCCGCGCACTGGCGCAGGCCCTGGGCGGCAGTGCCGAGGGGGCCACGAGAGCGCCGGTGCAGCGGCACATCGTGGGCGCGATCTACGTGAGTTGCTCCGGCCGCGGCGGCCCGCATTTCGGCGGGCCGAGCGCGGAGCTGCAGATCGTGCGCCATGCGCTGGGCGACGTGCCGCTGGTGGGGTTCTTCGCCGGCGGCGAGATCGCCCACCACCGGCTGTACGGCTACACCGGCGTGCTCACGGTCTTCACCAGCGAGCACGCGCCGGCCTGAGCCCGGCGACTGCGGGAGGCCCCGAGCCGGCATGCCCGCAGGCCGTGCGCCCCTTCCCGGGGTGGCCCAACGGGGGTTTAAGCCTTTTTGGCCTCACGCCCTAGAAAATCATGCAGCGACAGCTATGAAAATAATAGCAATGGACCTCAGGTCACCGGCAGGAGCGCGGGTGCGGCGGTGCGCGGCATGCCGGTGAAGGCGAAGTCCACTTCCGGCGCCAGCCCGCTCACAATGCGGGCGATGGAGCGGCCCGAGCCGCAGGCGTGCGTCCAGCCCAGCGTGCCGTGGCCCGTGTTGAGGAACAGGTTGCCGATCTTCGTCTTGCCGATCAGCGGCACGTTGCTGGGCGTGGCAGGGCGCAGCCCGGTCCAGAACTGGGCCTGGCGTGTGTCGCCCGCGCCGGGAAAGAGTTCTTCCACGCGGCGCACGATGGCTTCGCAGCGCACGGGGTTCAAGTCGCGCTGGTAGCCGTTGAGTTCCGCCGTGCCGGCGATGCGCAGGCGGTCGCCGCGCTCGCTGGTGTAGCGCGAGAAGACGAGCTTGAATTCATCGTCCGTCAGGCTCACCTCGTAGGCCGCCGAGGCATCGCGCACGGGCATCGTGACCGAATAGCCCTTGGCCGGGTAGATGGGCAGGCGCAGGCCCAGCGGCTCGGCCAGCAGCGGGCTGAACGAGCCCATGGCCAGCACGTAGGCATCGCCCCGCACGCGTTCGAAGCGGCCTTCCGCGTTGGTGATCTCGGCATGGTCGATGGCGCCGCCCGCCGTGCGCAGCGCCGTGATGTGGCAGCCGGTACGGAACTGCACGCCCGCCGCCTGCGCCAGCCGGGCCAGCTCGCGCGTGAAGGTGTTGGCGTCGCCCGATTCGTCCTCAGCCGTGTAGGTGGCGCCGGCCAGTTGCGGGCGGATGTGGGCGAGCGCGGGCTCCAGCCGCACGGCCTCGTCGGCGCTGACCACGCGGCGCTCGCAGCCCAGGGCGCGCATCTGCTCGGCGGGAGCGAGCGCGGCATCGAACTCCCGGGCGCTCGTGTAGAAGTGCAGGATGCCCTGCGTGCGCTGGTCGTACTGGAGGCCCGTATCGCGGCGCAGCTGCTGCAGCGTGTCGCGGCTGTAGGTGCCCAGGCGCACGATCTGCTCGATGTTGTGCCGCGTGCGGGCCGGCGTGCATTCGCGCAGGAACTGCAGGCCCCACAGCCACTGGCGCATGTCGGCGCGCAGGCGAAAGAGCAGGGGGGCGTCTTCGCGGCCCAGCCATTTCAGCACCTTGAACGGCGCGCCGGGGTTGGCCCAGGGCTCGGCATGGCTTACCGAGATCTGCCCGCCGTTGGCGAAGCTGGTTTCCGCACCGGGCACGCCCTGGCGGTCGATGACGGTCACTTCGTGGCCGAGTTGTTGCAGGAAATAGGCGGAGGTGGTGCCGAGCAGGCCGGCACCGAGAACGATCACGCGCATGATTCACAAGCCTTTTGGAAGGTTTGCGCAAGCAGATCGCCGGCGTGGTGCTATTGAATCGATAGCGTGCAGCCGACGGCGATCTGCTGTGCTGCCGCTCCCCCTGTCCTTGGTACCTGAGAGATTCACCCTGCGCCAACACGGCGAGGGGCTTGCTCCTTCGGTGCGCCATGGCATGCATGGCGGCTCTCCAGACGGCTTTGATGGTGGTGCAGTACGGGACCTGAGCGTGTATGGGAGTTTGCGCCTTCGGTGGAGCGGCCCGGGGGCCGTTCGCTCTCCTGCGGGGTGCATCGTAGCAGCGAAGCCGCGCCGCGCAAACCCGGTGCGCGGCGAAGGGGCGGGCCGTGCGGTCAGTCGATGCGGATCCGGGCGTCCTTCACCACCTGGGCCCACTTGGCGCGGTCGGTGTGGACGGTCTGGCGAAACTGCGCGGGCGTCTCGATGCGCACGGCGTTGCCCTGCGATTCGAAGCGCTCGCGCACCTCGGGCTGCTCCAGCACCTGGCGCAGGGCGGTGTTGAGTTTCTGCACCACGGCGGCGTCCGTTCCCTTGGGCGCGAAGAGGCCGAACCAGATCGAGCTGTCGAAGCCCTGCGTGCCCGGCAGGCCGCTGGAGGCGATGGTGGGCACCTCCTTGACGGCGGCCACGGGCTTGGCGGTGGTCACGCCCAGCAGGCGCACCTTGCCGGCCTTGTAGTGCGGCAGCACGGTCTGCACCTGGTTCATGATGCAGCAGGTCTCGCCGCGCACCACCGACGTGATGGCTTCGGGGCCGCCCTTGTAGGGCACGTGGACCATGTCCAGGCCCAGGCGCGCATTGAATTCGGCGAACGCCATGTGCGTGCCGGCGCCGTTGCCGGTGGAGGCGTAGTTGTATTGGCCGGGGTGGGCCTTCACCAGCGCGACGAACTCCTGGAGCGTCTTCGCGTCGATGACGTCGGGGTTGATGGTGAGCACGTTCGACACGTCGATCAGCGGGCCCACCGGGACGAAGTCGTTCTCCACGTCGAAGGGCAGCTTCGGGTAGAGCGCGGCGTTGCTGCCATGCGTGGCGGCGGTGCCGAAGGCCAGCGTGTAGCCGTCGGGCCGGGCGCGGGCCACGAACTCGCTAGCGATGTTGCCGGCCGCGCCCGATTTGTAGTCGATGACGATGGGCTGCCCGAGCTTCTGGCTCAGGGGCTCCTGCACCGCGCGGGCCACGACGTCGATGCCCGAGCCCGCCGGAAAGCCCAGGATCAGGGTGATGGGTTGCCGGGGCCAGCCGGCCGCTTCGGCGTGGGCGGCGAAGCTGAAGGTGGTGGCCGCGGCGCAGGCCAGGGCGGCGGCGATGCGGCGGATGGCGCGGTGGGTGATGGGAAAGCGGAGCGGCATGGCAGAGGGGCGCTGAACGCGGGGTGAGAACCGATGCGCCATTGTGGGCAAGCGTTCATGCGCCGCGCGCCATATGCATATGGGCCGGGGGCGCGCCGCCGCCATGGGGGGAACGCGGCGGGCACGGGGCCGCGCGGGCCCCGCGTGGCTCAGTACCGGTTCGGGTTGTCCGGGCGGCGGTCCTGGCGGTTGGGCACGCCGTCGCCGTCGCGGTCCCAGCCGCCGCGGCGCATCTCCCAGCGGCCGTCGTGCTGCACCCAGGCCGGCTGGCGGTAGACATAGCCGGGGCGGGCGCGGACCCAGTGGCCGGCCACCCAGACATGGCGATGGCCGCGCCATTCCCAATGGCCCGTCTCCCACACCATGCCGCGGCGCGGGGGCGGCACGGCTTCCCGGCGGGGCGGGGGCGGTGCCTGGTACTGCACCATCACGGGCCCGGGCTGCTGGTACACCGGTCCGCCAGACTGCACGATCACGGTGGCACTGGTGGCTGCCCGTGCCACGGTGGTGACGGAGCCCATCGCGGCGAGGGCCAGCGTGGCGGCGGTGAGGGCAATGGTCTTGCGGGTCATGACGATCTCCTTTGGAAAAGCGCTGTGTGTTTTTTTCAGCACCTCCATCGTGATCCTCCAACGTCAAGCCGGTGTCGCCGCGGCGCGAAGTGTTGTGACCGGGTGTTTCCGGCCGGGAGGGTCGGTGGGCTATGCCCTGAAGGTCAAAAACTCAGCGGCTGGCAGAGCGTTGCGCCATCCATATCGGCTTGCGCCTTTGCGTTCCATGGGGCCGGGCGGCTCGGGTCTTGCGAGGGACTCCATCCCCGGAAACTTGGCGGTGCTGAAACCCGTGTAGTCATCCATGGATTTTCCTGACCCAACGCATGCCGTGGTTCTCCCGGTCGCAGACGTCATTGCACTTCCTTTATCAACCAATAAACCGCCTTGATCGTCTGCAGTGCGATGGTCTGGTTTTCTGCCAACACGTTCTCGAGTGGCAGGACATTCGATACCGACACGCCGGGAACGATGGTGATGGGCACGCCGTTGGTGTCGGTGGACAGCGGCAAGGGTTCTGGCACCAGGATGAAACTGCGCCGCAACAACGACACGGCCATTCCCAGCGCAAGCAATGCCACCACCGCGATCACCGCCACGATCGCCTTGATCGGAGGGATCGGGATCTTCTTGATCAGGCTGGCGATGAACGAAACGGCGATCAGGCAATCGAGGGCCAGCGGTGAATTCAGCACCCTCACCATTTGCGTCTGCACCAGTTCACCGGGCTGCTGCATGAACTCCACCGCATAGGTCTTTCCTCGGACACCGACTGGAACCGCCAGACGGCGCATGGACAAGGTGTTGTCCGTGGCCTCGTAATTCACACGGCTCAGTCCGGGGGACAGTGCCACGGGCGGCGAAAGGTTCAACCAGTCGCCTGCGCTGTCAGGCAATTGGATGTCGCCTGGGTCGGCTTGAACCAGAATGAAATCGCCTGCATAGCCGTCCAGCCCCATGCCGGAGGGATATTGGCGATATGCCTGCGGAAATGCCACCACCACCACCTGTGCCGGCAAAGGCCGCCATGGGGTTTCGCGACGTGGCATGCAGGTGACCCTATTCAGGGCTGCCCGCCACCGTGGTGGCTTCGTAGGCGTTCAGTCCCCGGATGATGGCGCTGGCGCTCAGGGCCAACGATCCGAAGATGAGTGGGGAGGAATCGCTTTCCAGCACCTCGACCATCAGGGTGTAAGAGGCTTCGGCGCTGGGCAGCGCGACGGCATTGAGCGCCGCCACGGCCGACAGGGGAGCGTCCACGATGGCGCCGCTGGCTGCCATGTCACTGCTCCGGCGCTGGCGGCAGTTTGTACAGCTGGCGAATGTAGTCCAGCACCTTGTTGTTCTCCTCGGTGATGACCCGCATCTGTTCATCGGCGTTGCCCTCGACGCCCAGCATCGCGATGTTGGTGGCCACCTTCGTCATGGAGTCGGCGATGCTTTCGACGACCTGGCCCAGTTGTGCCAGCGATTGGGGTTGTTTCATTGCTCAGTGTCTTTGTCTTTGTGTTTCTTCGGAAGGACCGGCGTGAGAGCGGGGTCCGATTCCCAATCGTTTTTTTCAACCGTTCGCATGACGACGGTGGAGTTGACATAGCCGATGCATTGCGAAAACGGCTGAGGGCCGAAAGCCACATCGTGGTCGTCGGTGATGGTGGTCGATGCCAGAACGGACAGCACCCCTGTCAGGCTGCTTCGGACCACGTAGTAGTTGCCGCCCTGCAATGCCGCATCGAATCCGCTTTTCAGCCGGCTCTGGATTTGCTCCATGAGCATGGTGTTGTGCAGTTCCATCGGCGTCGGCTCCCGCGTGGCCTGGTTCATGGGATGGCCGTTCGCACAGGGGCGGTGGTCTGCCGCATCGAGAGGGCGCCAAGGGCGCTCTTCAGGCCGGCAAGGGTCTGCGCCAATTCGTTGTTGGTGAGTACCGTCACCAACGACCGGGCGGTGCAAGGCCCCGGCGCCTGGATGCGTGCCACGGCCGAGGCCACGATCGTGTGGCGAAGGCGGTTCATGGCATCCTGGCGCGCCACCTGGGCTTTGGCGCTCAGGTCGCCACTGACGACCTGGTTGGCATACGCCAGGTTCGACAGTGCCGAAGGCTGCTGCGCGGTCACCCATCCCGACAGAGCGACCGCCGACACGGCGGGGTGCCGAGGCGTGTCGTCGCCCACGCTGTTGATTTCGATGGTTCCCATATTCCCTCCGTTTGAAAGGGGTGGAGCGGCCCGCAGGCAGCCCCACCTTCGTCATCTAGCTTGTCGACGCATTCAGCCGTTCGCCTTGACCTTCACGGTGAAGTAGTTGGGCTGGAGATCGATGAGGATCTCCTCCTTGGCCACTTTTCCGGGGACAAGGATGGTGATACCCGGTGGAACGACCAACTGCCCGGCCGGGTCCACGCGAAGGCCCCTGTCCATCAGCGCCCGGAGCGTTGCTCGGCCAGCCGCACCGCTTCCGCCCGAAGGCGCCGCGAAGGCGTTCACCGCCGCCTTCAGATCGGCGATCGATTGCGCCAACTCGTTGTTGGTCAGAACATCCACCGCAGACCGGGCCTCCATGGGTCCGATGGTGCTGATGGTGTTCGTGGCCTTCGCCACCAGCGGAATACCCAGTTCGCCGATCGCCTGCTGGTTTGCCACGGCGTTCTGCTGTCCCAGGTTGTTGGTCGTGACCACATTCGCGTACGCGAGGTTGGACAGCATCGCCGGCTGCTCTGAAATGGCTTTCAGATTGCCGACGGCGACCGCACTCGTGACTTGTGCATCAATCATGTTTTGTCCTCCGTGTCAGCGCTGAGAGGCCGGGATCAACGACCGCTGAAAGCCTGCAGCGTGGCCTTCATGTCGGCGATGGTCTGCGCCAGTTCGTCGTTGGTCAGGACATCGACGGCCGAGCGGGCCTCCAGCGGACCGATGTTGCTCACCGTGTTGGATGCCTTGGCAACGATGGAGATGCCCAGTTCGTTCATGGCCTGCTGATTGGCCACAGCGTTCTGCTGGGACAGATTGGTATTGGCCACGGTATTGGAATAGGCCAGGTTGGACAGCATCGCGGGCTGTTCCGAGATGGCTTTCAGGTTGCCGATCGCGACAGCGCTCACTACTTCTTCGGGCAGAGTTGCCATGGTGTTTCTCCTTGAGATGGATTGCAGGTTGATAAAAAAGCGGGTTACCTACCGCACCCCGGAATTGGGAGGATGGTTCATTGCATTTGCAAGAAATGCAATGAATGGCATTCGTGAATGAATTATTGTCCCGATGCGTTGCCGGCGGCTTTTTCTTGAATGACTTTCATGAATTCCTGAATGTCTTTGAGTATTCTTTCCATGGAAGGCTCGCCTTGTTTGCCATCGCTTTTCTCGATCATGGTGACGCATTTTGCGGCGGCTGCCATCTGCACTTGATTCATGGCCTGCTGCTGGCTCAAGGCGATTTGCTGCTGCATATTCTGGTTGAATATTTGCTGTGCTAGCGCGAGATTCGCCAAAATGGCAGGCTGCTCGCCAATGGACTTTGCATTGGATATGGCAATTGCCTGAATGACATCGGCGGGGAGTGAGTCGGCCATTTATCTCTCCATAGCTGGCGGGGTTCCGTTTGCCAAATTTGGTTGGTGTGGCGCTATATTAATTCCGGCAAAGAAAAAATGAAGTATCGATACGGTAACTCCTGGCGGCTGTTACCGTAACAGTATTCCTCTTTGAGGGCGCGCAGTTTTTTTCAGATCTATTCAGAACGGCTCAGCCCGAAAAACACGTTGCGGGGTGAATATGTCGGCCGCGCGTGGCAGCGCATTAAACGGGTATTGAAAAGCCGGCGATGGCGGCAACCAATGGTTTTCAAGTTATTGGAGTCGCGCCGGTCGCCTGATTGAAGTGCCAGCGTTTTTTGGGGCTTTTGGGAGGGCCACGCGTGGATGCACCGTTAACCGATGAGGTACTCAGTGAGGCGTAAGATGAATGAGATCGAAGAAAATCAAATCAGGGAGGCGTGCGACGCGATATTGGAGAGCGATGCGTTTGCAAAGGCGCATCGGATGAAGCGGCTTTTCCGTTTTCTCGTGGAGCAGGCGGTCGCCGGAGAAAATCGCAATACCAACGAGCACACCATCGGGATCGAGGTTTTCGACCGCGAAGCTTCTGCCTACATGCCGGGCGAAGACCCGATCGGGAACCTCTCAAAACCCATCCGGTCCCTTGTTGATCGAGAATGCGTGCTCCATCCTTTGCCATGATCACTCCCCGTAGCGCCCTGAAGTTCGACCTGTTCGCTGAGGCCTCGCGCCAACACAAGAGAGATGAGGTGGGCGATCCGCTGCAGGTGATCGCGCGGCACATCGACTTCGCAGAACTGGCCCGGCTGGTGGATGCCTTGATCGAACGCGGGGGTGGCCGCCGGGGCGGTCGGCCCGCCTACCCCACCGAGGTGATGGTGCGCATCCTGGTGTTGAAGCGGCTGTACAACCTGTCCGATGAGCAGATGGAGTATCAGTTGCTGGACCGGGGGAGCTACCAGCGGTTTTGCCTGTTGCAGGATGCGATGAACGTGCCGGACCGCAAAACGATCTGGCGCTTTGGCGAGCGCCTTGGCGTGGGCGGGGCAACGGCCTTGTTCCAGGGGGTGGATGCCCAACTGCAGCGCCACGGCTACATCGCCCGGGGCGGGCAAGCCATTGATGCCACGCTGGTGCCCGCGCCCCGACAGCACATCGGCCAGCAGGAGCGGCGAACGCTGGCACAAGGCGGGCAGCCGGACTGGAGCCAAGCGCGACGCAGGCAAAAGGATGTGGAGGCCACGCACACGAAGAAGCACGGCAAAAGCCACTTCGGCTACAAGCTCAGCGTGAGCGTGGACCTCAAGCACGGCTTCATCCGCCGCCTCGCCACGGGCACGGCCAGCGAGCACGACGGGCACCACTTCGATGAGGTGCTGGACATGCACAACACCGGGCGGGCAGTGCATGCGGACAAAGCCTACCCGAGCCGCCAAAGGTGCCAGATGCTGAAAGTGCTGGGATTCGTGGATGCGATGCAGCGCCGTGCGCAGGCGGGCCGACCACAGAGCGAATGCCAGAAGGGGCGCAACCAGCGCATCGCAAAGAAACGAGCCAAGGTGGAGCACGTGTTCGCCGGTATCCGCCACCTGGGGGGCAAGTTCGTGCGCACCATCGGACAGGCGCGCGCCACGGTGGGGATGACGATGATGGCCGCCTGCTACAACATGAAGCGACTGGCCTGGTTCCTGCATCGGGGCGTGGATGCTTTCTTCAAGCCCGCCACTGGCAAGGCACAAGTGCGCCTGCAAACGGTGAAAGCCTGAGCCACCGGGCCTGCAAGGCCCCTCATGCACCCAGGCGCAGACCGTTGCTGGGCCTCATCACGCTCAAACGGCTACTGGCGCCCACTCCTCCCTATTCGGATTCGTCAAACATGGGGTTGTGAGAGGCTCCCGATCGTCAGGGTCCAGATCGGGCGACTGCGCCAAAGGCTGGACGCCTACTACGCGGCCCACAGGCCGCAGGGAGGAATCGAGATCCGCATTCCGGTGGGGAGCTACATGCCGGTGATCCACCGCCCTGCATCCCCTCCCGAAGACCCGGCGCATCCCAACCGTCTCATGGTGCAGCCGGTCCAATGCATTGCGGAGCGTGTTGACGGGCATGCTTTCGCCCGCGGGCTCTATGAGGAACTGGTGAACCAGCTCTTTCGTGCTTTTGGAGACGTGTTGGTGGCGCCCGCGTCATCGGCCGGGCCGAATGCCGGTGACCCTGGAGGGACCAGCCAGCGCGGCAGGTCGCACCATTGCGTCGAAAGCAGCCTGCGCATCGACACCGAGCGCATCCGTGCGTCCATACGGCTGGTGGATTCTTCTCTCAAACGGATCACCTGGGCTCGGCATTTCGACTGCTCGGTCCACTTCGGGATTCAACAGCAGGAGGAACTCGCGACGTCCATTTGCAGCGCTCTCAAGCCTGTTGTTTCATCCTTGAAGTGACCCGCGGCATCACTGCCTGTCTTGGCCGCCAGGCTTCGAGAGAGCTCGAAATGGCCGCTCTCGGACCACGTGGCAGGGCACGGAATGCGATTTACCTTCGCATGCTGGTGAACACGTCGA
Organism: Acidovorax sp. GBBC 1281; assembly: GCF_028473645.1. Taxonomy (NCBI): domain Bacteria; kingdom Pseudomonadati; phylum Pseudomonadota; class Betaproteobacteria; order Burkholderiales; family Comamonadaceae; genus Acidovorax; species Acidovorax sp. GBBC 1281. The sequence goes on from NZ_CP097269.1 coordinate 423,321, forward strand.
ACTCCCAGCTGCGCAGCGCCAGCAGGACGGTGTAGCCCTCGCGTTCGCGCTCGGGCATGCGCTGGTCGGCCAGGTGCTGCTGCGCGAAATCGTGCGCCACGCGCTGCATGCGCTCCCAGAAGGCCGGCGCCAGGCTGCGGCTGATCGCGCCGTGCACCAGCAGCACGCCTTCGCCCGGGCCGTCGAAGCTCCCGGCGAAGTAGTCGAGCAGCGCATGGTCGCGAAAGTAGTGCATCACCGGGCCGTGGGGGCGCCAGCGGAAGGTCTTGGCGAGTTTGAGGCGGTAGCGGTTCAGGGGGCGCAATTCGATGATGCCGATGCGGTCGAGCTGCGCGAGGTACTTCACCCCCTCGGCCTCGCTCAGGCGGTATGTGGTCACTATCTGCTCCAGTGTCCACTGGCTCAGCACGCAGATCGCCATGAGCATCAGCTTCTTGTCGGCCACCACCGCCGTTTCCTGCGCCTGGCTCAGTTCCTTGAGCAACGGCTGGCTGTCGGCCACGCGCCGCGCCAGATCGGCGAAATCGAGCGCCAGTGCCCGGCAGATCGCATCGATGCGCGACAGCGGCATGTCGCCCTTGGCCAGCATGCGCTTGACGCTGGACTCGGCCATCCCCAGGGCCTGGGCCAGGTCCGCATAGGTCATCTGCGCGGATTTGAGTTCCTTCTTGAGGGCGGCAACGAGGTCGGTAGTGGTGCTCATGGGTATCGATTATGGATACCCGGCGTGGCCGGCGATGGGTCTGGGCGCGTTTCGTGCGCCCTGGCGTGGCAAGGGTGGAGAGACTGCGTTCCATTCCCCGTCCCTTCCTCGTCCGTCCCCCGTTCCACCCCGCTGCCTTCCGGAGTTTCGTCCATGCCGTCGTCCACCCGTTCTTTTTCCCGCGCCTTCCTCTCGCGTCCGGCCCCGGCCGAGTGGGCCTTGTATGGCGTCCTGACGGTGCTGGCCGCCGTGGGCGCCTGGGGCCCGCAGGTGGCGGCGGACCCGCACCAGCATGCCTTTGCCGACCAGCGCGCGCTGTGGGGCATCGCGCATGCCATGGACGTGCTTACCAACCTGCCGTTCGCCCTCATGGGTCTGCTGGGCGTGCGGCGCCTGGTGCAATGGGTGCGCAGCGGCCAGGGTGGCGGGTGCGGCGAAGGGGCGGCGCAGGCGCCCGGCACCGGCCGCACCACCACGGCGGTGATGGCGGCGATCTTTTTCTCTGGCCTGCTGCTCACGGCCGGCGCCTCGGCGCTGTACCACGCGGTGCCGCAAGGCATCACGCTGCTGTGGGACCGCATGGGCATGCTGGTGGCCTTCACCGGGCTGCTGGGCCTGGCGGTCGATGGGCGCATGGGTGCGCGGCCCGCCTGGGTGCTGGCCTGTGTGGTGCCGCTGGCGGGCGCGTTGTCGCTGCGGGCGTGGGGAACGGCGGGGCAGGTGCTGCCCTGGGGCGTGCTGCAGGGCGGGGGCATGCTGCTGGTCGCGGCGCTGGCGATGGTGCCAGCGCGGTCCGGCCGGCCGCCCCTGTCGCTGGTGGCCGTGATCGGCTGGTATGCCCTGGCCAAGCTGCTGGAGCTGGGCGACCACGCGGTGTTCGGCTGGACGGGCGGCTGGGTGTCGGGCCACAGCCTCAAGCACGTGGCGGCGGCCCTGGCTGCATGGCCGGTGATCGCAGCGCTGGCGCCGCGCCGCGCCCCGCTGCCGGGCGCCTACTGGGCGCAGTGCGTGCGGGCGGTGCCCTGGCGCCGCCCGGCGGCGGCCGCAACGGGCCTGCGCCGGGGCACAATCGCCGCCAGCGCGGACGAGGGGGCCCAGCCTGGCGCCGCGGCGCAACGCGTCTGAAGAACCATTCCACACAGGAGCACGGCATGAGCCAAGAACAGGCCCGCATGGCCGACCACCCCCGCGCGGCCGAGCCGTCGCACCCCAACCAGTTCGCCCTGCTGCGCCAGCGCCGCTTCGCACCCTTCTTCTGGACGCAGTTCGCCGGCGCGGCGAACGACAACCTGTTCAAGTTCGCCTTCACGGTGATGGTGACCTACCAGCTCAGCGTGTCGTGGATGCCGCCGTCCATGGCCGGCTTGGTGATCGGCGCGCTGTTCATCCTGCCCTTCCTGCTGTTTTCGGCCACGTCGGGGCAGCTGACGGACAAGTTCGACAAGACCCGCATGATCCGATTCGTGAAGAACCTGGAGATCGCCATCATGCTGGTGGCGGCCTGGGGGTTCCTCGCCTCCAGCGCCGCCGTGCTGCTGGCGTGCACCTTCCTCATGGGGCTGCATTCCACGCTGTTCGGGCCGGTCAAGTTCGCGTACATGCCCCAGGTGCTGAACGAGCGCGAGCTGACGGGCGGCAACGGCATGGTGGAGATGGGCACCTTCGTCGCCATCCTGCTGGGCCAGGTGGCGGGCGGGTTGCTGGTGGCGGTGCCGGACATCGGCCATGCCTGGGTGGCGGCGGCCTGCGTGCTGCTGGCCTTGGCCGGGCGCGCGGTGGCGCAGTTCATTCCGAGCGTGCCGGCCACCGACCCGGGCCTGTCGATCAACTGGAACCCGGTGACCGAGACCTGGCGCAACCTGAAGCTCGCGCACGCGAGCCCCGTGGTGTTCCGCTCGCTGCTGGGCATCAGCTGGATGTGGTTCTTCGGCGCGGTGTTCCTCTCGCAGTTTCCGAGCTTTGCGAAGGAGGTGCTGCACGGCGATGCGCACGTGGCCTCGCTGCTGCTGGTGGTGTTCTCGGTGGGCATCGGCGTGGGTTCGCTGCTGTGCGAGGTGCTGAGCCGCCGGCACGTGGAAATCGGCCTGGTGCCGCTGGGCGCCATCGGCATGAGCGTGTTCGCCATCGACCTGTACTTCGCCTCCCGCTCCCTGCCGCCCGGGCCCGAGATGGGGCTGGGCGCCTTCGTGGGGCAGGCCGCGCACTGGCGCGTGATGGCCGACCTGGCGCTGCTGAGCCTGTTCGCCGGCCTGTATAGCGTGCCTATGTATGCCCTGATCCAGATGCGCAGCCAGCCCACGCACCGGGCGCGCATCATCGCGGCCAACAACATCCTGAACGCGCTGTTCATGATCGGCAGCTCGCTGATCGCCGGGGCGCTGCTGGGCGCGGGCTTTTCTGTGCCGCAGATCTTCCTGTTCACGGGCATCGCCAACGCCATCGTGGCGTTCTACATCTTCCTGCTGGTGCCCGAATACCTGCTGCGCTTCGTGGCGTGGGTGGCGTCGCGCTTCGTCTACCGCTTCAGGATCCGGGGCGACCAGCACCTGCCCACCCAGGGCGCGGCCATCCTGGTGTGCAACCATGTGAGCTTCGTGGACGCGGTGCTGCTCATGGCGGCGAGCCCGCGCCCGATCTACTTCGTGATGGACCACCGCATCTTCCGCGTGCCGGTGCTCGGCTGGCTGTTCCGCCTGGCCAAGGCCATTCCCATCGCCCCGCAAAAGGAAGATCCCGCGGTCTATGCCGCGGCGTTCGAGCGCGCCGCCCAGGTGCTGCGGGAAGGGGATTTGCTTGCGATCTTTCCCGAGGGTGGCATCACGCGCGACGGGCAACTGCAGCCGTTCAAAGGCGGCATCATGAAGATCCTCGAGCGCGCCCGCGAAGAAGGCGTGGCGCCCCCGGTGATCCCGATGGCGCTGACCAACCTGTGGGGCTCGTATTTCAGCCGCATCGAGCGGGGCACCGCGATGGCGCGGCCCTTCCGGCGCGGCCTGTTCAACCGGGTGGGCCTGAACGTCGGGCCGGCCGTGCCGGCCACGCTGGTGCAGCCCGATCTGCTGCGCGAACGGGTGGCGGGCCTGCTGGCCGACTGAGCGCTGTCATTGCAGAGGCCCCGCTGCGAAGGCGGGGCGCGCCGCCTCAGGTGACGGCGAGCGAGGCCAGGCCCTGCAGCCGCCGCTGCTCGGCCGACGCCTCGTCGGTGTCGTCCTCCTCGCGGGCGCGCAGGCTGGCCTGCACGATGGCATCGGCATCCACCGCGAAGTGCGCCCGCAGGGCGGCGCGCGAGTCGCTGCGGCCGAAGCCATCGGTGCCCAGCGTCACATAGCGCCGGCCCGGCGGCACGAAGGCGCGCACCATCTCGGGCAATGCCACCACGTAGTCGCTCGCGGCGACGATGGGCCCGGACGTGGGTGCCAGTTGCTGCTCGAACCAGCTGCCCACCGCATCGCGCTCGCCCTGGCGCCAGCCGCGCTCGCAGGCCTGCCCCTCGCGCGCCAGTTCCACGTAGCTCGTCACGCTCCACACATCGGCCGCCACGCCGTGCTGCTGCTCCAGCCGGTCGGCGGCCTTGAGCACCTCGCCCAGGATGGCGCCGCTGCCGAAGAGCTGCACGCGGTGCGCCAGTGCCGGCGCGCCCTGCCGCAGCCGGTACATGCCGCGCACCACGCCGTCGTGCGCGTCGGCGGGCAGGCTGGGGTTGGCCACGTTCTCGTTGGTGACGGTGATGTAGAAGAATTCGTCGATCTGCGCCTCGACCATGCGGCGCATGCCGTGGTCCACGATCACGGCCAGCTCGCCCGCGAAGGCCGGGTCGTAGGCACGGCAGTTCGGAATGGTGGAGGCCATCAGGTGGCTGCTGCCGTCCTGGTGCTGCAGCCCCTCGCCGCCCAGCGTGGTGCGGCCCGAGGTGGCGCCGATGAGAAAGCCGCGCGCCCGCTGATCGGCCGCGGCCCAGATCAGGTCGCCCACGCGCTGAAAGCCGAACATGCTGTAGAAAATGTAGAACGGCAGCATCGACAGCCCGTGCGTCGAATAGCTGGTGGCCGCCGCCGTCCACGAGGCCAGCGCGCCGGCCTCGGTGATGCCTTCTTCCAGGATCTGGCCGGATTTTTCTTCCCGGTACACCAGCATCGAGGCGTTGTCCTCGGGCTGGTAGAGCTGGCCGAACGGCGCATAGATGCCGACCTGACGGAACAGCCCCGCCATGCCGAAGGTGCGGGCCTCGTCGGCCACGATGGGCACGACGCGCGGCCCCAGCGCCTCGTCCTTCAGCAGGTTGCCCATCAGGCGCACGAAGGCCATGGTGGTGCTCATGGCCTTGCCGTCGGCCTCCAGCGCAAAGCCACCGGTGGCCGGCAGCGGCGGCACGGCCACTTCGGGCGCCCGGGCGCGGCGTGCGGGCAGGTAGCCGCCCAGCGCCTGGCGGCGGTCGTGCAGGTAGCGCATCTCGGCGCTGTCGTCGGCGGGCTTGCAGAAGGCGGCGGTGCGGGCCTCTTCGTCGGTCAGTGGCAGGTGGAAGCGGTCGCGGTAGGCCAGCAGTTCGTCGGCGCCCAGCTTCTTGTGCTGGTGCGAGGTCATGCGGCCCTGGCCCACGCTGCCCATGCCGTAGCCCTTCATGGTCTTGGCCAGCACCACGGTGGGCTGGCCGGTGTGGCCTGCCGCGCGCGCGAAGGCGGCATGCACCTTGGCCGGGTCGTGCCCGCCGCGGCGCAGGCGGTCGATGTCGTCGTCCGACAGGTGGGCCACCAGGGCTTGCAGCTCGGGGCTCTTGCCGAAGAAGTGGCGGCGGTTGAAGGCGCCGTCGTTCGCGCTCAGGGTCTGGAACTCGCCGTCCACCGTCTGCGCGAAGGCCCGGGCCAGCGCGTGGCCGTGGTCGCGCGCCAGCAGCGCGTCCCATTCGGAACCCCACAGGCATTTCACGACGTTCCAGCCGGCGCCGGTGAATAGCGATTCCAGCTCGTCCACGATGCGGCCGTTGCCGCGCACCGGGCCGTCCAGGCGCTGCAGGTTGCAGTTGATGACGAAGATGCAGTTGTCCAGCCCCTCGCGCGCGGCGAGGGTGAGCGCGGCGATGGATTCGGGCTCGTCCATCTCGCCGTCGCCGAAGAAGCCCCAGACCTTGCGGCCCGCCGTGTCGCACAGGCCCCGATCGGCCAGGTAGCGCATGAAGCGCGCCTGGTAGATCGCCTTGATCGGGCCGATGCCCATCGAGCCGGTGGGAAACTGCCAGAAATCCGGCATCAGGTAGGGGTGGGGATAGGAGGTCAGGCCCTGGATGCCCTCGGCCTCGGCAGCCAGTTCCTGACGGTAGTGGCGCAGGGAGTCTTCGCTCAGCCGGCCTTCCAGGTAGGCGCGCGCATAGACGCCGGGCGCGGAGTGCGGCTGAAAATACACCAGGTCGCCGCCGTGCTGCTCGGTGCGCGCATGGAAGAAATGGTGGAAGCCCACCTCGAACAGGTCCGCCGCCGAGGCGTAGCTGGCGATGTGGCCGCCCAGCTCGCCCTGCGCGGCATTGGCCCGCACCACCATGGCCAGCGCGTTCCACCGCACGATGGCCGACAGCCGCTGCTCGATCTGCGGGTCGCCCGGGTAGGGCGGCTGTTCCTCCACCCGCACGGTGTTGAGGTACGAGGTGATGCCGGCCGGGCTCCATTGCAGCCCGCGCTGGCGCGCATGGGCCAACAACGCGTCGAGCAGCGCCGCGGCACGCTCGCGCCCCTGGCGGGGCTCCCAGGCGGCCAGCAGGCCGTCGAGCGCATCGCACCATTCCTGTACTTCCCCGGGGTCGAGCGTATCGGGCAAGGGGGTGGCGCCGGGCCAGCCGAGTCGTGTCATGGTGCTGCGTTCTCCTGGGGGGTGATCAACCGTTGCGGAAAAGGAAACTGTAGGCGTTCAGGGCGGGCACGCCGCCCAGGTGGGCATACAGCACCTTGGAGCCTGCTGGAAATTCGCCGTTGCGCACCATCTCGATCATGCCGTGCATCGACTTGCCTTCATAGACCGGGTCGGTCAGCATGGCCTCCTGGCGCGCGCACAGGCGGATCGCCTCCAGCGTGCCCTCGCTGGGCAGGCCGTATTCGGGGCCGCCGTAGCGCGTGTCCAGCACGATGTCGGCTTCGGTGATGTCGCGGCCCAGTTCCACCAGTTGGGCGGTGTTCTGCGCGATGCGCAGGATCTGCGCGCGGGTCTGCTCCGGCTTGGCCGATGCATCGATGCCGATCACCTTGTCCGCCCGGCCATCGGCCGCGAAGCCCACCACCATGCCGGCCTGCGTGCTGCCCGTGACCGAGCACACGACGATGTAGTCGAACTGAAAACCCAGTTCCTTTTCCTGCTGGCGCACTTCTTCGGCGAAGCCGACGAAGCCCAGTCCGCCCTTGGGGTGCTCGGAGCAGCCCGCGGGAATGGGAAACGGCTTGCCGCCGGCCTGGCGCACGTCTTCCATGGCCTGCTCCCAGCTCGGGCGGATGCCGATGTCGAAGCCCGCGGCGTCCAGCCGCACGTCGGCGCCCATGATGCGGCTCATCTCGATGTTGCCCACGCGGTCGTACACCGCGTCGGAGTAGTTCACCCAGTTCTCCTGCACCAGCACGCACTTCATACCCAGGTGTGCGGCCACGGCGGCCACTTGGCGCGTCTGGTTGGACTGGATGCCGCCGATGGAGACCAGCGTGTCGTAGCCGCCTTCGATCGCCTCGGGAATGAGGTATTCGAGCTTGCGCGTCTTGTTGCCGCCGAAGGCCAGGCCCGAGTTGCAGTCCTCGCGCTTGGCGTACAGATCGACCTTGCCGCCCAGGTGGGCGGACAGGCGCGGCAGCGGCTGGATGGGCGTGGGGCCGAAGGTCAGCGAATGGCGGGGGAATTTCTGCAAGTTCATGGGAAGCATCCTGGCAAAGGGAAGGGCATGGGGGCGGGGCTCCGGCGCCGCGGTGGATTGCCGCTGCCGCGCAGTGGCAGGGGCAACCGACAAGGGCAGTCCGTTGCCTGGAATGGTAGGAAAATGCGGGCGCAACAGGGTTGCAAAAATGGATTGAAAATCGGCCTGAAAAAGGCTGTGAAGCCTGTTTATTTCGAATTCATTGCGGGAAATCATTCATGTGCGCAACAAAATTAAGAAAGCCTGCGATGCCGTTACCCGCCGCCGATCTCACCGGCGAACTGGACCGCACCGACAAGGCCATCCTGCGGGCCCTGCAGCGCGATGCTTCGGTCTCCAACGTGGCGCTGGCGGCCAAGGTCCACCTGAGCGCGCCTGCCTGCCTGCGGCGCGTGGAGCGCCTCAAGCGCCTGGGGCTGATCGACGGGGTGGTGGCGCTGCTCAATCCGCGCGCCGTGGGCGCGGGCATGCTGGTGATGATCGGCGTGGTGCTGGACCGCTCCACGCCCGAGTCGTTCGCCGAGTTCGAGAAGGCCGCCGCCAAGATCTCGGGCTGCATGGAATGCCACGTGGTGACGGGCGAGTTTGACTATTTCATGCTGGTGCGCACCAGGGACAGCGAGAGCTTCAACCGCCTGCATGCGGAGCAGCTGCTCTACCTGCCAGGCGTGCGGCAGGTGCGCTCGTTCATGGTGATCCGCAACGTGCTCTCGACGACCGAACTGCCCATGGCGATCTGAAGCGGGGCCGGAAGGCCGGCGGCGCGCGGCAAGGCGGGAAGATCCGCCCGGGCGGTTTCGCTGCGAGCGGCGCGGCTCATCCACCACGCAGCGGCCATTGGAATGCCTGGGGCGTGACCACCGCCGGGGCGGAGGTCACGGGAGGCTGCCTCAGGGGGTCAGGGCGCCTTCACGACATGCGGAAAGGTCAGCCCATAGTTGGCCGCCACGCCGGGCGTAGCGCTGGGGTTGTTCAGCTTGGTGAACGCAGTGCCGATGAGGGGAATGCCTCTCGCGTCGGGCATCCGGAAGATGGCCCAGCCGTTGGAAAACGTTCCTTGCAGCGTCTTGCGGGCCACGGAAGAAGAAACGGCCGACCGGGTGTCCGAGAACGAAAGCACGGACAGTGCGCCGCAGCTTTCGGGTTGCGATGCCGCGTCTGAAATCACGCTTTCCGGGGTGAGGCTGCCATCGCGCGAGCCCATGCGGAAGCTCCAACTGCCGCCCCGGCTGCACACGCCGTCGCGGACCTGGGTGTTGAGCGAATGGAAGTACTGCTCGCCGCCGCCGCTGGGTGGCACGAGGGAATAGACGCGCTGGTTCGATGGGTCCGACTGGCTGTAGTCCTTGGCCACGCTGTACCGCTTGGTGGGGGTCGCCACGACCCAGTCGGTGCGGGCGGAGATGGAGTCGTCGAGAACGTACTGGTTCTTGAACTCGCGAACGGCCAGCAGCCGGGAGAGATCGCCGGCGGTGGCCCGTGCGCTGTCTGCTGTGGCGGGCAGGTAGACCGGCGTGGAGAGGTCGGGCAGGTCGTTGTAGCGGGCCAGCACGACTGCCGCCGTCGTCGGGAATGCGGTGTTGCCCTGCGCATCCTTGTTGCGCGTGGCAAGGCCTGCGGACACCAGCAGGGGGTCGGCGGTGTAGCGCTCCGGCTGCGAGACCGCCGTGTCCGTGGGAGGGAACAGCATGTAGTTGCCGCGCGCCGGCAGGCCCGTGTTGTTGATGGCCTGGATGGCCGTGGCTGCGCCGGAGAACGTGGTGGAGCCGGGCACGTCGATGACGTACCAGGTGGCGCTGAGCTGGCCGCTGGGGGCCGCGAGGCCGCGGCTGGCGGCGACGGCTTCGCTGCTCGTGTCCTGCATCAGCGCGGCATTGAGCACGGACTCGGAGCAGGGCGCGACCTCCTTCACCTGTTGAATGGCAACGGACAGCGCCGACTGGCTGGCGCCGTTGGGGCCATAGAGGGCCGCCTGCGGCACGTCGGCCATCACGATGGCCTCGATGGCGCCCTCGCGGGTGTTGGCCGCCATCACCTCGGGGGTCCATGCGGGGTCCAGCCGGCCTGTGGAGAACGGTTGCGCCACACCCTGCGCGAGGTGCGGCAGCGTGCAGCTGCGGTCGGTGGTGGTCAGCTGCGCCAGGCCGTCGGCACCGGCCGTCACCGCGCCGGTCCACACATCGCCGGGCGACAGAAGCACGTGCACACTCAGCAGGCTGTCGCCGTTGTTGGCGCCGCGAAAGCGCACCTTCACCACCTTGCCGTTGTCGAGGTCGGTGTTCACCAGGTGCAGCACGCTCATCTGGCCGTTCTGCGCCGTGAAGTAGGGCACCAGCAGCGCATGGCCTGCCTGGCCTTCGGCCACCTTGAAGCTGATGGCATCGGTCCCGCCCAACTGCGTGCTGGAAGGCGTGGCGCCGGTGCCGGCGATCACGCCTGCGTGTGCTGCGCCGGCCATGGCCAGCGTGCCGAGCAGGGCGCTGACCGCCCCGGAAATGGTTTTGACTTTCACGGTTTCTCCTGTGATTGGGATGGCAGGTGGGAACGTCTCCGCCATCGCCCATGGGCCGCGCAAAGGCAGCCTGTCACGCGATGGGGTAGGCACGGTGGTGGTGGGGCGGGGCCAAAGGCCCGCCCTGGGCGGCTGCTGCATGCAGCAGGCCACCCGCAAATCGAAACCACCGCGCTGAGGATGGGAGCCATGCCGGGCGATGGTGCCCGGCGGCTCCGGCAAGGATCGTGAACCCGTTCCGAGCGCCGGGCCCATGGCGGCCTCAATCGGCCGCCGCCCTGCGTGCGCTCAGGGCGCTTTATACATGTGCGGCATCGTCAGGCCGTAATTGCCCGCGACGCCAGGTGTGGCATTGGGGTTGGTGAGCTTGAGCAGTGCGGCGCCGATGATGGGGCGGCCATCCGACGCATTGGTGGCGATGCTGGCCCAGCCGGACACGAAGGCGTCCGATCGGGGCTGCGCGGTGATCGAGGCCGAGACGCCGGAGCGGCCCGCCTCCTGGAAGCCCAGCGTGGCCACCGTGCCGCAGGCCACCACGGGGCTGAGGGCGAGCTTGGTGCTGGTCTGGCGGTCGAAATAGGTCAGGTTCCACTGGCTGCACACGCTCTCGGGGCTGGTCTTGACCTGTGTGTCGTCACCCGAGAAATACTGGCTGCCGAGGTCCGAGGGCGGCACCACCGAATACACGCGGGCGACCGCTGGGGGCTGGCTGTAGTCGTAGGCCACGCTGTAGCGCTTGGTGGGCATGGACAACACCCAATCCGTTCGGGCGGAAATGGAGGGGTCGGTGGCGTACTGGTTCATCACTTCGGTGGCTGCCAGTTGCGCCGACAGGTCCCCCGCCGTCCTGCGCGCGTTGCGTTCGCCGGCCGGCAGGTAGTAGGGCGTGGACAGGTCGGGCAGGTCGTAGTAGCGCGCCTGGATGACGGCCGCATTGGTGGGCTCGCTGGTTTCGCCGTCGATGTTCTTCACGCGGGTGGCGAAGCCGGCCGAGACCAGCAGCGGGTCGGCGGTGTAGCGCTCAGGCGCGGTGACGGTCTGCGCGGTGGGCGGAAACAGCACGTAGTTGCCCCGTGCATTGCGGCCTGCGTTGTTGACGGCGCGGATCGCGGTGGCGGCCCCCGAGAAGGTGGTGGAGTTGGGCACGTCGATGATGTACCAGGTGCCCGCCACGCCGCCCGTGGGCGTGGCCAGGCCCCGGGAAGCGGCCGTGGCCTCGGCGCTGGTGTCCTCCAGCAGCGCCGTGTTCAGCGCCGCATCGGTGCAGGGGGCCGTGCCGTTCACCGGGCGGATGGCCGTGAAGAGTGCGGAGCGTTCCTGCTGGCCCGTGCCGTACACGGCGGCGGCGGGAATGTCGGCCGCCACGATCGCCTCGATGGCGCCTTCGCGGGTGTGGTTGGCCTGCACGTTGGCAGTCCACAGGGGGTTGAGCCGTTCGGTCACGAAGGCTTGCGCCACGCCGGGCGCGAGCCGGGGCGAGGTGCAGGTCGCATCGGCGGTGGTGAGTTGCGCGATGCCGTTGGCACCGGCCGTCACCGCGCCGGTCCAGACGTCGCCGGGGGCCAGCAGCACGGTCATGTGCAGCAGGCCATCGCCGTTGTTGGCGCCGCGAAAGCGCAGCTTCACGGCCTTGCCGTTGTTCAAGTCGGTGTTGACCAGGTGCAGCACCGTCATCTGCCCGTTCTGCGCCGTGAAGTAAGGCACCACGAGGCTGTGGCCGGGGCCGCTTTCGGCGATGGAATAGGTGGTGGCATCGGTGGTGCCCATCACGCTGCTGGAGGGCGTGCTCCCCGTGCCGGCGATGACGCCGGCCAGGGCGCTGGAGGCGAAGCCGGCGCTGCACAGCAGGGCGCACGCGGCCGCGATCTTCTGGATAGGCATGCGGAATCCTTCGGAGGGAGAGCCAATGATGGCGGCAGATTACCGCAATCCGCGCGGTTGTGGCACTCGCCGAGGGACTGGGGAAGCAGGGAAAGTATCGCCACGCGATACCTGGCAGCCGAAAGCCCGCCACCCGTGCATTCCAGGGCGCGCCGGGGTGGGCGGCCTGCGCATGATCCGCCCCATGTTCCACCACGGGCCGCAAGCCCTTCTCTCCATGTCACACCCCTTTGCTCCTTCGCCCCTGATCCAGCGCGATACGCCCGCCTGGCGCCTGCAGGTCTGGGTCTCGTTCGGCATCGCCGTGTTCTGCTGTGCGGTGGGGCTGGCGTGGCTGCCAGGGGTGGCCATGGAGCGGGCCTTCATGGTGATGGGTTACGTCTTTTGCCTCTCGGCCGTGTTCATGCTGGCGAAGTTCGTGCGGGACAACCAGATGCGCCACGGTGCGGACACGCCGATGTTCAAGCTGGTCGTCTGGGGCGCGTTCGCGGTGGCCGTGGGCCTCACGGGCTGGGGCCTGTGGAGCATGGACATCAACCCCACCTACCAGGCCTTCCTGGGCGTGAGCTGGCTCTACCTGATCACCACCGCCTTCACGCTGGCCAAGATGCTGCGTGACCGCCACGAGGCGGACCTGGCGGACGCCCGCTGGCAAGGCCGCCGCGAGGCCTCCATGCCAGCCGGTGGCACCCCTTCCGCACCGGCCGCCGCCCCGGACAAGGCGGGCAAGGCGACGGCGGAGTGAACCCGGGGGCCGGAGCGGGCGCGGTGCCCGCTTTCCCGGCCGTCCCTTGCGCGCACGGCGGCCCCGCTGTCGCGCCCTTTTTCTGGAGAAAGACCATGCGCATCGAGACTCTGATCCTCCGTTTTTCCTGGGCCCGCCGGGCCGTGGGCTTCGGCCTGGCCTTTGCGCTGGCGGCAGGCGCCGTGCATGCGCAGAGCGAGGTGTCCGTCGGCCTGTCGCTGCTGCCCGTGGCCTCGGTGGTGGGCACCGCTTCGGTGGCGTCCACGGCCGCCGGGGCGGTGGCGGCCGTTCCCGTCGCGTTGTCGGTGGGTGGCGCGATCCTCACCGTGAAGGCCGTGGAGGCGTCGGCCAACGGCACCGTGTATATGCTGGAGCGGGCGTCCGATGGCGCCCAGGTGAGCGTGGAGGTGGCCGGCCGCGCGGCCTCCGGCACGGTCCATGCCGTGGGGTCGGCGGTGGCCTGCAGCGTGATCGGCACCGGCGTCGTCCTGTCGGTGGCGGGCGAGGCGCTGGCCTTCGTGCCCAATGCCCTGGGCCGTGCGCTGCTCTACAACGAGCGGCTGTGAGGGGGCGGACCATGCGCAGACGGACCCTGGCCGCCCTGGCGGCGGTTGCTCTCGCCGGAACCGGCACCGCGCACGCGGGCCGCTCGTGCGAGGCGCGCAAGCCGACCCCGCAGCTCATCGAGCGCGGCATGGACCTGGCCGCCCGCACGGCCCGCGCCCTGGACGCGGAGCACGCCCGCTCGGGCACCCAGGTGGTGGTCCTGGCGCGTGCGGGGCAGGACCTGTCCCGTTACGGGCTGCGCTACTCTCACCTGGGCTGGGCCTACCGCACGCCGCAGGGGCCCTGGCGCGTGGTGCACAAGCTCAACGAGTGCGGCACCGCGGTGGGCGTGGTGTACCGGCAGGGGCTGGGCGAGTTCTTTCTCGACGACCTGTGGCGCTACGAGGCCGTGTGGGCCGTGCCCACGCCCGAGGTGCAGCAGCGGATGATGGCCGTGCTCGCCGACCGCACGCGCGCCACGGCCATGCACCAGCGGCCCTACAGCATGGTGAGCTACGCCTGGGGCACGAAGTACCAGCAGTCGAACCAGTGGGCGATGGAGACGCTGGCCGCGGCCATGGAGCCCGGCACCGTGCTCCGGCGCGATCAGGCGCAGGCCTGGCTGCGCTACAAGGGGTATGAGCCGACCGTGCTCAAGGTCGGCGCGCTCACGCGGCTGGGCGGGCGGGTGACGGCGGCGAACGTGGCGTTCGACGACCACCCGGACAGCGAGCGTTTCGCCAACCGCATCGCCACGGTGACCGTGGACTCCGCCCTGGCGTGGCTGCAGCGCGCACAACTGGCATCGGCCCCGGTGGCGCTGCCGCCGCCGTGACGCCAACGCGGGTTTATAGTCAAAAGCCGCTGATGCCGGGATATTGATTGTCTGTGTTGCTATCAAATGAATAGTATTTCAATGCCGAGGAGCTGGTCATGAGCAAATCCCTTCGCCTGTCGGAAAAATGGTTCCGCCGGGGCCTGTGGCTGGTGTCGCTGGTGTTCGCCAGCTTCCTGATCGGGCTGGGCGGCACCGTCGTGGACGACCTGCCCAAGGTCGAGGCCACGCTGCAGCTCGACGATTTCCTGGACCGCCCTGCCGCGGAGACGCTGCGCGCCCAGGTGCGCAACGCGCAGCAGGCCGAGGAGAGCGCGGAGACGGCGCTCGACCAGGCCCGCCTGCAGCGCGCCAAGTCGCGCAGCGAGACCGCGGCGGAGCGCGAGACCTTCAACAACTGGCTGGCCACGCGCAGCGCCACGCAGCAGTCCGAACACAACCCCGAGGTGGTGCAGCGCACCCAGGCGCTGGACCGGCTCCAGCTGCGCGAGCGCCAGACCCAGCAGGCGGTCGAAGCGCAGCAGCAGGCCGCGCTCGATGCGCGCCAGGCGGCCACGGCCGCGCAGCAACGCCTGGCCGCGCTGGAAAAGGAGGGCTACGAGCGCATGGCCGTGCAGCAGCGCAAGGTGCAGCTGCGCGTGTTCCTGTACCGGCTGGCGCTCACGCTGCCGCTGCTGGTGGTGGCCGGCTGGCTCTTCGTGAAGAAGCGCAAGGGCACCTACTGGCCGTTCGTGTGGGGCTTCATCTTCTTCGCGCTGTTCGCGTTCTTCGTGGAGCTGGTGCCCTACCTGCCCAGCTACGGCGGCTATGTGCGCTACGTGGTCGGCATCGTCGTGACCGCGCTGGTCGGGCGGTACGCCATCGTGGCGCTCAACCGCTACCTGGAGCGCCAGAAGCGGGCCGAGGCACTGCCCGACCAGGAGCGCCGCAAGGAGCTGAGCTACGACGTCGCCCTGGCGCGCCTGGCCAAGGGCGTGTGCCCGGGGTGCGAGCGGCCGGTGGACCTGAAGGACCCCACCATCGACTTCTGCCCCCACTGCGGCATCGGGCTGTTCGACCACTGCGGCGCTTGCAACACCCGCAAGAGCGCATTCGCCCGGTTCTGCCATGCCTGCGGCGCAGGCGCGGGCCGGGGGCTGCTGCCCGGCAACGACTCGGACGCCAGTGCGGCGGCGGTGCCGCACGCCGCCGGGCCATTGGCCGGCGGCCCGGCCCCGGCGGGACCGCTCTAGGGGATCGGCTTGAAAGGGCGCTGGTACGCGGGTGGCGTGGCGCCTCAGCCGCCCATCACCACCGGGCCGCCCTTGGCCAGCGCCCGCTGGTAGGCCGGGCGGGCCCGCATGCGGGCCTGGTAGGCCTTCAGGTGCGTGTGCCGGTCGGCGTTCTGAACGCGGCTCATGGCCGCCTCGACCGGAAAGCTCATCTGGAAATCGGCCATGGTGAGGTCGGCTCCGGCAAACCAGGCGTTGCGCGACAGGTGGTCGTCGATGAAGGCCAGGGCCGTGGCCAGGTTGGGGTCCACCAGCTTTTGCTCCGCCTTGCCGCACACGGCCCGCGCGATGGGCCGCACGAAGAACGGCATGGGCTGCTTGGGCAGCGTCTGAAAGACCAGCTTCATCACCAGCCAGTTCATCAGCGAGCCTTCGGCGTAGTGCATCCAGAAGCGGCACTGGCGGCGTTCGGGCGTGCCGCGCGCGGGTTCCAGGTGCGCGAGCTCGCCCTGCGCCTGCGCGCCGTAGCGGTCCACCAGGGTTTCGATGATGGCGCCCGACTCGGCGATGACCTCGTCGCCTTCGGTGATGACCGGCGACTTGCCGAGCGGATGGATCTTGCGCAACTCCGGCGGCGCCAGGCGGGTGCGCGGGTCGCGCTGGTAGGTCCGGAGTTCGTAGGGCACGCCCAGTTCTTCCAGGAGCCACAGGACGCGCTGCGAGCGCGAGGTTTCGAGGTGGTGGACGGTCAGCATGGCGCCATCGTAGCGGGCGCGCGCCGGGCCGGATACCACCGCCGTCCCGCAGCGGACATCGCCCGGGGCCTGGGGCGCCGGGGCTTCGGGGTTACACGCCCCGCGCGCGATCGACCGCGAACTGGCGGCGGAATTCGCCGAAGCGGCCCGCATCCAGCGATTCGCGCACCTCGCGCATCAGGTTCAGGTAGTAGTGCAGGTTGTGGATGGTGGTGAGCATCGGGCCCAGCATCTCGCCGCAGCGGTCCAGGTGGTGCAGGTACGCGCGGCTGAAGCCGCCGCGGCCGCCCTGGTCCCAGGCCACGCCCTCGGCGCCCGCACAGGCATGGCAGGTGCAGGTGGTGTCGAGCGGCTGGTGGTCGGCCTTGTGGCGCGCATTGCGCAGTTTCAGGTCGCCATACCGCGTGAAGATCGTGCCGTTGCGCGCATTGCGCGTGGGCATCACGCAGTCGAACATGTCCACGCCCTGCGCCACGCCTTCCACCAGGTCTTCGGGCGTGCCCACGCCCATGAGGTAGCGCGGCTTGTGCGCCGGCAGGCGGTGCGGCGTGTGCGCCATGATGCGCAGCATCTCGTCCTTGGGTTCGCCCACCGAAACGCCGCCCACCGCGTAGCCGGGAAAATCCATCTCCACCAGCCGGTCGAGCGATTCGGCCCGCAGGTTCTCGAACATGCCGCCCTGCACGATGCCGAACAGCGCGTTGGGGTTGTTCAGGCGGTGGAATTCGTCTTGGCTCCGCTGCGCCCAGCGCAGGCTCATTTCCATCGAGGTGCGCGCCTCGCGCTCGGTGGTCAGGTGGCCCTTGGTTTCGTACGGGGTGCACTCGTCCAGCTGCATCACGATGTCGGAATTGAGCGTGGTCTGGATCTGCATGCTCACCTCGGGCGACATGAAGAGCTTGTCGCCGTTCACGGGCGAGGCGAAGTGCACGCCTTCCTCGGTGATCTTGCGCATGGCGCCCAGGCTCCACACCTGGAAGCCGCCGGAGTCGGTGAGGATGGGCTTGTCCCACTTCTCGAACGCGTGCAGGCCGCCGAAGCCCTGCATCACGTCCAGCCCCGGGCGCATCCACAGGTGGAACGTGTTGCCCAGGATGATCTGCGCGCCCATGTCGTGCAGGCTCTGCGGCATCACGCCCTTGACGGTGCCGTAGGTGCCCACGGGCATGAAGATGGGGGTCTGCACCACGCCGTGGTTCAGGGTGAGGGTGCCGCGTCGCGCGTGGCTTTCGGGGTCGGTGGTCAGGAGGTCGAACTGCAGCATGGCGCGCATTGTCCCAGACGCCTACAGGGTCGGGGGCGCGGCGGGGCGCCGGTACACTGGACCGCACTGCCTGCCGGGCGCGCGGAGCGCATCGCCGGCAGGCCCCTCAGACTCCCGGAAAGGACACGGACATGCTCAAGATCCTCATCGCCGTCGATGGCTCGGACCTCTCCCTGGATGCGGTGCACCACACCCTGGCCCTGCTGCGCCAGGGGCTGCGCGCCAGCGTCGTGCTGGCCCATGTGCAGGAGCCCGCCACGCTCTACGAAATGGTGGTGTCGCGCGACCCGGACCTCATCGCGGCGGCCAGCCTGGAAGCCGGTCTGCACCTGATGGCCCCGGCCCGTGCGATCTTCGAGGCCGCAGGCGTGGAGCACGAAACCGATGTGGGCGTGGGCGACGTTGCGAACACGCTGGTGGACATCGCCGAGCGCCACGGCTGCGGCATGCTGGTGATCGGCGCCCGCGGGCAGGGCGCGATCAGCAGCGCGTTGCTGGGGTCGGTGTCGCAGGCGCTCGTGCATGCGAGCCATGTGCCCGTGACCATCGTCAAGCACGCGGACGTGCTGGAAACCGTGGATGTGAATGCCGAGGGCGGGCAGGAAACCCTGGCCTGATCCTTTTCAGAAACTCTCAGGCGGCCTTGCGGAAAGGCTCGCTCGGGCGCTGCAGCTTGCCGTGCGGCAGGCTCGCCAGGCGCTTGAACATGCGCCTGCAGTAGCCGTTGATCCACAGGCACTTGTTGAGCTCGTCCACCGGCAGCGGGCCGGAGACGACGACGATGTCGTTGGCCACATCCAGCGCACCGGCCGCGCGCAGGCGGCGGCGCGTGTTGCTGGCCCAGGACTGGATGCGCGACGGCGTGCCGTGCTGGTGGACTTCGCCCGTGTGCGCATCGAAGGCAATGGCGACGGTATCGGTCTTCAGCTTGAAACGGCGCTCGCCCGTGACGGCACTGGGCGCCTCGCGCATGTCGTACAGGTAGTAACTTCCAGCCTTGAGCTGATATTGCATGTCCATGGTTTCGTCCTCCGAGGGGCATTGTCCCGGGGGCTTGGACCAGCAATGGTGGAGAAAGCGGCATGAAAACGCCTCTTTTTCCAGGGAGTGGTGCGTGGGGCCTGCCGGACTGCGATGTGCGTGCCATTGTGTCGGCGCGTGTGCGCCGATTCAAGGCAGCAGCCCTGTCAAAGGGTAACGGGATGTGATGCGGCCGGCCCCTTGCCGCGCAGGCGGGGGCCGGCCGTGCGTTCAGGCGCTCAGAAATCGACCAGGCTCAGGCCGACGCTGAACACCGTGCGCTTGCGGTTGTAGTCGATCATGCTGTCGCCATAGCCGCTGAACAGGGCAGTGTGCAGGCGCAGGTTGCTCTTGCTGCCGCCCAGGCCCTTGCCCAGGTTCTGCAGCCATTCGATGCGTGCCGAGCCGCGCGGCGTGGAGGCCAGCGAATGGCGGACGGTCACGCCCACGGTGTTGTCGCGGTCGTAGTTCCAGTTCACCTGCAGCTCGCCCCGGCCGATGTAGTCGCTGATGCCCGGGTTGTCGTCGCTGTCGGCGCTTTCGCTCAGGCGCTTCCACAGGCGCGCGTTCACGCTCCAGCGGTTGTCCAGTTCCATGCCGGTCATCAGGTACACGCGGTTCCAGCTGCGCGACAGCGGCAGGCTCTGGCCGTTGGACTGGTGCACCAGCCCGATGCCGCTGTAGCGCCAGCGCCAGCCAAAGGGCAGCTTGGCGTCGGTGGGGTACACGTACATCACTTCCGGCTCGTGGTCGGTGGCGCGGAAGGGGCGCGAGATGTCGGGGCTGAACAGCTGCCAGTACGACTGCTGCGTGTAGCCCACCCACACCGAGTCCTTCAGCGTGGGATGGCCCTGCGTGAGCAGGCCCTGGGCGATCTTGGTGCGCACCGACAGCTGGATGCGGTTCTCGGTGGTCCGGTAGTCCACGGCCGAGGTGGCGTTGTGGTCCGGCACGGGCGAGGTGGGCTGGCGATTGACGTTGCTGCCCTTGACCACCGAGATGCTGATCGGCCGATAGCCCCGGAAGCGGAAGGTGCCGCAATCGCTGCCCGACTCCAATTCCCAAAAGCGCGACAGCGTGCTGTACTGCTCGTCGCGGCAGCCTTCCACCTGGGCCACGTCGATGAGGCGGGTGGCCGGCAGCGTCGTGTCCACGGGGGTGGGCGGTGCGGTGCTGGCCGTGGTGTTGCCGGTGGACGCGCTGGCCGATGCCGCAGGCGCTTTCCAGGCCTGCTGGCCCGCCCACTGGTCGAAGCAGGCCAGGCGCGCGGTGCTGTCGCCGGCCATGGCGGTGCAACGGCGCCAGGCGTCGCCGGCGGCCTCCGTCTGGGCGGGCGTCTGCGCCAGCGCAGCGCCAGCGGGGGCACACAGGGCCAGGGCCAGGGTGCCCAGGCGCCGCGGTGTCATGGCCGTCCGGACTGCTTGCGCAGCACGGACGGGGCGGTGGTGTGATGTGGTGCGTTGTTCCATGTTCCTCGTATCTCCTAGCCGCAACTGCCTTGTTCCACCTGGCCGATCCAGGTGGCGCTGATGTTCTTCCTGCCGTCCGCCCCGCGCGATGCCCGCGCCCAGGTGCGGTTGCGCGGCCCGGCGACACGCACGCTCTGTGCCAGCGGCCGGCGCATTCCGGCGCACGCTGCGGCCCGCCCGGCGGCAACGTGGCGGCGGATCATGGCACGGCCGGTCATGGCGTGGCGCTCTGGGCCTTGCGCGCGGCGAATTCGGCGCGCAGCGCCTTGAGCTTTTCGCGCGGGTCTTCGCGGGCGGTGTTCTTGTCCAGCGCCATCTCGGCGATGAAGCGGCTGGGCTGCGCGTTCACCATCTCGCGGCCCTTCTTGCGCTTTTTGGTCCAGCTGACGGCCAGGCTGCGCTGGGCGCGGGTGATGCCCACGTACATCAGGCGGCGCTCTTCCTGCAGGCGCTGCAGCGTGTCGTCGCTCACCTTGAGCTGGCGGCCCTCGTCGTCGTCGAGCTTGAAGGGCAGCATGCCTTCGGTCACGCCCACCAGCACCACATGCGGCCACTCCAGGCCCTTGGAGGCGTGCAGCGTGGACAGCGTGACCATGTCCTGGTCCTTCTCTCGCTCGCTGATGGTGGACAGCAGCGCGATGGTCTGCGAGACCTCCAGCAGGCTCTTGGTCTCCTTGGTGACGACGCTGCCCGAGGTGTCGTCGATCTGGCCGCCGGCACGCTGCGACATCCAGTCGCAGAACTCCAGCACGTTGCTCCAGCGCGCCGCGGCGACCTTCTCGCTGTCTTCGCCGTCGTACAGGTGCTTTTCGTAGTCGATTTCCTTGAGCCAGTCGGCCAGGAAGGCGCGCGAATCCTCGGCGCCATGCGTGTGCCGGGCCCGGTATTCGAGGTCGTTGACGTAGCGCCCGAACTCCATCAGCCCGTCGAGCGCGCGCTTGGGGATGGCCGCCGGCAGCATGCCGTTGAACAGCGCGCCGAACATGCTCAGCTTGTGCCTGGTGGCGAATTCGCCCAGTGCGCCCAGCGTGGTGTGCCCGATGCCGCGCTTGGGGCTGGTGATGGATCGCAGGAAGGCTGGGTCGTCGTCGTTGTTGATCCACAGGCGGAACCAGGCGCACAGGTCCTTGATTTCCGCACGATCGAAGAAACTCGTGCCGCCCGAGACCTTGTAGGGGATGTTGGCCTTGCGCAGCGCCTTTTCGAACGGCTTGGCCTGGTGGTTGGCACGGTAGAGGAGGGCAAAGCTCTTCCAGGCCGGCGGCGGGTTGGCCGCGGCACGCAGGCTCTGGATGCGGGCCACGGCGCGTTCGGCCTCGTGCTCTTCGCTGTCGGCGTCCACCACGCGCACCGGCTCGCCTTCGCCTAGTTCGGAGAAGAGCGTTTTGGGAAACAGCTTGGGGTTGGGCTGGATCACGTTGTTGGCCGCGCGCAGGATGGCGCTGGTGGAGCGGTAGTTCTGTTCCAGCTTGATCACCTTGAGCTGCGGAAAGTCGACCGGCAGCTTTTTCAGGTTGTCCAGCGTGGCGCCGCGCCAGCCGTAGATGGACTGGTCGTCGTCGCCCACGGCGGTGAAGCGCGCGCGCTCGCCCACGAGCAGCTTGAGCAACTCGTACTGCGTGGCGTTGGTGTCCTGGTACTCGTCCACGAGCACGTGGCCCAGCACCCGCTGCCATTTGCTGCGTACCTCGGGGTGGT
Organism: Acidovorax sp. GBBC 1281; assembly: GCF_028473645.1. Lineage (NCBI taxonomy): Bacteria > Pseudomonadati > Pseudomonadota > Betaproteobacteria > Burkholderiales > Comamonadaceae > Acidovorax > Acidovorax sp. GBBC 1281. The sequence goes on from NZ_CP097269.1 coordinate 444,840, forward strand.
CGCGCAGCAGGCGCAGCGGCATGCCGATGAGGTCGTCGAAATCGACGCTCTGGTAGGCGGTCAGGCGTTCTTCGTAGCGCGCCATCAGGACGGCGATGCTTCGCTCGTTGTCGTCCGCGGCCTGCGCCAGCGATTCCTGGGCGTTCAGGCCCATGTTCTTCCACTTGCTGATGGTCCACTGCCACTGGCGGGCGGTGGCCATGTCGGTCGTGCCGCCGGCCGCGTCCTTGAGGATGCCGGTCACGTCGTCCGCATCGAGGATGCTGAACTGGGGCTTGAGCCCGAGCACATGCCCGTCTTCGCGCACCATGCGCACGCCCAGCGCGTGGAAGGTGCACACCAGCACGTCCTTGGCCGCCCGGCCGATGAGGCCCTGCGCGCGCTCGCGCATCTCGGCGGCGGCCTTGTTGGTGAAGGTGATGGCGGCGATGCGGCGCGCCTCCAGCCCCGTTTCGATCAGCCGGGCGATCTTGTGGGTGATCACCCGCGTCTTGCCCGAACCTGCGCCCGCCAGCACGAGGCATGGCCCCTCGGTGTAGTGGACCGCCTGGAGCTGGGCGAGATTGAGACCGGCGGACATGCGCAGAAAAAAGGGGGTGGACAGGCGCCGGCGAGGCACGGGTGGAGCACCGCTTCCCAGGGAGAAGGGGGCCAGAGCGCGCAATGATACCGGGATGGGCCGGAATCGAGCCGGCCCTTTCTACAAGGTTTTACCGGGAGCGGCGTGCCGGGAGCTGGAATTCGTCAAGAAGAAATCATTTTTCTCATTTTTAGCAAATTTCTTGACAATGTATCAATGTGCATCTTTATACTGGCCCTTCCAATTCGATTATTTCCACCGGGGTCACCGCCATGCGCGATGCTTCAGCGGGGGTGGCCGCAGAGATGCTCACTCCCCACTTTTACGAGCGGTTCCACAAGCTGTTCAGCGTGGCGTCGCGCAAATCGCTGCTCCGCTGGCATGAAGTGCCGGCCGCCGAGGCCCAGGTGCTGCTGCTGGACGACGCCAGCGCGGCGCAGCCCGGCTCCCGCGCGCCGTGCCTGGTCTGCGTGGGGGGCTCGTTTCCCGACAAGGCGCCCCAGGCGCAGTGGACCGCGCGCCTGCAGACCGGCTATACGCTGGCGGACCTGATCGACGTGCTGGACCGTGCCGCCGTGTTCCTGATGGACTGGCGGGCGCGCCAGACGATGACGGCCGCCTCCGCCGACACGGCGTGGGAGTCTCCCGCCGCGGCGCGCGCCGCGTTCGGCGACCCCCAGCAACGGTTCCGGCTGAGCACCTGGGTGTCGCTGGGGGCGCCGTTCCGTTCGGGCGGCCACGTGCGGGCGCTCGCATTGCTCACCCGCGCGCCGGTCAGCTTGGCGCAGTTGTGCGAGCACAGCGGCCTGGAGCCCGCCACTGCGCAGGCGCTGCTGGCCGAGTTGTCCCGCCGCAACGTGCTGCGCACCGAAACGGCGGCGCCGGTACCCGCCTTGCGCTCCGACCGCCCGAAGCCCTCCGGGCACGGCGGGCTGGTTCAGCGGCTCACGCGCTGGGTGCGCGGTGGAGGCCAGGCATGAACGGGGCACTGCCGCGCATCGCGCTCGTGGGGCCCATGGGCATCGGCAAGACCACCGCGTTGCGCTCGCTGTGCGGCGACGTGATGGCGTCCTCCGACGTGCCCAACCTCGACCGGGCGGCGCATTCCAAGGCGTTCACCACCGTGGGCGCGGAGTTCGGCGAGATCGACCTGGGCGATGGCGAGCACGTGCAGGTGTGCGGTTGCCCGGGGCAGGACCGCTTCGACTTCGTGCGGCAATGGATTCTCTCGGTGTCGATGGGCGTCTTCATCATGGCCGACGTGGCCCGGCCCTCGGCCGTGGCCGAGACGCTCGACCTGCTCGCCGAAATGGCCGTGCAGCCCGATCCGCCGCTGGCCCTGGTGCTCAGCGCCCGTCCCGCCACGCCTGCGCAGATCGAGGCGTTCAGCCTCGCGCTCTCGGCCTCGCCGCACGGCGTGGTGCCCATCCTGGAAGCCGATCCGCGCGACCGCGGCCAACTGCTGGAGGCCGTGGGCGTGCTGGCTTCCATGCTGTCCCTGCAGAACGAAATGGACTGAAATCCCATGATGAACAAGGCGAACATCGTCCCCCCCGAGCGCGCGCAGGCGGCCCGGGAGGTGCTGGACCGCGTGGTGGCCCCCGCGGGCGACGTGCGCATGGCGCTGGTGACCACCCTCGACGGCTTCGAGGTGGCCTCGCTGTCGGTGGGCGGTGGCCTGGAGGTGCGCCGGCTGGCGGCCATGGCCGGCTCACTCATGGCCATGGCCCGTGCCGTGGGCCGCGAGATCGACTACCCCGGTTGCCGCCGCCTCACCTTCGAGACCGAGGCGGGCCTGGCGATCTTCCAGGCCATCGGCGGGGCCTTCCCCTGCATCCTGTGCCTGGTGCTGGAAAAGCAGGCCGTGCTCGGGCGGGCCCTGTGGACCGCCGGCGAGGTCGCGCAGCAACTGGGCCGCCCCGAATGATCCCCCGCGCGTTGCCGGGTCGGCCGGCGGCGCGCATGTGTGCTTGCTTCCCCTTTCGTCCCTTTCTGTTTAAGGAATCGAACCCATGGCCTCCCTTCAAGAATCTCTGAACCAACTCCATTCCATCGACGGCGCCCTGTGCGCGGCCGTGGTGGACAGCGGTAGCGGCATGCTGCTGGGCAGCGTCGGCAGCGGCGTGGACATGGAACTGGCGGCTGCCGGCAACACCGAAGTGGTCCGTGCCAAGAACAAGACCATGCGCTCGCTGGGCTTGGCCGACAAGATCGACGACATCCTCATCACGCTGGGCAAGCAGTACCACGTGATCCGCCCGCTGGCCGCGCACGAAGGCCTGTTCATCTACCTGGTGCTGGACAAGGAGCGCTCCAACCTCGCCCTGGCACGCCGCAAGGTGCAGGAAGTGGAGCAGGGCGTGCAGATCTGACCGGACAGGCTGCGGCGCGCTGCGCCACGCCATCGGGGCCTGGAATCGGCCCCGGTCCCGCTGCCCGCCCCGTGCGGGCTTTTTTTCGCGGTGACGCGCGGCACTCTGCACGCTGCCTTGCGCCGACAATGGGCCGTGCTGTCCGTTCTGTCCATCACCTTTCCCTTCTTCGCGCTCGTGCTCTGCGGCTACCTGGCCGCGCGTGCGGGCGCGCTGCCGCAGGCGGCCATTCCCGGGCTGAATGCGTTCGTGCTGTTTTTCGCGCTGCCGTGCATGCTGTTCCGACTGGGCGCGAACACGCCCATCGGCCAGTTGCTGGACCCGGCGGTGGCGTGCCTGTACATCCTGTGCGGCCTGGCCCTGGTCGGCGCCACGGTGGCGCTCACCCGGGCGCGCCTGGGCTGGAACGATGCCGCCTTCGGCGCGCTGGTGGCAGCCTTTCCCAACACCGGCTTCATGGGCGTGCCGCTGCTGGTGGCGCTGCTCGGGGCCTCGGCGGCGGGGCCGGCCATCCTGACGATGCTGGTGGACATGGTGCTCACGACCTCGCTGTGCATCGCCCTGTCGCGGCTGGACGGCGTGGGCACGCACGGCGTGGCGGTGGCAGTGCGACGGGCCTTGCGCGGCATGGCAAGCAACCCCATGCCCTGGGCCATCGCACTGGGGGCCGTGGCGTCTGCATTCCAGTGGAAGTTACCCGGCCCGCTCGACCAGACGGTGGCGATGCTGGCCGGCGCGGCGTCGCCCGTGGCGCTGTTCACGATCGGCGCCGTTCTGGCGCGCTCGCAGATGAACCAGCACGACCGCGTGCCCCCGCGCGACTACGTGCCGGTCGCGCTGGCCAAGCTGTTCGTGCATCCGCTGCTCGTCTGGGGCGCGGGGCACGGTGCGATCGCGGCGGGCGTGCCGCTCACGCCGTTCGCACACACGGTGCTGGTGCTGGTGGCGGCGCTGCCGAGCGCCAGCAACGTGTCGCTGCTGGCCGAGCGCTTCGGCGCCCACAACGGGCGCATCGCGCGGATCATCCTGGTCTCCACCGCGCTGGCCTTTCTGAGCTTTTCGGCCGCCACCGCAATATTGACTTAGGCGTTCTGCTATTTATTGGGTAGCAAGCGATGCCGCATGGCGCCAACCCGCCAGGCACGCCCCAGCCGGGGATCAGATCGTCAGCGGGTCCACGTCCACCAGCCAGCGGATCAGCCCCTTGTGCTCCGGCGCCGCGCGCGTGGCGTGCAGCACTGGCTGCCAGGCCGACAGAAAGCGCTGCAGCGCCGCGCGGCTGCCGCTTTCCAGCAGCATCTGCGCGCGCTCCACGTTGGCCACCCGCTGGATCGCCAGGGGCACGGGGGGAAACAGCGTGACATGCTCCAGTCCCGGCAACCCATCGGCTTGCGCGGCGGCGCTGGCCGCAGCCAGGAACGCCTGGGCGACCTCCTGCGTGCGCGCGTCGGCGCGCACCAGCGCTTGGTAGGCGAAGGGCGGCATGGCGGCTTCGGCCCGCTCTGCCAACTGGCTGTCGGCGAACGCGGGGTAGTCGTGCCGGCGCAGCGCGGCGTACACGGCATGGTCGGGGTGGTAGGTCTGCACCCACATCTCGCACCGGCTGCCTTGCTCGGCCACGTAGCGTGCATCGCGCCCCGCGCGGCCGGCCGCCTGCAGCAGCAGGGCGAAGAGGCGCTCGGGCGCCCGGAAGTCGCTGGAAAACAGCGCGCCGTCGGGCTGCACCGCCGCCACGAGCGTGATGCGCCGAAAGTCGTGGCCCTTGGCCACCATCTGCGTGCCCACCAGCACATCCACCTCGCCCGCATGCACCTGGGCCAGTTGGGATTCGAGCGCGCCCTTGGCCTTGGTGGTGTCGGCATCGATGCGGGCGACGCGCGCCGCCCGCCGCTCGGGCGTGATCACGTTGCGCAGCAGGGCGGCCAGTTGCTCTTCCAGCTGCTCGGTGCCCCGGCCGATGGGGGCGATGTCGGGGTTGCCGCAGCCCGGGCAGGCATGCGGCACCCGCTGGGTGTAGCCGCAGTGGTGGCAGCGCAGGGTGCGGTCGATCTTGTGGAAGACCTGGTGCGCGCTGCAGTGCGGGCAGTCGCTTTTCCAGCCGCAGTCGCTGCAGTGCAGCACGGGCGCGAAGCCGCGGCGATTGAGCAGCACCAGGCACTGCTCGCCGCGCTCCACGCGCTGGGTGATGGCCGCCAGCAGCGGGGCGGAGAACACGGCGCCCCGCGGCTGCTGGCCCATGTCCACCAGGCGCACGTGCGGCAGTTCTCCGGCGCCGATGCGGCTGGGCATGTGCAGCCGCCGGTAGCGGCCGGCCGGGCTACCGGCTTCGGCGGGCCGGCTGGCATGCCAGCTTTCCAGCGACGGCGTGGCCGAGCCCAGCACCACCTTGGCGCCCTGGTCGCGGCCGCGCCAGATGGCCAGGTCCCGCGCCGAGTAGCGGGCGCCTTCCTGCTGCTTGTAGCTGGCGTCGTGTTCCTCGTCCACCACGATGAGCGCCAGGCCCGGCATGCTGGCGAACACCGACATGCGCGTGCCCAGCACGATGCGCGCCGTGCCCGCATGCGCCGCCAGCCAGCTCTTGAGGCGCTGCGGGTTGGTCATGCCGCTGTGCAGCGAGACCACGCTGCCCGCGCCGTAGCGGGGCGCGAAGCGGGCGGTGAAGCGCTCCTCCAGCTGGGGGGTGAGGTTGATCTCGGGCACCATCACCAACGCCTGCGCGGCCGGATCGGCCTCCAGCGCCTCCTGCACGCAGCGCAGGTAGACCTCGGTCTTGCCGCTGCCGGTGCTGCCGTAGAGCAGGAAGGGCCCGGGTTCGGCGGCGATGGCGGCGCGGGCGCTTTCCTGCTCGACGCTCAGGGCGATCTCCGGCAGCGCATCGCCTCCCTGCAACGACGTCGCCGGGCGGCGCAGGCGCCGCGCGAGCTGCGCGGGGCCCAGGTCGCGCAACTGGGGGGGCAGGGCGGCCAGGGCCACCTCGCCCAGCCCGCGCTGGTAGTAGCGCGCGGTGAAGGCCACCAGCCGGCGCCAGGGCGCCGCCAGCGGCGCCACGCCCTCCAGCACCGCGGCAACGGCGCGGGCGGACGTGCCGGCGGGCAGCGGCGGCAACCCACCCTCGGGCGCATCCCAGACCACGCCCAGCACTTCGCGGGTGCCCAGCGGCACGCGCACCAGCGTTCCGGGGGGCAGGGGCCGGTCGCTGGCGTAGCTCAGCAGGTCGCCCACATTGCTGTGCCCAGGGGTCTGGACGGCAATCTGCAGGATGGCGGGTGCCGGGGAGGGAGGATCGTCGTTTACGGGCACTTGTTCAGACGGGATGGCGATGCAGGCGTTAAGTGATTGATTTATCGGGCATTTGAGGGGCTGCAGGCTTTTTCTGTGGATAACTTTGTTGACATCCCAGGCCTGGCTGCTGGCTCAGAGGCGGCGGGGCGTCGCTCTGGCAATCCGCATGGCCTGAGGAAATTCAAAAAAATCCATATGAATCAATGATCTATCAAAAATATGGTGAATGCCGCCCGCAGCCTGTCATGCTGGGCCAGATGCTGCACCGCATCAAGCACCTTGTGCATAAGTGGACCCGTGCTGGTCTTGTCAAGGGGCCATTCTGTGCTAGGGCAAAGTGCGAAGGTCGGGCAATTTCTTCAATGGGCGACGCAAGTGCTTGATTTGACGAGGATTTTGGAAAAGTACCGATTTTCTGTGGATAACTTTGTTGATATCCACGTCCGACCGGCCGCTAGGCCTTGAAAACACGTGGTTTTGTTACATTGCCCGGAAATTCGGCAAATTCTTCCAGTCCTTATGAATCAATGACTTACAGGCGCTGCCCAATTATTTTGACGCCCATCGAAAAGATTCCCGGGAATGCAGGCCGTGCGCCAACGTGGTGCGCGCAGTGTGCATAACTCGCCCGCCTGCATTCCCTGCTGTCAAGGCCTGTCAAGCCTGGCGCAACGCGCGGGAATGGCGGTGCACTGTTTCGACCAGCGCCGCCACATGCTCCGGGGGCGTGAACTGGCTGATGCCGTGGCCCAGGTTGAAGATGTGCGTGGGGCCGGTGGTGGTCCGGTCGGTGTGGGGGGGGCCGAAGCTGTCGAGCACGGCGCGCGCATGCAGCGCGATCTGCTCGGGCGGGGCGAACAGCACGTTGGGGTCGATGTTGCCCTGCAGCGCCTTGCCGGGGCCACCCACCGCGCCGCCGACCAGGGCGCGTGCACGGGCCAGATTGGCCGTCCAGTCCAGTCCGAGCACCTCGCAGTCCAGGTCCTTCATGGCGTCCAGCCAGAGCGCACCGCCCTTGGTGAACACGATGCGCGGCACTTCGGTGCCCTCCACGCCGGTGCGCTGGAGCTGGGCCAGCACGCGCTTGGTGTAGGCCAGGCTGAAGGCCTGGAAGGCGCCGTCGGCCAGCACGCCGCCCCAGCTGTCGAACACCATCACGGCCTGGGCGCCCGCGTCGATCTGCGCGTTCAGGTAGGCGGCCACGGCGTCGGCGTTGATGGCCAGGATGCGGTGCATCAGGTCGGGGCGGCTGTACATCAGCGTCTTCACGAGGCGGTAGTCGTCGCTGCCCTTGCCTTCCACCATGTAACAGGCCAGCGTCCAGGGGCTGCCGGAAAAGCCGATCAGCGGCACGCGGCCGTCGAGCGCGCGCCGGATGCTGGTGACCGCATCGAACACGTAGCGCAGCTTATCCATGTCGGGTACGGCCAGGGCCGCCACGGCCGCTTCGTCGCGCACCACGTGGGCGAAGCGCGGGCCTTCCCCCTCGGCGAACGACAGGCCCAGGCCCATCGCATCGGGCACGGTGAGGATGTCGCTGAACAGAATGGCCGCATCGAGCGGAAAACGCTCCAGGGGCTGCAGCGTGACCTCGGTGGCGTAGTCCACGTTGGTGGCCAGCCCCATGAAGCTGCCCGCCCGGGCCCGCGTGGCCTTGTACTCCGGCAGGTAGCGGCCGGCCTGGCGCATCAGCCACAGGGGGGTGTAGTCGGTGGCCTGGCGCCGGCAGGCGCGCAGGAACGTGTCGTTCTGGAGGGGGGCGAAGCTCATGCCCCTGATTGTGGCGTAGCCGCAAGACCGGGTTTTTGCGCCAGGTCCATGCCCGGCCCCGGCGGCCGGTCCATCCCTTTCAATCCGTGGCCGCATCCCCCAGCAGCCCGGCCGCGCCGGCCTCTGCCAGCCGGGTGACCAGGGGGTGGATCACCTTGCGCGCACTGTAGATCAGATGAAAGTGCTCGTGCACGTCCGCCGTGGTGCCCACCGGCTCCAGCCCGTAGGTGCGCTGCAGGTGCTCGCCCAGCAGCAGGGGCGCCGGCATCACGCCCATGCCGGCGGCGGCGAAGGTGCTGAGCAGGGCGCTGTCCTCAAACTCCCCGGCCAGCCGGGGGCGGATGCGCTCGCGCTCCAGCCAGTGGTCGATGCGCGCGCGCAGCGCGGCGTGGGCGGTGGGCAGGATCACCGGCACCACGGCCAGGCTGTGCGGAAAGTTCTGCGAGGCGGCGCGGGCCCACAGCGGCGGCGCATACCAGCCGATGGCGCTGGTGCCCAGCAACTGGCTGGTGGTGCGCAAAGCGGGGTTGGGCGGGGCGGAGCGGTCGGCCAGCACCGCATCGAGCTTGTGCAGCGCCAGTTCGGCCAGCAGGGGCTGGAATTCGCCGTCGTGGCACAGCAGGCGCAGGTGGGGCTCGTCCAGCACGGGGGTGAGCAGCCGGTGCACGGCCAGCTTGGCGATGCCGTCGGAGATGCCCAGGTTCAGCCGCACCGCCTGCCCGCTGGTGGCCTCGCGCACGCGCAGGGGCAACTGCTCGCCCAGCGCGAAGATGTGGTCGGCCTCGTGCAGGGCCGCCACGCCGGCATCGGTCAGCACGAGGTTGCGCCCTTCGCTGCGCAGCAGGGCCACGCCCAGGTCCTTTTCCAGCGACCGGACCTGGGCGCTGATGGTCTGTACCGCCATGTCCAGCCGTTCGGCCGCGCGGGCCACGCCGCCTTCCTTGGCGACCACCCAGAAGTAGTACAGGTGGCGGTAGTTGAAGCTCTGGCTCATGGCGGGGCGGGCGGTGGGGAAAATGGAATGGTTCGGAAAAACCGAAGCAATGGTACCGGGAAGGCATCTTCTTTTCTGGCTGCGGCGGCCCCACAGTCCGGTTCGTTCTCCCTCCAATTACTTTTCCAACAAGCCATGAACCACCAGCAGACCGTTTCCCTTGCGCCGCCTTCGGCGTTCCCCCAACCGCCGTCACCGCACGGCTTTCAACCGATCGGAGGCTAAAGCCATGGAAACCATTGGAACCTGGTGGATGTGGGCGGGTTTTGCCGTCTTCGTGGTCGTCGCGATCGGGATCGACCTGCTGGTCATGGAGCGCCAGGGAGCGCACAAGGTGACCACCAAGGAGGCCGTGGGCTGGAGCCTGCTCTGGTTCTCGCTGGCCTTCGTGTTCGTCGGCATTCTGTGGTGGTACCTCAACGGCTCGCAGGGCCGGGAGGTGGCCAATACGGTGTCGATGCAGTTCATCACCGGCTACCTGGTGGAAAAAAGCCTGTCGGTGGACAACATCTTCGTGTTCCTGATGCTGTTCAGCTACTTCGCCGTCCCGGCGGAATACCAAAAGCGTGCGCTGATCGTCGGCATCATCGGTGCCATCGTGTTGCGCACCGTGCTGATCCTGGCCGGTGCCTGGCTTCTGGCCACGTTCCACTGGCTGCTGTACGTGTTCGGCGCCTTCCTCGTCATCACCGGCGTGAAGATGTGGCTGGCCGCGGGCAAGGAGCCCGACATCGCCACCAACCCGGTGCTGAAGTTCCTGCGGGGCCGCATGCGCATCGCCGACACCTTCGACGGCGAGAAGCTCACGACGATGATCGGCGGCGTCAAGCACTACACGCCGCTCTTCGTGGTGCTGGTGCTGATCGGCACGACCGACATCATCTTCGCGGTGGACAGCATTCCAGCGATCTTCGCCATCACGAACGATCCGTTCATCGTGCTGACCGCCAACATCTTCGCCATCCTGGGGCTGCGGGCGCTGTACTTCCTGCTGGCCGACCTGGCGAGCCGCTTCCACCTGCTGGCCTATGGCCTGGCCCTGGTGCTGGTGTTCATCGGCGCGAAGATGCTGCTGATCGACCTGTACAAGATCCCGATCGGCTACGCGCTGCTGGTCACCGCGGGCCTGATCGCCGGCTCGGTCGCCGCCTCGCTGTGGACCTCGCGCGGCCAGCCCCGCGAAACGCCCGCCTTGCCCCACGACCCCCGTTGAGCCCCCGAGGAGAGCCCTGCCATGTCCATGATCGAATTGATTTTGCTGTGCCTGCTGGCAACCCTGGTCATCACCACGTTCCTCGGCTGGCACGCGGGCAACGAGCGCCGCGATGTGGGGCTGCTCGCGGGCCTGACCGCGCTGTGCGGCGTGGGCGCCGCGACCGCGCTGGTGGTCTGAGCGCACCACGGCACGCGGCCCGCCCGGGGCCGTGCTGCCATGCCCATCGCCGGCGGATGGCATAAAACCGTCGCCGGCCCCGTCGCCGGCTTATGCCGGCGATTTGTATTTGATCGAACAACCGTAGGGCTGCGTGGTGGACACCGCGATCGGCTTGCCCGCCAGGGCGTCGGCCAGGCCGGCCTTCACGTAGTTCGTGGCCTTCGGGATGTCGGCCGGGCGGGCCGAAGGAATGCTGTCGATGCCGCCCGCATACACCAGCGTGCCCTTGGGATCGACGATGTACAGGTGCGGCGTGGTGCGCGCGCCATAGGCATGGCCGGCGGTGCCTTCCTCGTCCAGCAGCAGGGCGGTGGGCACGGCCTTGCGTTCGGTGAACCAGGCGGCCAATTGCGCGGGGGCCAGGTAGTCGCTGCTGGCTTTTTCGGTGGAGTTCACCGACAGCCACACCACCCCCTGGTCCACCGCGCCCTTTTGCGTGGCCGGCATGTTGCCGCTGTCATAGTGCTTGCGCACGAAGGGGCAGCCCGGGTTGGTCCACTCCAGCACCACGTGCTTGCCCTTGAAGTCCGACAGCCGCACGGTCTTGCCGGTGGCGTCCTTCAGTGCGAAGTCGGGCGCGGGCTGGCCCACGGTGGCCGCCGCCTGGGCAGCGCCTGCGGCAAGGAAAAGGCCGGCGAAGAGGGTCCGTCGAAGCATGGCGTTTCTCCTGTCGAAAGAACGAACGGGGCCGGGGCCCACGAGGCGGCCCAGTGTCACCGAGCCTCCAGCGCGTCGCCACCCAAAACCCCCGTGCCGGCAGGGCGATGGGTCGCCTGCTGAACGAAGCGCTTACAGACCGGCGATGGCCGCGCGCACTTCCTGCACGCCCAGGATTTCCGACAGCACCACGGGCGGGCGGCCCGGCGCCTGCAGCACGTACACCGGCACGCCGCTGCGCCCCAGTCGTGCCAGCGCGGTGGTGATGGCGGGATCGCGGCGCGTCCAGTCGGCGCGCAGCAGGGCCACGTTCTTGGCGGCGAAGTCCTTCAGCACGTCCTCGTGCGCCAGGGTGGTCTTCTTGTTGTACTGGCAGGTCACGCACCAGGCGGCGGTGTAGTCCACGAACACGGGCTGGCCTTTGGCCACCAGTTCCTCGGGCAGGCCGGGCTGCCAGGGGCGCCAGCCGCTGGCAGAGGGCACCGCTGCGGCCAAAGCCGGCGCGATTTCAAGCACTTTTGGTGCCCATGCCGTAGTCAAATATGCCAGGAGTGCTATTGAAATAGGAGCAATCGCCCAGCGGGTGCGCCCGGCGAGCGTGAGCGCCCAGACCGCCATGCTGAGCGTGACCAGCAGCGCCAGCAGGGCCGCCGCGCCGTCGATGCCGCTTTGCTGGCCCAGCACCCACACCAGCCACACCACGGTGGCGAACATCGGGAACGCCATGAACCGGCGCAGCGTGTCCATCCAGGCGCCAGGGCGGGGCAGGGCGCGCGCCACTGCGGGCACCCAGCTGGCGGCCAGGTACGGCAGCGCCAGCCCCAGGCCGAGTGCGCCGAACACCGCCAGCGCCTGCGCGGCCGGCAAGGTGGCCGTGAGGCCGAGCGAGGCGCCCATGAACGGCGCGGTGCAGGGCGAGGCCACGGCCACGGCCAGCACGCCGGTCAGGAAGGCATCCACCGCCGGGTGGCGGGCCTGCAGGCTGGCCACCGAACTGGGCAGGAAGCGCCCGAACTCGAACATGCCCGCCAGATTCAGCCCGATCACGGTGAACAGCGCCGCCAGCAGGGCCACTACGCCGGGCGACTGCAGCTGAAAGCCCCAGCCCACGGCCTCGCCCGCGGCGCGCAGCGCGAGCATGAGCGCGCCCAGCGCCATGAACGACAGCACCACGCCCGCCGTGTACGCCAGCCCGCCGATGCGGTGGGCGCGGCGGTGGTTCGCATGCTGGGCAAAGCCCACCACCTTGATCGCCAGCACCGGGAACACGCAGGGCATGAGGTTGAGGATCAGCCCGCCCAGCAGCGCGCCCGCCAGCGCCGCCAGCAAGGTGCCGAGCGGCGCGGCGGTGACGGCGGGCGCGGCCGGCGCACCCCCGCCCTGGGCCGCGTTGGCGCGCAAGGCCGCCTCCAGCGCGGGCGAGACGCCGGCCATCGCCGCGAGCGGGGGCCAGCCGCCCGTGAGGGGCAGCTCGGCCCGCCAGCCCTGGCCGGCATGGGCCAGCACCACGGGCATGGGCGTGGGGCTGGCGCTGCGCTGCGGCGACAGCGGCACGCGCGCCGTCCACACGTCGCCCTGCCAGGCCTGCTTCCAGTCCGCCGCGGTTTCGATCACGCCGGTGGTTTCGGGAAAGAACTCGAGCGCCTTGCCGCGCAGCGCGGCGGGCAGCCCGGCCACGGTGAGGGCGATGGCGTTGCCGTCCACGCGGGCGCTGCTGGCCGGGGCGCCGGCCGCGGGCGCCGGCAGCGGCTGGGGGTGCGCCTGCTGCGCGGCGTCGAAGGCCCCGGCGCTCAGCGCCGTGGTGCTGCGGATCGGCAGTTGCAGCGTGAAGTCGCCTTCTTCGGGGATGCATTCCTTGCGGCACACCAGCCACGAGGCGCGCAGGTGGAAGGTGGCGGTGCGCGCCAGCGGGCCGGGCGCGAACGCATCGGAGACGGCCATGGGCACCGGCAGCAGCACCGTGCCCTCGTAGCCGTAGTTGGCCAGGTTGCCGATGGGGATCTTGCGCGGCACGGGCCAGGCGATGTCGCCGGCCTCGATGCCGGCGGGCACCTGCCACTCCAGCTGCGTGGGCAGGCCCGAATCGCCCGAATTCATCCAGTAGGTGTGCCACTCGGGCTGGTGCGTGATCGACAGGCCCAGCCAGAGCGGCTTGCCCGGCGCTACGCCCTCGGGGGCGTGTGCCACCAGCTCGGCCTGCACATGGGGGGTGGTGACGGTGCTGCTGCCGCTGCCGGAACCGGTGGTCTTGGTGCCCAATTGGGCACCGGCGCCGATGTGAAAGGCGCTGGCAGCTATCAAAAAAAGAGCGGGCAGCAAGCGCTGGAGCAGGCGGTGTGACATGTCGCAGGGTGGGAGCCGCAGCCCGGGGTTTGGTTCCTGGGCCGGTGTCAGGCAGCGAAGCCGAGCACCACGCGGCGCGACAGGACGCCTTTCTTCTCGATCTTGGTCACGACCACGGCGCCGATCTCGCCGGTGTGCGCCACGTGCGTGCCGCCGCAGGGCTGCAGGTCGATCTGCGGCGCGCCCGTCTCGCCGGTGCCGCCCACGCGCACGGTGCGCACCTGGCCCGTGCCGCGCGGCGGCTGCACGCTCATGCTCTTGACCAGGGCGGGGTTGGCGTCCAGCTCCGCATCGGTGACGGTGCCCAGGGTGACGGCATGGCCTTCGGCCACCAGGCGCGCGATGCCGGCGGTCAGTGCGTCCTTGTCCAGCGCGCCGTCCATGTGGAAATCGAGCCGCGCGTAGTCGGGGGTGATCGAGCAGCCGTTCACGGGCTGCGCCACCAGGTGGCACAGCAGGTGGGTGGTGGTGTGAAAGCGCATCAGCCGGTGGCGGCGCTCCCAGTCGATGCGTGCAGTCACGGCCTCGCCCACCGTCCAGGGCGTGGGCTCGCCCGGTGCCGGCACGTGCACGATGGCGGCCGTGGGCCGGCCTTCATCATCCTTGCCCTTGCCCTTGCGCGTGTCGGCAATGGCGACGGTGCTGCCGTCCGTCCGCAGCAGCACGCCGCTGTCGCCGGCCTGGCCGCCCCCGAGCGGGTAGAACACGGTGCGGTCCAGCACGATGCCGCCGTCCGGCTGCACCGCCACCACGGTGGCCTGGCATTCGCGCAGGTAGGCGTCTTCGCGGAAGAGGTCTTGCGTGGCCAGCGTGGGGGTGGGGGAGGTCGCAGGGGCGGAGCGGTCGTCGGTCGTCATGGCCCGATGGTAACGGCGGCGCCTGCGGCAGCGCCCTCCGTGCGGCGCGCCGTGGGCGTGGCGTGCGCCGGCGTACACACCGGTGCGGGCGGAAGGCCGCCCACCTCGGCGGGCGTAGCCACCGATTCGCCGGGCGGCAGCATGCGCGCCTGGCGCCAGCGGCCGAACCGGTAGTAGGCGATGGACATCAGCATGGCGCACAGCGCGCTGGCCGGAAAGCTCCACCAGATCGCGTCCGCGCCCAGCACCGGCTGCAGTCCGTACGCGATGGGCAGGCGGATGCCCCAGAGCGCCAGCCCGAGGATGACGAGCGGCGGCACCACCGCGCCCGTGGCCCGCACCACGCCCGACAGCACGAAGGTCACGCCGAAGAACAGGAACGACCCCACGGCGATGTGATTCAGATGCCGGGCGGCTTCCAGAGAGGCGCTGCCCTCGGGTAAAAAGAGCGACAGCGCCATGCGGTCCAGCAGGATGAGCGGCGCGATCAGCGCGCCCGTGAGCAAAAAGTTGAACAGCGTGCCGCTGCGCGCCACGCCGTCCACCCGGTCCCAGCGGCCGGCCCCACGTTCTGCGCCGCCATCGACGAGCACGCGGCGCCGATGGCCATGGCCGGCATCTGCACGTAGGTCCACAACTGCAGCGCCGCGCCATACGCCGAGGCCGTCACCACGCCCTGGGCGTTGACCATGCCCATCACCATGAGCATGGCCAGCGAGATCATCACCATCTGCACGCCCATCGGAATGCCCTTGACCACCAGCGCCCGCAGGATGGCGGGGTCGGGCACGAACAGGCGCCACTGCGAGCGGCCGATCCACAGCGGATGGCGCCGGTAGCGCAGCCAGGCCAGCAGTGCCGCGAAGCTCAGGGCATTGGCCACCAGCGTGGCCATGGCCGAGCCGGCGATGCCCATGCGCGGCAGCGGCCCCAGGCCGAAGATGAGCAGCGGGTTCAGCGCCGTGTCCAGCACCACCACCAGCAGCAGGAACAGGAACGGCGTGCGCGTGTCGCCCGCCCCGCGGAGCACCGCCGACACGAACGCGAATAGGTACAGCAGCGGAATCGCCAGGAACAGCGTGCGCAGATACGCCTCGGCCAGCGGCAACGCGTCGGCCGGCGTGCCCATCCAGCCGAGGATCTCGCGCGACAGCGGCAGCCCCACCAGTGCGATGAGCACTGAGGTGCCCCCGAAGAACGTGGCGCTGGTGCCCATCACGCGCTGGGCCTGCGCCAGGTTCCTGGCGCCCATGGCCTGCGCCACGAGGATGGTGGCCGCCATGCCCACGCCGAACACGGCACCGATCAGCAGGAAGAGGATGTTGTTGGCATTCGCCGTGGCCGTGAGCGCCGCCTCCCCCAAATAGCGCCCCACCCAGATGGCGTTGACGGAGCCGTTGAGGGACTGCAGCACGTTGCCCGCGAGGATGGGCAGTGCGAACACCAGCAGCGTGTGGCCGATGGGGCCTTGGGTCAGGTCGCGCGTGGGGGACTTTGGCATGCGGCATGGTGCCAGCCGCCCGGGTGGCCCGGCTGTCGGCCGATGCCGGCACCCGCCATCAGAACCCCTGCAGCACGACTTTGCCGATGGCGCGGCCGCTTTCCACCAGCGCATGCGCCTGGCGCAGGTGGGCCGCGTCAATGCGCCCGCCGTCGGTGGTGAAGGTGCTGCGCAGGCGACCGGCGTCCAGCAGGCGCGCCACTTCGACCAGCAGCTCGCCCTGGCGGTGCAGGTCGGACGTGCCGAACAGCGAGCGGGTGAACATCATTTCCCAGTGCAGCGAAATGCTCTTGCGCTTGAGCGGCATCACGTCCAGCGAGGGCATGTCATCGATCACGGCGATCTGCCCCTGGGGCCGCACGCAGTCCACGTATTGCGCCATGTAGGCCGGCGTGTGGGTGAGGGCGGCCACATGGTTCACCTGCGGCACGCCCAGCGCGGCCAGTTGCGGGCCCAGCGGCTGGTGGTGGTCGATCACGTCGTGCGCGCCCATGTCCAGGCACCACTGGCGCGTCTCGGGGCGCGAGGCGGTGGCGATCACGCGCAGGCCGGTCAACTGGCGCGCGAGCTGGATCAGGATCGATCCCACCCCGCCCGCGCCGCCCACCACCAGCAGGGACTGCCCCGCCGCAGCGCCGTCGCCCGAGGGCACGCGCAGTCGGTCGAACAGGATTTCCCAGGCCGTGATGGCGGTCAGCGGCATGGCGGCCGCCTGCGCATCGGACAGCGTGGCAGGCGCATGGGCGGCGATGCGCGCATCCACCGTGTGCAGTTCGGCGTTGGAACCGGGGCGGTCGATGGCGCCGGCGTAGTACACCCGGTCGCCCACGGCGAAGCCCTGCACCGCGCTGCCCAGCGCCTGCACGGTGCCCACGGCATCCCAGCCCAGCACCTTGGCCGCGCCGCCTTCGGGCGCCGCGCTGGCGCGCACCTTGGTGTCCACCGGGTTCACCGACACCGCGTGAACGCGCACCAGCAGATCGTGCTCGCCGGGGATCGGCTCGGGAAGGTCCAGGTCCACCAGGGCTTCGGGGTGGTCGATGGCATGGGGGGCGTGGTAGCCGATGGCTTTCATGGGTGACTTTCTCTGAAAAGAAATGGGAAAAACAGCGATGGATGCACTGTAGGTTGGCAAAATGGATTTGATAAGTCGGCTTGGATGCCTATTTCTTTCAAATGAAATTTGAAAATATCTCCGACCTGCGCGTGCTGGTGGAAACCGCCCGGGGCGGCAGCCTCACCGCCGCGGCGCGGGTGCTGGAAATCACGCCCGCGGCGGCCAGCGCCATGCTCAAGCGGCTGGAGGCGCAGGTGGGCGCGCGCCTGTTCGAGCGTTCCACCCGCGCCATGCGGCTCACCGACCAGGGGCAGACCCTGCTGGACTACGCGGCGCGGGCGCTGGAGTTGCTGGAGGAGGGCGCCAGCCAGGCGGCCTCGGAGGCCGGCGCTTTGCGCGGCACCGTGCGCGTGGCCGCACCGTCGGACCTGTCGCGCAGCCTGCTGCTGCAGTGGTTCGACGGCTTCCTGCAGCAGCACCCGGGCGTGCACCCGGCCTTGTCGGTCAGCGACCGGGTGCAGGACGTGCGCCGCGATGCGGTGGACGTGGCCCTGCGCTACGGCGCGCTGGCCGACTCGCAACTGATCGCCCGGCCGTTGTGCATTACCCGGCGCTTGGCCTGCGCCGCGCCGGCCTACCTGGCGCGGCGGGGCGTGCCCCGGCACCCCGCCGAACTGGCGGGGCACGACTGCCTCACCTTGCACATCGCCGGCCGGCGGGAGGTGCGCTGGCACTTCGAGCGGGCGTCCGATGGCGAGGCGGTCTCGGTGGCCGTGGAGGGCGAGCGCAGCGTGGACGACGGCTCCATTGCGCATGAATGGGCGTTGGCGGGCGGCGGCATCGTCTACAAGTCGGCGATCGACGTGCGCGCCAGCCTGCGCTCGGGCGCCCTGGTCGCGCTGCTGCCCGACTGGCGGGGGCAGCGCTATGCCCTGCACGCCGTGCTGCCCAGCAACCGGTTCGTGCCGGCGCGCGTGCGTGCGCTGGTCGATCACGTGGCGCAGTGCTGCGCGGCCCTGGTGGCCGAAGAGGCCGCGGTGCCCGGCCATCCCGACTGGGTGGCCCTGCCGTGACGCCGCGCGGCTTTCTTTGATGGTCGGGCCGCCATGCGCGCCCGGCCCCGGCGCCGATAATCCCCCCGCCCATGAATGCGCTGCGCACGCCCTTCCTCACCGCCCGCTGGGTGCTGGCGTGGTTCGCTTTGGCGCTGGGCGTGGCCGCGGTGTCGCCGCTGGTGCATCCGCAGTCGCTGATGGTGGTGTGCAGTGCCGCGGGCGTGTTCCAGCTCGTGGCGCAGGACGATGGCACCGCGCCCGATGGCGGGGGCCTGCACACGCTCGACTGCGCTTTGTGCCTGCCGGGCGGTGCCCCGCCGCCGGCGCTCCGGGGGCACGCCGCACCGCCGCAGCCGCTGGCCCATGCCGTGCAGCCCTTGGCGGCTGCGCGCATCGCCGCCCTGGTGGGCGCGCCGCTGCCCGCACGCGGGCCACCGTTCGTTTCGTGATGCCTTGAATCGTGCGCCGCACCCCGGGCCGGGCCCGGGGCGGCGCGTGGGCGAGCGCCTGGGCGCAGCCCTTCGGTTTTCTTCGCCCTCGCCCTGCATCGCCGCGCACCGGCCGATTGGGGAGGGGGCCCACGGACGATGGCCATGAAACGACTTTCCTTTTCCTCGGGCGCTGCGCGCCACACCCTTGCGCTGGCCACCGCCACGGCCCTCGCGGCCCATGCGCAACCCGCACCCGGCACTGCGACCGAACCCACGGCCGATGCCGCCCTCACGCTCGGCACCGTGCAGGTGCAGGCCGCCAGCGCGGGCCCGCTGCCCGTGCGTAACGTGTTCAGCTCGGTCGACATCCTGGGAGCCAGCGTGCTGCAGGACCAGCATGTGGACCACGCCTGGGAGTTGTTCGCGCGCGCGCCGGGCGTGCAGGTCACGCCGTTCCGCCAGGGCACCGATGCCGGGCGCTTTTCGATGCGCGGCTTCAACGGCGAGGGCCGCGTGAATGCCGTCAAGCTGCTGATCGACGGCATTCCTTCCAACGACAACGCGGGCGGCATGCCCTACCTCGATGCGGTCTTCCCCATCGACATCGAGGCCATCGAGGTGGTGCGTGGCACCAACGACCCGCGCTACGGGCTGAACAACATCGCGGGCAATGCCAACGTGGTCACGCGCACAGGCGGCAACGAGGGCCGCGCCATCGCCACGGTCGGCAGCTTCGGCACGCGCGAGGTGCAGGTGACCAAGGGCATCGAGAGCGGCAACTGGAGCCAGAACTACACGCTGGCCTGGCGCGAGTCGGACGGCTACCGGGCGCACGCCGACGGCACGCAGCGCGCGCTGTCGGGCAAATGGTTCTACACCAGCGACGACGGGCGCTGGCGCACGGGCCTGACCGCCCGCCACTACCGCAACCGCGCGCTCGAATCGGGCTACCTCACGCGCGAGCAGGCCGAGGCCGCGCCGCGCTCGTCCCCCGCCTACGCCAGCGCCGACCGCAGCGAGCGCGAGACGGGCCAGCTCGCCCTGCACATCGACGGCGAACTGGCCGACCGCCTCTCCTGGTCCGCCAAGGCCTATGGCAATCATTACGAGAACCAGCGCTGGGTGCGCTTTTCGCAGGCCGCCGTGCAGCAGGAGCGCGACAACGACGAGACGCACCGGGGCGCGATGACGTCGCTCACCTGGCGCCCACGGGTGGACTGGGCGCACGAGTTCACGCTCGAAGGCGGTGTCGATGCCCAGTGGCAGAGCAACGCCGCGCAGCGCTACCGCACCATCGAGCGCCTGCGGACCTCGACGTTTCGAGACTGGAACTTCGACCTGGACACGCGCGGCGCCTACCTGCAGGCGGTGGTGCGGCCCGTGGCAGCGCTCAAGATCGTGCCCGCGCTGCGGGTCGACCGCATCAGCGGGCATTTTTCCGACGGGCTCGCGGGCATCAGCGCGCCCGTGCACGACTACGGCACCATCCGCCAGCCCAAGCTCAGCGTGGCCTACGCGCTCACGCCCGACACCAGCGTGTACGGCAACTGGGGCCGCACCTTCCAGATCGGCACGGGCATCGATGCCTACCGCACGCAGTCGCGCAACCTCGATCCCTCGATCAACGACGGCTGGGAGGTGGGCGCCAGGTTCCGCCCGCTGCCCTGGCTGGAGGCTCGCGCGGCACTGTGGCGCCAGCGCGCCTCGGGCGAGGTGGCGCGCGTGCTGGGGGTGGATGGCGTTCCCGATCCCGGGGGCCTCGGCAACGTGGGCCGCACGCTGCGCAAGGGCTACGACCTGCAGCTCAACGCGCAACTGCACGCCCGCTGGACCGGCTGGTTCGCCTATTCGCGCCAGGTGGCGCGCATCACCACGCCCGACCCGAGCGCGCCCGCCACGGCGGGCCGCGAGGTCGAGAACGTGCCGCACCACCTGGCGACCGCCGGCATCACCTACCGCGCCGGCGAGCAATGGGAGCTGAGCGCCTCGGCCAGCGCGCAGGGCGACTACTTTCTGGACCGCACCAACACGCAGGGCCGCGCTGGCCGCTACGCGCTGCTGAACCTCGGCGCCACCTGGCGACTCACGCCCGCGATGGACGTGTCGGTGCAGGTGAAGAACGCCACCCACCGCCGCTACGTCTATGCGTGGTACGACAGCGGTTCTTCGGGCTATTCGCCGGGGGATGGCCGCAGCGTGTCGGCCTCGCTCGGCTGGCGGTTCTAGACGCCGCGCGGGCCGCCCCAGAAAAACGCCCCACGGCCGGTGGGGCGTGGGGCGGCATCCGGTGGCGCAGGGGGTGGCAGCGTCAGAAGGTTTCCCAGTCGTCCGCGCCCGTGCCCGCCATCGCTGGCTGCTTGGCGGCTTTGGCGGGCGCGGCTGCCAACGGGGCCTTGGCGGGCGATGCCTGCAGTTTCCGCGCAGGGGCGGGCATGGCGCGCGGGGCCTTGGTGGCCGGGGCAGGCGCCGAGGCCAGCGAGGGCACCGGCGCCGCCCGGCTTTGCGCCTGCGCGCGGCGGATGACGGCGCTGGAGGCAGACTCTTCGAGCTGGAAGACGCTCACGATCTCCACCAGGCGGGTCGCCTGGTGGTTCAGGCTGTCGGCGGCTGCGGCGGATTCCTCCACCAGCGCGGCGTTCTGCTGCGTCACCTGGTCGAGCTGGTTCACCGCATCGCTCACCTGCGAAATGCCTTGCTCCTGCTCGCGCGTGGCGGCGCCGATCTCGCCGATCAGGTCGGCCACCCGGCGGGCTTGGTCGACGATCTCGTTCATGGTGGCGCCGGCTTCGCTCACCAGCGCCGAGCCCTGCTCCACCGTCTGCACGCTCTGGCCGATCAGCGCCTTGATCTCCTTGGCGGCATCGGCGGAGCGGCCCGCCAGGCTGCGCACCTCGCTGGCCACCACGGCGAAGCCGCGGCCCTGTTCGCCCGCGCGGGCGGCTTCCACCGCGGCGTTCAGCGCGAGGATGTTGGTCTGGAAGGCGATGGAGTCGATCACGCCGATGATGTCGCTGATGCGGCGCGAGCTGGCGGTGATGTCTTCCATGGTGCGAACCACGTTGCCCACCACCTCGCCGCCCTTGGAGGCCGTGGCGCTGGCCGAGCTCGCCAGTTGCGAGGCCGTGCGCACGGTGTCGGCGTTCTGTTTGACGGTGGAGTTCATCTCTTCCATCGACGCCGCCGTCTGCTGCAGGTTGGAGGCCTGCTCTTCGGTGCGCTGGCTCAGGTCGGCGTTGCCGGTGGCGATCTGCCCGGCGCCGGTCGCGATGGATTCGCTGCTTTCGCGCACCTGGCTCACGATGCCGCTCAGGCTGGTGCGCATGGCATTCATGGCCGCCAGCACGCTGTGGGTGTCGCCCTGGCGCAACTGCACGCCGACCGCCAGGTTGCCGTTGGCCACTTGCTGCGCGACTTCGGAGGCATAGGCCGGCTCGCCGCCCAGCTGTCCTTTGATCTGCCGGGTGATGGCCCAGGCCACTATGGCGCCGGCGGCGGCCGCGAGGGCGGCCAGCGCGAGCATCAGCGTGCCTGCGGCGACCGCGGCCTTTTCGGACTCGTCGGCCGTGCGCACGGTGGCGGCCTTCTGGTAGTCGACTAGGTCGTCCAGCGCCTTGAAATAAGCGGCTTGCACAGGGCGCACCGGGCCGAGCAACTGCTCGCGTGCCTGATCGTTCTGGTTGGCCAGGCCCAGGTCGACGGCCTTGTTCAGGGCCTCCACATAGGCCGGCCGCGCCTGCCCGATCTGGGCAACCAGGGCTTTCGCCTCGGGGCTGGTCATGCGCTGGTTCAGTTGGCTGAGCAGTTCGGCATTGCGTGCCTGGGCCTTGTCGATGCGGCGTTTTTCATCGGCCATCTGCGGAATGTCTTCCAGCAGCGCGATGTTGCGTGCGGCCCGGGCCACCGTGTTGATGCCGTCCTTCATCTCCTGAAGCACCAGCAGGTTGGCGATGCGTTCATGCGACAGCAGCTTGATGTTGCCACCGATGTGATCGAGCTGTACCCGTCCGAAGGCGGCCACCAGGAAGCCGATGGCGATCACGAGAGCAAAGCCCGAGCCCAGCAAGGTACCCAGTTTCATGCGTTGGAAGAAGTTCATGGATGCAGCCTTTTCGCTAGAGTCGAATGCCGATTTGGCCGGCAGGATGGGTGTGTGTCAATGTGTAATTTTTAATCCTCTGATGTAATCGATCTGTAGGACACAAACCAGCCTGCCGGTGCGCGGATGGCGAGCGGACGAGGGTTCAGGTGTCGGGCAGGCGGCGACAATCGAGAGTCCCTTGCTGGTTTGCGCCGTCCCAATTTCGCGCCAATCCCCTTACTGCGACCGGTCCATGACGTCCTCCCGCCCCAATCTGATCTTCATCCTTGCCGACGACCTGGGCTATGCCGACCTGGGCTGCACCGGCGCCCGCGACGCCTACAGCGTGCCCGTGGATGTCTCACCGCGCCTGGACGCGCTGGCGGCCGAAGGCCTGCGATGCACGCGGGGCTACTCGAATTCGGCCGTGTGCTCGCCCACGCGGTTCGCACTGGCCACGGGGCGCTGGCAGTACCGCCTGCGCGGCGCGGCCGAGGAGCCGCTGGCCAGCGTGCACGGCGACAAGGTGCTGGGCCTGCCACCCGGCCACCCCACGCTGCCTTCGCTGCTGCGCGATGCGGGCTACGCCACCGCCCTGGTGGGCAAGTGGCACCTGGGCTACCCGCCGCACTTCGGCCCGCGCATGTCCGGCTACGACACGTTCTACGGCTTCCATGCCGGCGGCTCGGACTACTTCGCGCATTGCGACCCGCGCGGCCGCCCGGACTTCTGGGTCAACGAAACCGAGCACACCGAAGACGGCTACCTCACCGACCTGCTCAGCCGCCGGGCGGTGGACTTCGTGCGCGACCAGACGGCGGACCGCCCCTTTCTGCTGAGCCTGCACTACAGCGCGCCCCACTGGCCCTGGCTCACGCGGGACGACCGCGCCGAATCGCAACGGCTCGCCGGTTTCGGCAAGCACATCGACGGCGGCAGCCTGGAAACCTACCAGCGCATGGTCCACCACATGGACGAAGGCATCGGCTGGGTGCTGGATGCGCTGCAGGAAAAGGGCCTGGCCGAAAACACCCTGATCGTCTTCACCAGCGACAACGGCGGCGAGCGCTATTCCAACAACTGGCCGTTCGTGGGCCAGAAGATGGACCTGCTGGAAGGCGGCATCCGCGTGCCGCTACTGGCGCGCTGGCCCGCCCGCATCGCCCCGGGCCGCGTGAGCGACACGCCCAGCCTCACCATGGACTGGACCGCCACCTTCCTCGACGCGGCCGGCGTGGCGGCCCATCCCGACTACCCGCTGGACGGCACCAGCCTGCTGCCGCTGTTCGACGACCCCGCGTGGAATCCGGAGCGCGACCTGTGCTGGCGCATGAAGCACCGCGAGCAGCGCGCGCTGGTGCGCGGCCGCCACAAGTACCTGCAGGTGGACGGCGTGGAATACCTGTTCGACGTGGTGGCCGATCCGCGCGAGCGCGCCAACCTGCGCGATCGCGAGCCCGCGCGCCTGGCCGAGTTGCGCGCCGCGTGGCAGGCGTGGGATGCGGAGTTGCCCGCAATCCCGCCGGAGGCCAAGGTCTCGCTCGTGTTCACCCGCAACGAATTGCCGCAGGCCACCTTCTGAACCGCCCATGACCTCACCCCGCACCGCTCCCCCGGCCCCGCCTTCCCGCTTCTGGGCCGAATGGTCCGCCCGCGATTTCGCGCAGGCGCAAGCCTCGGGCCGGGCGGCGCAAACCGTCGCCGTGTTGCCGGTGGCGGCCATCGAGCAGCATGGCCCCCACCTGCCGCTGAGCGTGGATGCCGCCCTGCTGCAGGGCGTGATCGATGCCGCGCTGCCGCAACTGCCGGCCGAGGTGCCGGCGCTGTTCCTGCCGCCGCAGAACGTGGGCCTGAGCACCGAGCACACGGCCTATGCCGGCACCCTCACGCTCAAGCCCGCCACGCTCATCGCGCTGTGGACCGAACTGGGCGAATGCGTGGCCCGCGCGGGCGTGAAGAAGCTGCTGCTGCTCAACGGCCACGGCGGCCAGGTGAGCGTGATGGACATCGTGGCGCGCGAGCTGCGCCAGCACTGCGGCCTGCTGGTGTACAGCGCCAGCTGGTTCAGCCTGCCGCTGCCCGAGGCGGTGAGCGTGCAGTTCAGCGCCGAGGAGCACCGCTTCGGCATCCACGGCGGCGAGATCGAGACATCGATGATGTTGCACCTCGCCCCCGGCACCGTGCACATGGCGCAGGCGCAGCACTGGCGCTCCACCTCGCAGGACCGCGCGGAGCGCTATGCCCTCCTGGGCAACGGCAAGAGCGCCAAGATGGGCTGGGCCATGCAGGATTACCACCCGGCCGGCGCGGTGGGCAACGCCGCGGGCGCCACGGCAGAAAAAGGCCGGGCGGTGGTGCAGGCCGCGGCAGCGGCGCTGGTGCAGTTGCTGGGCGAGCTGCACGCGTTGCCGCTCGATACCGTGGTGGACCGGCCCGGGGGCGGAGACTGACGAAGCACTGGCGATCACGCCAGCGGCAGTGCGATGCCCGATTCCGCGAACACCTCGCGCACGACGGACAGCCCGTTGAGCGCGGCTGGAAAGCCCGCGTATACCGCCATCTGCATCACCACCTCCACGATTTCCTGGGGCTGGCAGCCCACGTGCAGCGCGGCGTGCACATGCACCTTCAACTGCGGCAGCGCATGGCCGAGGGCGCACAGCGCCGCCACGGTGGCCAGCTCGCGCTCGCGCAGGCCCAGCCCTTCGCGGGCATAGATGTCGCCGAAAGGAAACTCCAGCAGGTAGCGCGCGAAGTCCGGAAACGACTGGGCCAGCGCTTCGACCACCGCCAGGCCGGCAGGGCCGTCCACGGCGGCCAGCATGCGGCGGCCCCGTTCGTAGCGCCCGGCGCTCATCGGGTGCCGCCCTGGCGCTGCTGCGCGCAGTTCTGGCGGGCGAAAAAATCAGGGAGATAACGGGTCATGGCGGTTCTCGAAAAGTGGATGGAAGCCGCCAATTTAGGGAGGGTTGATCAACCTGGGAATTACCCGATTCGTGATACCTTTTTGATATGCCGAACCTTCTCGATTCCCGCTCTCTCGCGCTCTTTCTGGCGGTGGCGGATGCCCTCAGCTTCCGGCAGGCGGCCGAAACCCTGCACCTGTCCCAGCCGCCGCTGAGCCGGGCCATCCGCGAGTTGGAGGAGCGGCTGGGAACGCGGCTCTTCGACCGCACCACCCAGGGCGTGGCGCTCACCGATGCCGGGCGCCGGCTGCTGCCCTACGCGCGCCGCGTCGGCCAGTTGCTGCGCGATGCGCAAGCGGCGGTAGCGGCCCAGGGCATGCCGGCCACGCTGCGCCTGGGCCTGACCAGCGCGGCCTGGTTCCGCGGGCTGGCGCAGCGGGTGCAGGCGGCGCAGCCGGGCACCACGGTGTCGGTGGTGTCCGATGCCTCGCCGAAGCTGGTGCGGCAACTGGGCGCTGGCAAACTGGATGCCGCCTTCGTCGCGCTGCCGACGCAGGCCCCCGGGCTCGACGTGCAGGAACTGGATCGCCTGGCCATGGTCGTGGCGATGCCGTCGTCCCACCCGCTGGCCCGACGCAGGTCGGTTCGCCTCGCCGACCTGGCGAGCGAGGCGCTCTTTTGGTTCGAGCGCGCGCGCCAGCCCGCGTTCTACGACCACTGCCAGCAGGTGTTTTCGCGCCATGGGTTCGCCGCACCGAAGCTGCGGGAGCCGGCGGACCACCACGTGCTGCTCGCGGAGGTGGCCAGCGGGCGCGGCATGGCGCTGCTGCCCCGGTCGTTCACCGCGCTGCGGCGGCCCGGTGTGGTGTACCGGGCGCTGGCCGAGGGCGAGGCGCTGGCGGTCGGCATCGGGCTGGCGACGCGGGAGGGCCGGCAGCCGCTGCGCGATGTGCTGATCGCGGCGGCGGGCGTGGGCCCTGCGCCGCACCAGCTTGCCCCGCCGCCCCCGGCTGCCGCCAAAACGCAGCGCGGTGGACCGGACGCGGCGGCCAAGCGCCGTTGATCACGTCCATCGTCACCTGGCTGCTGGTTTCTCGGGGGGCGGCCTGCCTGGGTCAGAATGCCCGCATGCCCACTTCCACCGTATCCGAAGCCCGCGCCTACGCGGTCGCCCTGCATGGCGCACAGATGTACGGGCCGCACCCCTATTCGCACCACCTCGACGCCGTGGCCGCTGTCCTTGCGCCCTACGGCGAGGAAGCCCAGGTGATCGGCTACCTGCACGACGTGGTGGAGGACACCCAGGCCACCGTACTCGACGTACAGGCCCGCTTCGGCGAACGGGTGGCGGCGTGCGTCGCGCTGCTCACGGACGCGCCGGGGGCGACCCGAAAAGAGCGCAAATCAAAGACCTACGCCAAGCTCGCCGAAGTGACCGGGCCCTTGGAACTGGCGTTGTTGGTGAAGGTAGCGGACCGGCTCTGCAACGTGCGGGCGTGCGTGGCGGACGGCCACCGCGCGCTCTGGACGGTCTACCAGGGCGAGCACGCCGTGTTCAAGGCCGCCGCATTTCGCGCGGGGCTTTGCGATGCGCTGTGGACCGAACTGGACGCACTCTTGGCCGATGGCGCGCTGCCGCAGGGCGCCTGAGGTGGTCGGGCGGCGGCGGCCCGGGCGCTCAGCCCGCAGCGCGATCGGCCATGCGGTCCAGGGTCAGCATGGCATCGTCGGGCAACACCAGCGTGGCTGCGGCCAGGTTCTCGCGCAGGTGCGCGACCGACGACGTGCCGGGAATCAGCAGAAGGTGGGGTGAGCGGCGCAGCAGCCACGCGAGCGCGACCTGCATGGTGGTGGCGCCCAGGCGCTGCGCTACTTCTGACAGCGCGGCCGATTGTAGCGGCGAGAAACCGCCCAGCGGGAAGAACGGCACGTAGGGAATGCCGTCACGCGCCAGGTCGTCGATCAGCGCGTCGTCGTCCCGGTGCACAAGGTTGTAGTGGTTCTGCACACAGGCGATCGCGCAGAGGCGCCGTCCCTCGGCGACCTGGGCCGGTGTCACGTTGCTCAGGCCGATGTGGCGCACCAGGCCCTGACGCTGCAGCTCGGCCAGCGCGCTCAGCGGGGCCTCGATCGATCCTTCGGCCGGGCCGTGCGTGCTGAACATGGCGCGCAGGTTGACCACCTCCAGCACATCCAGGCCGATGTGGCGCAGGTTGTCGTGCACCGCCTGCCGCAGCGCATCGGGCGAGAGCGCGGGCAGCCACGCCCCCTGCCCGTCGCGCACGGCGCCGATCTTGGTGACGATGACCAAATCGTCCGGGTACGGCGCGAGCGCCTCGCGAATGATCTGGTTGGTGATGTGCGGGCCGTAGAAGTCGCTGGTGTCGATGTGGTTCACACCGCTTTCCACCGCCGCGCGCAACACGGCCACGGCCGCCGCGCGGTCTTTGGGGGGACCGAAGACACCAGGGCCCGCCAGTTGCATGGCCCCGTAGCCGAGCCGGTGGACGGCGCGGTCGCCGAGGAGGGTGTGGGATGCGGGGGCGGGATGGGGCATGAGGGGCTTTCGTGGAGGTTCCGGTGGGTTTCGCTGGCTGCAGGCCCAGTCTAGGCAGGCCTCCACTGTTTGATAAGCCGCCATAATCGGCACAGGCTGTGCGGGATAAAGAACAATGAACGTGGACCTGGGCGATCTCAATGCTGTCGTGGCGGTGGCGCGGGCCAAGGGCTTTCGCGAGGGCGCGCGCCTGAGCGGCGCGAGCGCCTCGGCCTTGAGCGAGGCGGTGCGCCGGCTGGAGGCGCAGATGGGCGTGCGGCTGCTGCACCGCACGACGCGCAGCGTGGTGCCGACCGAAGCCGGCCAGCGCCTGCTGGAGCGGCTGAGCCCGGCGCTGGCCGAGGTGCAGTCGGCGCTCGACGTGGTGAACGGCTTTCGCGACCGGCCCGTCGGCACGCTCAAGCTGAACGTGCCCGTCAGCGCCTCGCGCCTCGTGCTGCCGTCCATCGTGCCGCGCTTTCTCGCCGCCTATCCGGACATTTCCCTGGAGATCCTCTCGGAGGACGGCTTCGTCGACCTGCTGGCGTCCGGCTGCGATGCGGGCATCCGCTACGACGAGCGGCTGGAGCAGGACATGATCGCCGTGCCCATCGGGCCCCGCGTGCAGCGCTTCGCCGCGGCGGCGGCGCCGGCTTACCTCGATCGCCATGGTCGGCCCGAGCATCCCCGCGACCTGCTGGCGCACCACTGCCTGCGGGGGCGCTTTGCCAGCGGGGCCATGCCGCTGTGGGAGTTCCAGCGCGGCGAGGAAGCCGTGGTGCGCGTCGATGTGACCGGGCGGCTGATCGTGCGGCTCGGCGGGGCGGCCGACCTCGCGGTGGACGCTGCGATCGCCGGCGCCGGCGTGGTGTACCTCTTCGAGGAATGGCTGCGGCCCCACCTGGACAGCGGCGCGCTGGAGCCGGTGCTCGAACCTTGGTGGCTGCGCTTTTCCGGCCCCTTCCTGTACTACCCCGGCCGCCGGCTGGTGCCGGCGCCGCTGCGGGCCTTCGTGGACTTCATTCAGGGCGCGCCCTGAACGCGCCCCGAGCGCACGCTGCGCGCGGGCACTGCCCGCACCGGGTCAGGCGTGCGTCACCCAGCTCGCGTGTTCTTCGGTGTCCAGGTGCGGCAGCGTGTTGAACGTCTGCATCATGAGCCGCTTGGGGGCGATGCTGAACTCGGTCACCGCGCTGTTGCGGATGCGCATGTTGAGGGCGATCGTCACTTCGGGCGGCGTGCTCAGCACCTCGCCCACGGCGGTGGAGATCGGCCCGCCGCTGGACACCAGCAGCACGTGGTGGCCCACGTGATGGCGGCGCACGTGCTCCAGCGTCGCACGGATGCCGCTGGAAAACGCCACCCAGCTGGGCATGCCCGCCGGGCTGATGGTGCCGCCCATCCACTGCGCCAGCGCATCGCACAGCAGCCGGAAGTGGTGCCGGTACAGCTCGGGCGTGTCGGGCCGGGGCAGCGGGTGGGGATGGATGGCGGCGATGAGCGCCGCGCTGTCGTACTCGTTCAGGGCGGGCAGGGCCAGTGGCTGCGGCGTGATCTGCAGGCCCTCGGCGATGCCCTCCAGCGTCTGCACATGGCGGCGCAGCGTGCCGGTGATCACCGCATCGAAGCGCACGTTGCGGGCCCGCCAGTACTCGCCCAGGCGCACCGCCTGCTCGCGCCCGCGCGGGCTCAGCTGGTCGTAGTCATCCGCGCCAAACGAGGCCTGGCCGTGGCGCACGAGGTAGAGGGTTCCCATGCCGGCGATTCTGGGCGGGGCCTGGGCGCGCCTTTGTCTCCCGGGTGACGAATGCTATTGTTTTGATAGCTACATGCCGGCGTTTTCATTGTGCTGGCGGCCGTTCCGATGCGGGTGTTGCGCAGAATCCGCAGCGGGGCATCAACGGACCGTATCCATCCGATCCAGGAGGTAGCGCAGATCGAACATCAGCGCTCTGGCCGCTAGGCGATCAAATGTGGGAGTGGGCGTGGCGCTGCGTTGTGCAGGTGTACGTGGTAGCGCGACCGAGGCTTGTGCGTCATCGTCTTCGCCAACCTTGGCATCCGCCAAATCGCGATGGTGATCGGTGCATTCCTTGCGCATCGCCGCCACAGCTGCACGCGCTGTTGGCTTGTTGTTCATTTCCAATGCGGGAATCAAAACGTCGAACTGGCGGTTGAGTCGTGTGAGCACATCGGCATGGATATGCTCGTATTTCACCCAGGACTGAACGTGTGTTTTTAGCCTGCGAGCCAGTTCCGCCCCACTATATGGCGTCGGCACTGGAATCACTGGCGCCAGAACGGGGACCAGGACGTAATCCAAATCTTGAATTTCGTCGATCTTCTGACTCCAGTAGGGTGTATCAGGCAGGTTATCCAAGCCCCAAGGCTCTGCGGTGGCCCCCGTCAGCTTGGCACGTGCCATGCCGGGCAGCTCTACACGGGTCACGACAAAGCCGTCTTGTGTTCTTCCTGGAGAAATGCCATCCGGATCAGTATCTTTCAAGCCCGGAGTCCAGACGAAACTGGTCTGCCCCACATTCTCGTCAACGCGCAAGTTTCCGCTCCAGCCTGTGGGCGCCTTGATTATTTTGGTTTCAAAATTTCTTTTGGAAATTAATTGATTCCAGTATTGCTGTGTCCATCTGTCATTTTCTATTTTTGCGTTTGCCGTCACCGCTGGTAAATTTGGTATTGCATATACCAGTGGGATCCCCCAAATCCGGAAGAGATCGATTGCCTGTTTTGCTTCGCGGCTGTTGCTTAGTCGATAACGGTATATATACTCTGATCCACTAGCTTGTACGGCAGACTTGATGCCTGGTTTGATCGCATTCTGTTGAATGTAGGTCTTATTCACCCACTGCGAAGTTTCTGGGTCTTGGTAGTAGAGCTTCCATGCGTTTTTCTGTGCGTCGAAGACGGCGCTGTCTTGGGCATGGGCCAAACCGAAAAAAATCAGTGGTGCCAACGACATTGCCCGAACGAATTGAATAATCTCCATTGCTCTATTCCAAAGACCATTCAGTCAGTCAACGCCCTGAGTCCATCCGATCCATCAAATAGCGCAAATCAAAAATCAGTGCCCTAGCCGCTAGGCGATCGAGCGCCGGAGCGGGCGTGGCGCTGCGCTGTGCAGGTGTGCGTGGCAACGCGACCGAGGCTTGCGTGTCATCGTCTTCGCTGGCCTTGGCATCCACGAGATCGCGATGGAGATCTGTGCATTCCTTGCGCATCGCTGCCACAGCTGCACGCGCTGTTGGCTTGTTGTTCATTTCTAGCGCGGGAATCAAGACATCGAACTGGCGGTTGAGTCGTGCCAGCGTGTCGGCACTCGCATGACCGTATTTTGGCCAAGTTTGTACATGCGCTTTGAGGCGCCGTGCCAGTTCGGCTGCGTTGTAGGGGTCAGGAACAGGAATGATGGGGGCCAGAACGGGTACGAGCAGGTAATCCAGTTCTTCGATTTCATCGATCTTCGCTTTCCAGAACGGAGTGTCTGGCAGTCCATCTAGTCCCCAAGGCTCGGCAATGCGTCCCTGCAGATAGGTGCGTGCCACGCCGGGTAACTCGGCCCTGGATACCGTAAATCCACTCTGCGAGTGTCCTGGCTCTACTCCATAGGAGTCCGTGTCTTTCAACCCCAAAGTCCAGACAAAGCTGGTCTGCCCTGCTTCTTCGTCAACCCGCAGTCCGGCACTCCAGCCCTTTGGCGCTTTGACCACGGTCTGTTCGAATTTTCTTCTGACGTTTAGCTGGGCCCATTGCTGCTTGTCTTCCGTCTCCGAATCGATTTTGGCATTGGCGGTTATCGGAGGTAAGTTCGGGATCGCATAGACCAGCGGAATGCCCCAGATACGGATCACGCTAATATTCTGTTTGGCATCCTTTTGATTGCGTACTGTGTATCTATAAGAAAATGGCGTTCCATTTCCGGTAATGCTTGACTGAATGGTAGGTCGAATGGCAGTGCGTGCTTCATAAATTTTTTCGATCCACTGCGAAGTTTCTGGGTCTTGGACGTAGAAGCGCCAGACATTTCTCTGTGCGTCATAAATCGCATTGTCTTGAGCATGGACTTGGCTTGCGCCAAGAAATAGCATTAGCAGGATATTTCGAATGATTTTGGAGATTTGCATTTTATTTGTCCGATTTGTTTTGATGTTAATGCTCCGATTTCCAGCAAGCTGTTTGTTTTTCCAAATAGACATGAAAGTGTGGGGCATTCACGTAGTGATGAAGAAGTGAAAATGGAAAATTCACCTTTTTGGTTTTGCAAAATTTATCGTAAAAGTCGTTTTGTTTGGATGCGGAAATTGGGTTATTGGCACGCGCAAAAGAAATATCTATCTCGCGCCCGTCCCTGTGTCCAGCGTGTGGCCCACGCCAATTGGATGTGATGTCGTAGCGCCCACCCCAAAATAAGCTGGCATCATTCAACGCCACCGTGCCCCATCCCTCAGTAGCGAAGTTGGAAATCATAGCGCGCAAATTTTGGCGTGATTGCTCCGTCAAATAGTACTGATTGTGGTGATACCGCCCATTGCCTTGGTGGGTTTTATCCACACTGGTCAGCGCATAAACGAAAGTCCCATCTGCATTCTGGGGTGGATTCGGAGAAATGGGCAGCAGGTCTGGCACCCTGACCTGTATCTCTTTGGAAACCGGGCTGTTGGAGCAAACGGCGCAAGCGACTTGGATCGTATGAACTCCCGCCACTTCGGGGGCTTTGAAGACGATTTTGACTTCGCCATTGGCATCCGTGACGCCCTGCGTTGCGCTCAACAAGCCTTTGGGCCGGGCCACGTCGTGGTGTTCATGCCCGCCAGAATTGGGGGTGACATCGACCGAAAAGCCGAGCGCCACACCGGACTTGGCGGCGGTGCTGTTGGTGACCTTGGCAATCAAGGTGATTTCGGAAGAACCGCCCGTGGCGGCGGGGCGCGTTTCCGATGGTCCCGACAAAGCGACCAAGGTGGGAAATTGCTGGTAGTAGCACTTGTTGATGGCCGCCCAGTAGGGGCCTTCCGTGCCCATTTCCCGGCAGGTATATCCCGTACCAGCAGTCGGTGACGGACTTAATTGGCCATTCCCGCCAATGGTGCAGGCTTCCTGAATGGAGGGGTAGCAACTTCTGCCATCCGATCCCCAACTCCCAACCGTCCATCCTTGCACGGTGATCTGCGCCTGCACCGTGGGAGCTGCCATTGCCACCAGCACCAAAGATAGCGCGCGTCGATGGATTATTTTGCTCAATGTTAACTTTCGAAAAAGTCCCGAAAGTTACCACGACTGGAAGTGATTCATGCAGCTTTTTTGCAACGTTGTAGCCGCACGCGCAGATTTTCTCCAGGCTTTTCTTTGCGACCAGATGCAGGCGCCCCGTCAACAGGCCGGCAATCGAACATGCGGCAATTTCTGCAAACCCCTTCACTGCCGTTGAAAAAGAAAAATTGCGACACCGTCTTGAGCGTTTGGTGACGGCAGATTTTTCATTCGCTTCGAGCCGTATGGCGCAGGGCAATTCAAAACCAAACGCTAAATTTTTAATAACGATACGCCGGCATCTTTATTGTGCTGGAGGTTCTTTCCTATCGACATCCCCCTGATTCATACCCACTCCTTTCGTGCCGTCCGGTGACTGAAGGATCGGCCGCGTCACAGCACGCCAGCGAACATCGCCGCATCCACGTTGCCGCCCGTAAGCGCCAGCCCCACGGGCAGACCAGCGAGCGATCCGCGTTCCTGCATCGCGGCGGCGAATGCGGCGGCGCCAGCGCCTTCGGCGACGTTGTGCGTGTCGGTGAACAGGGCGCGCATGGCGGCGGCCACTTCGGCGTCGGTCACTTTCACCACGTGGTCCAGGTGCGGCGCCAGGATGGCGAGCGCGGCCGGGTCGGCCACGCGGCAGGCCATGCCGTCCGCCAGCTGCGTGGTGACGGGCGCCTCGACCACGTGGCCGGCGGCGATGGAGTCGGCATACGTGGTGGCATGGGCGCTGACCACGCCGACGATGCGCACGCCGTGGCCCAGCGCGCGCTTGGCCGCGATGGCCGAGCACGCCCCCGACCCCTGGCCGATGGGCACATAGGCCACCGCCAGTTGCGGCACCGCGCGCAGAAATTCCCACCAGTACGTGGCCACGCCGCGCAGCAGGTCGGCATGGAAGCTGGGGACCATGTGCGCGCCGCGGTCGGCCGCCAGTTGGATGGCGTGTTCGCGCGCTTCCTGGAAGTCGTCGCCATGCTCGATCAGGGTGACGCCCAGGGCGCGCATGGCGGCGTTCTTCTCTACCGAGTTGCCGCGCGGCACGACGATGGTGCAGGCCACGCCGTGGCGGCGCGCGGCCCAGCCCATGCTCTGGCCGTGGTTGCCGCGTGTGGCGCTGACCACCTCGCGCGGCAGCGCGCCGCGCCGGGCGAGCTGGTCGAAGTACGTGAGCCCGCCGCGGATTTTGAACGCGCCCACGGGCGTGTGGTTCTCGTGCTTGAGCCAGCATTCAGTGCCCAGCCGCTCGCTCAGCAGCGCCCAGCGGTACTGGGGCGTGGGGGCGAAGTCCGCGTACACCACCTGGGCGGCGGCCTCGATGTCGGCGAGCGTGGGGAGTGCGGCCATGGCATGCAGGCTGGCGCTGTCCGTGGCGGGTGCCGGTGCGGGAGCGAAGGCGTCGATGGCGGTGGTGGGGGCGTTCATGCGGTGGCTTTCTTTTCGGACAGGATGCGAAGCGCGAGCAGGCCTGCGCGCGGCCCCTGCGTGAGGCTGCGGGACACGCAATAGACCCTGTTGGGCCCGGGCGTGAGCACGAGCACCAGCGCGGCGAACGCGAACAGCAGGATTTCCTGAAAGGTGAGGAGGAGCATCAGGCGGGCTCCTTCGATGCGAGGGTGACGGGGCCGCGGGGCGTGGCCAGCACGGCCTGCAGGCGCGGCGCGGCCCCGGGCGACACAGTCACCTGCGTGCCCAGGCCAAGGGCGGCGCAGGCGCTGGCCAGCGCGGGCGCCTCGGGGTGCTCCAGCCGCAGCGACTGCAGCTGCACGCCGCTGGCGGCGGGCAGGCTGTAGCAGGGATGGCGCTCGCCCCACTGGATCAGCGTGGGCAGGCAGCCGCCCAGCAGGCGCTGGCCGTCCGGCCGCAGGGTGATCTGCCATTGCAGCAGCCCCAGCGGCGTGGGGCGGCTGGCGGTGGCGACCTCGCCCCGGTCCAGCCCGCGCGCGGCCAGCGCCGCATGGGCGGCGGCCACGTCGCGCACCGAGGCCACCCAGTGGATGAGCTGCGGACCGTCGCGCGCCACACGCGCCTGCAGCGCGGGGTCGTCCATGTCGAACCAGCGCCGCGTGCCCGCCGCCGGCCCGGGGGCGGCGGGGTTCATGGCGATGATTTCCAGGTAGGTGCGCGGGTGCGCCGGGCCGCTGAGGTTGAGCAGGCGGTTGTGCGTGCCCATGAGCGGGTGCTCGCCCCCCATGGCCGGCACCACGCCCAGCGTGCGGCGGCACCAGTCCACGCCGCTCTCCAAGCGGTCGGCCATCACCACGAGATGGTCGATGCAGGCGTCGGGCAGGTTCACAGCCGCACCTCGCCGTTCACGCAGGTGACCGATCCGCCGCCGACCCAGATGCGCTCGCCGTCCTGGTGCACGTGCACGCGCCCGGCGCGGCCCATTGCCGTGCCCTGGCTGGCGACGTAGCTGGGCGGTGCCAGGTGCGCGCCGATGAGCCACTGCGCCAGGGCGGCGTTGAGGCTGCCCGTCACCGGGTCTTCGGCCAGGCCGTTGTTGCCCGGAAAGAACGCCCGCACCTCGAAGGCGATGCCCTCGTCGGCATGCGCGCCGACCACGCCCACCTTGCCGCGCGGACCCACCACGCCGATGTTCAGCTGGCCAAGGACGGCGCTGTCGGGCTGCAGGGCCAGCACCTGTTCGGCGCTGGCGAGCATCACGCCGCGCCAGTTCGGGCCGTTGTCGCACCAGGCATGCGCCACGATGTCGCTGCGCTCGATGCGCAGGCCGCGCGCGATCAGGGCCACGTCCTCTTCGGCCAGCGGCCCGCTCTTGAGCAGCGGCGGCGCGGCGAAGGCCAGCCGGTCGCCGTCGCGGCGCAGCGTGATCAGGCCCAGCGCGCATTCCTGCACCACCTCGCCCTCGGTGCGCGGCTGGCCGCCGGCCTCCAGCCAGGCGTGGCAGCTGCCCAGCGTGGGGTGCCCTGCGAACGGCAGCTCGCGGCCCGGGCAGAAGATGCGCACGCGGTAGTCGGCGCCGGCGGCCCGGCCGGCCTCGGTGGGCGGCAGCAGGAAGGTGGCCTCGGACAGGTTGGTCCAGTTGGTGAAGTGCTGCATCTGCTCGGTGGACAGGTCCGAGCCGTCGAGCACCACGGCCAGCGGGTTGCCCAGGTAGGGCTGCTGGGTGAACACATCGACTTGCTTGAAAGGGCGTTGGCGCATGGTGTGAGCCTCTTTGCGGGGAAGGAAAGGCCGGCCGGTGGGCCGGGGTGATTGAAAACGGGGTGGAAGCGGGTCGGCAGGCCGGCGTTTCGGGCCGCGCGCCCATGCGGCAGCGCGGCGCGGCCGGCGCCGGGACCCATCGACCATTCAAAAAAAGGGGGCGGCGCGTCAGCCGGTGGGGATCTGGCGCGGCGGTGCGGTGGCGGGCGGGGCGCAGCTCATAGGCGGGCGGTTCCCTCGATGCAGGTGAGGCTGCGGCCGCCGACCCAAACTTGGCCCTGCGCGTCCTGGCGGATGTGCACGCGGCCGGCCCGGCCCAGGCTCTCGCCCTGGGCCACGAGGTAGCTGTGCGGCGCGCGGCCTTCGGCGATGAGCCACTGCGCGAAGCTCGCGTTCAGGCTGCCCGTGACCGGGTCTTCGGGGTTGCCCATGGGCGCGGCGAAGGCGCGCACCACCACGCCGGGCTGCGTGGCATCGTGGGCGTCGGCGCCGACGTGGATCACGCCGACATCCTGGCCCAGGTCCTTGAGCCGGGCGTGGTCGGGCCGCAGGCGGTGCACCGTCTCGGCGCTGTCGAGCACCAGGCCCAGCCAGCGCGGGCCGTTGTCCAGCAGCTGGGCGGCCTCGATCTGCTGCGGCCGGATGCCCAGGGCCCCGGCGATCAGCGGCACCAGCGCGGGGCTGGCATCGCTGCGGCGCAGCGGCGGCGCCGCGAACGCCAGCCGGTCGCCGCTGCGCTGGATGCGCACCAGCCCGCCGGCCGACTCCTGCACCACCAGGCCGGCATCGCGCGGTACGTGGCCGGCCTCCAGCCAGGCGTGGCAGGTGCCGAGCGTGGGGTGCCCGGCGAACGGCAGCTCGGCCCCGCGCGGCGTGAAGATGCGCACGCGGTAGTCGGCCCCCGCCGCGCGGCCCGCCTCGGTGGGCGGCAGCAGGAAGCTGGTTTCCGACAGGTTGGTCCACGCGGCGAAGCGGCGCATGTCGGCGTCGTCCAGGCCCTGCGCGTCCAGCACCACGGCCAGCGGGTTGCCGTCGCCAGGGCGGTGGCTGAACACGTCGATCTGCTTGAAGGGGCGCTGGCGCATGGCGGGCGATGGGGTCAGGCGAGCGGCTGGTCGATCACGCCGCGTGCGCCGGGGCGCGACAGCAGGCCCTGGTACCAGGCGTCGAGGTGGGTGCGCGCAACGCGCTCCTGCGGCAGGCCCCACCAGCGGTGGATCTCGCAGCCCACCACGATGTCGGCCATGGTGAAGCGCTCGCCGGCCAGGCACGGCTGCTGCGCCAGGTGCGCCTCCAGCCGGTCCAGGAGCGGCTCGGTGGCCGCCACCGACCGCGCGATGGCGGCCGGGTCGCGCTGCGCCTCGGGCGTGCGCACCCACTGCAGGAACGCGTCGCGCCCCGCGGGGTTGAGCGTGGTCTGCTGCCAGTCCATCCACTGCTCGGCCACGAAGCGCGTGCGCAGGTCCTCGGGATAGAGGGTGCCGCTGGCGTGCTTGGCGCACAGGTAGCGCACGATGGCGTTCGACTCCCACAGCGTGAAGCCGTCGTCCTCGATCAGCGGCACCATGCCGTTCGGGTTGAGCCGCAGGAACGGCGGCTCGCACACGATGCCGAACTGCCCGCCCGCGTCGGTGCGCTGCAGCTCCAGGCCCAGCTCCTGCACGGTCCACACGACCTTGCGCACGTTGATGGACGACAGCCGTCCCCAGAGCCGCAGCATGCGTCAGGCCTTCTGGGCGACGCGCGCCCGGATGGCCGCGGCCAGCGCGCCCACGCCGGTGTTGATCTGCGCGGCGCTGGCCGTCACGAACGACAGGCGCAGCGTGCGCTGGTCGGCGTTGTCGGCATAGAAGGCCGCGCCCGGCACGAAGGCCACGTTGCGGTCCACGGCCTCGGGCAGCAGGTCGATGGCGCTCATGCCTTCGGGCAGGCGCACCCACAGGAACATGCCGCCGTCGGGCTTGTTCCAGTGCACGTCCAGGCCGGCCATCTCGCGCGTGAGCGCCTCCAGCATGGCGTCGCGCTGCTGCTTGTACAGCGCGCGGATGGTGGGCACGTGGCGGCCCAGGAAGCCGTCCTTCATGACCTCGTGCACCATGCGCTGGTTGAACCCCGGGCTGTGCAGGTCGGCCGCCTGCTTGGCCTGCAGCAGCTTGGGGAACACGGCCTTGGGCGCCACGATGAAGCCCAGGCGCAGGCCGGGGGCGAGCACCTTGGAGAACGAGCCCAGGTAGATGCAGCCTTCCGGGTTGCGCGCGGTCAGGGGCGCGGGCGGGGGCTGGTCGAACCACAGGTCGCCGTAGGGGTTGTCCTCGATCAGCGGAAGGTTCAGCTCGGCCGCGCGCGCCACCAGCGCGGCGCGGCGCGCCTCGCTCATGGTGCGGCCGGTGGGGTTCTGGAAATTGGGCAGCACGTACAAAAAGCGCGCCTTGTCGGTACCGCTGCCGGCCTTCAGGGCCAGATCATCGATCTGCACGCCTTCGTCGTCGCTGGCCACGCTCACCACTTCGGGCTCCATGGGCGCGAAGGCCTGGATCGCGCCGAGGTAGGTGGGCGTTTCCACCAGGATGCGGCTGCCGGCGTCGATCAGCACTTTGGCCACGAGGTCCAGGCCCTGCTGCGATCCGGTGGTGATCAGCACCTGCTCGACGCTCACGTCCCACGGCAGGAAGTCGGCGACCGCCTGGCGCAGCGGCTGGTAGCCCTCGCTCGCGGCGTATTGCAGGGCCGACTGGCCGTCCTGCGACAGCACGGCGCTGCAGGCCTTGGCGAAGTCGTCGATGGGGAAGGTCTTGGGGGAGGGCAGTCCGCCCGCCAGGCTGATGATGCCGGGCTTCTCGGTCACTTTCAGGATCTCGCGGATCACCGAGGGGTTCATCTTCGCGGCGCGTGCGGCCAGGGTCCAGTTCGTCATTGAGTGCATCTCCAGGGGGCGCTTGTTCTCCGGGGCGCCGGGGTCGTCGTTGAGGAAGCCGTTGTGCGGCGGGTGGCGGGCATGCGGGTGGGCTCGCCGGGGAAAGAGCTTAACCGCGCATCGCGGCGGGTTGGGGGTTCCTGGCGGGGCCTTGTCGCACCGGGGCGCGTCGGCCGACCACCACCGTGGCCATCACCGCGATGCCGAAGCCCAGGCTGACCGCATCGAGCGATTCGCCCAGCAACGGCACCGAAAACAGCATGCCCAGGAACGGCTGCACCAGCTGCACCTGGCTCACGCGCACCGTGCCGCCGAGCGCCAGGCCCCGGTACCACGCGAAAAACCCCAGCCACATCGAGAACACCGACACATAGGCCAGTGCGCCCCAGGCCGATGCCGGCATGGGCGCCGTGGGCCACGACCAGGCCCCCAGCGGCAGCGTGGCGGGCAGCGAGATGACCAGCGCCCAGCAGATCACCGAGCCCGAAGGCATGCGCTGCGACAGCCGCGCGCCGTAGCCGTAGCCCACGGCGGCGCACAGCACGGCCGCGAACAGCAGCAGGTCGGCCGGGTGCAGCGACAGGCCTGCGCTGCCCGAGCGCAGCACCGCGAACGCCACCACCATCGCCGTGCCCAGCAGCGCGCACAGCCAAAAGCGCGGCGACGGGCGCTGGCGGTGCAGCAGCGCGCCCACGCCGGCCGTGGCCAGCGGCAGCATGCCGATGATCACGCTGGCATGCACCGCGCCCACGTGGCGCATGGCCAGCGAGGTGAGCAGCGGAAACCCGAACACCACGCCCAGCGCGGTAAAAACCAGTGGTCGCCAGTCCTCGGGCCGCGGCCAGGGCGCGCGGCGCGCCCACAGCAGCAGTGTCGACAGCACCCCCGCGATCGCCGCCCGGCCCATGGCCATGAAGACGCCGGACATCTGCGGCGCCTCGGGCGTGCCCACGGCCAGCCGCGTCATGGGCAGCGTGAAGGCGAAGATGGCGACGCCCAGCAGGCCCCACAGCAGGCCGCGCGTTTCGGGCGACTGCCAGCCGGTGGTGGGGGCGCCGGGGGCGCTCGGCAAGGTGGCGGGGTGCGTCATGGGCGGGGTCCGGTGAAACAAAGGGGGCGCAAGCGGCGGCGGTGGACGGTCATGCGTTCACCATCCAGGCGGCGGTGAGTGCGAGCACCAGCGCCATGGCGCGGTTGAACCACAGCAGCCGCGAGCCCTGGGCGAGCCAGTGGCGCAGCAGCGCGCCCGTGGCGGCATACACCAGGTTGCTGGAGAAGGCGAACACCACCATCACCGGCAGCACCACGCCCAGCCGCGCCAGGGCATCGTCGCGCCCGGCGATCCAGCCGGCCACGATGGTCAGCGCCAGCAGCCACGCCTTGATGTTGACGAACTGCATCGCCGCGCCCTGCCAGAAGCCCACGTCCATGCGCCCGGCCTGCGCCTGGCCCAGTTGGGCGCTGCGGCTCAGCTTGAAGGCCAGCCACAGCAGGTAGCCGATGCCCAGCACCTTGATGCCCATGCGCACCGCCGGCACCGCCATCACCAGCGCGCCGACACCGCCCGCGCACACCAGCAGCAGGGCGCTCCAGCCCAGGGGCACCGCCCAGACGAAGCGCATCGCGTGGCGCAGGCCGCGGTTGGCGGCGATCGCCGTGGCCAGCGTGGTGTTGGGGCCGGGGCTGAAGCTCATGGCGGTGGCCAGGGCCAGCAGGGCGGTGAATTCGACGAAGGGCATGGGGTGTTGTAGGGGTTGTGGCTTCCAATGTAGGAGCAGATTCCATTACAGTTGCAATACAGTTATTTCGACAATTTCATGATCTGTATTGGTGTTTGCATCAGCACAGTGAAGGAGCCCCCCGCCATGCTGACCCGCACCGCCCGCCGATCCCTGACCGAGCAACTGGCCGAGCGCTTCGCCGAGCGCATCCGGGCCCGGCTGCTGCCCGCCGGCGCGCGGCTGCCTTCGGTGCGCGAATGCGCTCGGCTGCAGGGCGTGAGCGCGTACACGGTGGTGGCCGCCTACGACCAGCTCCTCGCGCAGGGCCTGGTGGAGGCCCGCAGCCAGCGGGGCTTCTATGTGCGCGATATCGCACAAAAAATGCCTGAAGGGCATATTCCACTAGGGCATGGTGCTATAGAAAAAATAGCAAACGACCGCAAGTCATCCCCCGTGCTGTCCCCGCTGCCCTCGGGCTCGTGCGTCAATGCCACGGCGCTGATCCGCGGCATGTTCCACCAGGCCTCCAGCCACCCGCAGCCGGGGGCCGGCGTGTTCCCCCGCGACTGGCTGGAAAACACCTTCATGGGCGCGGCGGTGCGCAAGGTTGCCAGCGGCCGGGCGCTGCAGGACAGCTCGCTGCAGTACGGCGACCCCATGGGCGAGCCCACCCTGCGCGAGGTGCTGGCCCGGCGCCTGCAGGGTTTCGGCGTGCCCGCGCAGGCCAGCCAGGTCATCACCACCATGGGCGCCACGCATGCGCTGGACATCGTGAGCCGCACTTTGCTGAAGGCGGGCGACACCGTGATGGTGGAAGAACCCGGCTGGTCGGTGGAGTTCGCGCGGCTCGACGCGCTGGGCATGCGCATCCTGCCGGTGCCGCGCGGTGCCCAGGGCCCCGACCTCGCCGTGATGGAGCGCTACTGCGAGGTGCACGCCCCCAAGCTTTTCGTGAGCGTGAGCGTGTTCCACAACCCCACCGGCTACTGCCTCACGCCGGGCAGCGCACACCAGGTGCTGCAGCTGGCCGGGCGGCACGGCTTTCACATCGTCGAAGACGACACCTACAGCCACATCGCGCCGGAACACGCCACGCGCCTCACGGTGCTGGACGGCCTGGCGCGCACCATCTATGTGAGCGGCTTCGCCAAGATCCTCGCGCCCAACTGGCGCATCGGCTACCTGGCCGCGCCGCCCGATCTGGTGGAGCCGCTGCTGGACACCAAGCTGCTGTCCACGCTGACCACGCCCTCGCTGCTGGAAAAAGCCATGGCCCTGTGCATCGAGCAGGGCATGCTGCGCCGCCACAGCGACCGCATGCGCCAGCGGCTGGCCCAGGCCCGTGCGCGCAGCGTGCAGTTGGCGCTGGAGGCCGGCTGCACCTTCGCGGCCGAGCCGGCCGGCATGTTCGGCTGGGTCGAGACGGGCGTGGACACCGACGTGCTGGCCCAGCGCATGCTGGACGAGGGATACCTGCTCGCGCCGGGCGCGCTGTTCCACGCCAGCCGCCAGCCGTGCACGCTCATGCGCATCAACTTCACCACCACGCAGGACGCGGCGTTCTGGCGCGTGTTCCAGCAGCAGGCGGCGGCCCTGGCCGGGGGCGTGCGGGGGTGACTGCGGGGGAGGCCCGGTGGCCGCCGGGCGGTGCCCCATGGGCCTGGAGATGGGGCGGCGGTCTGTGTGATTTCGTGTGCGTTGCGGCCGAAACAGCCGCAATTGGTTACATCTAGAGGCATTTTCCCGCTGGCGGGGGGATTTCCGGGGGGTGGGATGCGCTCAGCCGCGCACTATCATTCGGCCCATTCCAATCCGACCCACCGGCCCTTCGCGGCCGCTGCACCCATGACACGCCGAGTCACCATCCAGACGCCCCTGGGCGAGCAGTTGCAGTTTCGCCAGCTGCAGGGCAAAGAAGCGCTGAGCGAGCTGTTCTCCTTGGACGTGGACCTGCTGAGCGAGAGCAAATCCATCGACCCCAAGGCCCTGCTGGGCAAGAGCGCCACCATCGTGGTGGAGACCGAAGGGGGCGGCACGCGCTACCTGGACGGCATCGTCACCCGCTTCGGGCTGCAGGGCCAGGACCACCGCTTCTACACCTACAAGGCCCGCCTGAGCCCCTGGCTGTGGCTGGCCACGCGGCAAAGCGACTTCAAGATCTTTCAGAACAAGACCGTGCCCGACATCATCGAAGAGGTGCTCGGCAAATACGGCTACCCGCTGCAGCGCAAGCTCACCCAGAGCTACCGCACCTGGGACTACTGCGTGCAGTACAACGAGACCGACTGCGCCTTCGTCTCGCGCCTCATGGAGCACGAGGGCATCTACTACTTCCACGAGCACAGCGCCGGCCAGCACGTGCTCACCCTGGCCGACGACATCGTCGCCTCGCACAGCCCGCTCGCGGGCGCCGCCGTCATCCCGTTCTACCCGCCCGAGAAGGCCGCCGTGGCCGACAAGGAGAACATCCACGCCTGGCAGCTGGCGCAGGAGATCAAGCCCGGGCGGCACTACAACGACGACTACGACTTCAAGAAGCCCAAGGCCGACCTGTCCAACATGCGCCAAACCCCGCCGGGGCATGCGCACGACAGCCACGAGATCTACGAATGGCCGGGCGGGTACACCGAGTTCGGCGACGGCGAGGCCTACGCGCGCTCGCGCCTGCAGTCCAGCCTGACCGGGCACAGCACCGTGCGGGGCGAGTCGCGCCACCGGGCGCTGGCGCCCGGCTACACCTTCACCCTGGAGAACCACCCGCGCGAGGACCAGAACCAGCAATACCTGCTGACCGGGCTGGAGTACCACTTCAAGGAAAACCCCCAGGTCAGCGCCGTGGCGCCGGGCACCAAGGGCACGCCGCAGGAGGAGGGCTCGTTCCAGAAGTTCACCCTGCAGGCCCAGCCCACCAGCCTGCCCTACACACCCGCGCGCACCACCCCGAAGCCCAAGACCACCGGCCCGCAGACCGCGGTGGTGGTGGGCCCGCCGGGCGAGGAGATCTGGACCGACCAGTACGGCCGGGTGAAGGTGCAGTTCCACTGGGACCGCATCGGGGCCATGGACGAGAACTCCAGCTGCTGGGTGCGGGTGTCGCACCCTTGGGCGGGGCTGAACTACGGCAGCATCCACATCCCGCGCATCGGGCAGGAAGTCATCGTGGACTTTCTGAACGGCGATCCGGACTATCCCATCATCACCGGGCGGGTCTACAACGGCATCCAGATGCCGCCGTGGAAGCTGCCGGACAACAAGACGCAGTCGGGCACGCTCACCAACTGGAGCAAGGGCGGGGGCGGGGCGAGCATGCTGCGCTTTGAGGACAAGAAGGGCATCGAGCAC
This sequence comes from Acidovorax sp. GBBC 1281, assembly GCF_028473645.1. Taxonomy (NCBI): domain Bacteria; kingdom Pseudomonadati; phylum Pseudomonadota; class Betaproteobacteria; order Burkholderiales; family Comamonadaceae; genus Acidovorax; species Acidovorax sp. GBBC 1281. Next base: position 489,107 of record NZ_CP097269.1, read on the forward strand.
CTGGAGCTGTCCAACACCTACGGCAACACGTACCTGAACATGGGGTACCTGATGCACCAGGGCAGCGGCTCGCAGCGCGGGTACGGGTTCGAGCTGCGCACGGACCTGTGGGGGTCGATCCGGGCGGACAAGGGGCTGCTGATCACCACGTACCCGCAGGATTTCACCTCCAAGGTGGCGAGCAACAACCCGGACGGGTTCGATCAGTTGGGTGCGACCCTTGCCAACACCTCTTCACTCATGCAGGAGGCCGGGCAGGCCGTGTCGTCGGTGAACGCCACCATCGGCGCATTGGCCGATGCCAAGGCCTCGCAGATCGCCAGCATGGGGGCAGGCATTGCGGCCATGACCGGGGGCGCGGCGGGCGGCTTGGCCTCGCTGGCCAAGATGGCAAGTTCCCGCTCGGGTGGCGATGGAGGAGGGGGCGCGGAAACGGCCATGCCCACCAACACCGACCCGGCCATGCCGGATGCGCGTGGCCTGATGGATTTGTCCAAGGACATCACCAAGCCGATCGTGTCCATCGTGAGCCCGGAAGGGCAAAGCATGATCAGTCCCAAGCCCATCGTCGTCAGTTCGGGCCAGAGCACGTCTGTGCATGCGCAGCAGCACGTGACCATCTCCAGTGGCGCGCAACTCACGCAGTTGGCCAAGGCCGGCATGCTCACGCACGTGACTTCGGGCGGGCAAAGCAACATGGTCTCGGGCGGTGACGTGGCCTCCGTGGCCCAAACCGGCAACATGAACCTGGTGGCGGAGCAGAACATATCGCTGTCCTCCACCAGCCTGAACGCCAATGTGCTGGCCAAGGAAAACGTGGTGGTGAACGCGCAGAGCGACACGGTGTTCGTGAACGCGGGCAAGAACATCACGCAGGTGGCGGGGGAGAGCGTCACGCTGATGTGCGGGGCCGCATCGATCACACTGAAGGCTGACGGCACGATCGTGCTCAACGGGGTCAAGGGCGTTTTTAACTTTCAAGACGACTTGGACCAGTTCGGGAAAAAGATCAATCTGAACTGCTGACTTTCGGCGTCTTTCCCTTTCTTCCAGACATTCATGCAATACCACTTCAACGACGGCCACATCGAGGCTCCTGATAACGTCACCGACCGCACCATGCACGTGCTAGCGCCGATGCCAGGCACCGGCGCTATGACCATTGCCGTATCGAGGGACGAACTCGAAGTTGACGAGACGCCGCCGCAATTCCTGCAGCGTCAACTCGCCGAACTGTCGCGGCAGGTCGCCAAGTTCACGCGCGGGGAGGTGCAGATGGCCACGCTCGGCGCGCCGGAGCAGAAGATCAATGGCTCGCGCTTTACCGTCAGCTACAAACAGCAGGGGCGTACCGTGCATCACGTGCAAACGTTATTTCTGCTGCCGGATTCGCGCACTGTGCTGAATTTCACGTTCTCGCTGCCCGTGCCATTCACCGAAGAACACCACAGGGCGGTCGATGCGGTGCTGGCGAGCTTCGTGCTTCGGCGTTAGCCGCTCGACGAAGCGTTCGGCTTCCGTCGGATTCGGCAAGCCAACCATGGAATCGGCAAACTACAGATAGAGGCGGGCGATATGGGAGGCTTGGGCGCAGCGAGGTTCGGAGACGAGATTGGCCATGTATCGGTCTGGGCACGGCTGGCCCGCGTGGGGCTGCGGCTTGCATCGGGCATGGTGGAGACGCTGCTCGTGGCCGGCGCCGTGGCCTTGGTCACAGGGGTGTCGGTGGCCACGATGGGATGCGGCGCGATCATCGCTTGCGGCCTGCTGGCGGGCTTCATCGGAGGCGCCACCGGCTGGAGCGACTACAAGGAGAAAAAGATCCAGGAGATGACCGAGAACATCGGCGACCTGGACATCACGGGTACGCTGGGCACCCGGGGCGCCGCGACAGTCTTAATCAACAAGAAGGCCGCCATGCGCGCCGTGGCAGACTTCACCACCTGCAGCAAACACGGTCAACCCAATCCGAACTTCATCGCCGAAGGCACGGATTCGGTGTTCATCGAAACCTATCCCGCTGCGCGCAAGGGCGACAAGCTCATGTGTTCTGCGGCCATCGCCACGGGGTCGGACAACGTCTTCATGGGGGGCAACAAAACAGCCTATCTCCATATCGCCGAGGACCGCGAATGGTGGGAAACCGCGCTGGAGATCGCTGTCGGGCTGGCCATGGGACGGGGCAGCTTCCTGGGCAAGATCGGCTGCCTGGCAATGGGTGCCGTGGTCGGTATGGCAGGCGAAGCACTGGGCCGGGGCTTTCGGGCTCTCATCGGCTATCCCGTGCATCCCGCTACTGGCGGCAAGGTTCTTGACGGCGGGATCGACACCGATTTCGTCCTGCCCGGCCCGCTGCCCATCGAATGGCGGCGCTTCTACAGCAACCATGACCACCGCTCGGACACCTTGCACGGCGAAGGCTGGAGCGTTCCGTACGAGATCGAACTGCATATCGTGCGTGCCGTGGAGGGCGCAGCGCCTGAGCGCATCACCTACGTGAATCCCCAGGGCCGGCACATCGACTTGCCCCCGGTCGAGCCGGGAACCTCGCTCTTCAACACGGCCGAAGGCTTCATTTTGGGCTGCACACCGGGCGGGCACTACGAGGTGGGTGGACTCGACCATGTGACCCATCAGTTCGGCGGCGCTTCGATGCAGGCTGGTACCCATGTGCTCAAGCTGCTGCGCATCCGCGACCGCTTCGGCCACTGGGTCAGCCTGCGCTATGACAGAAGGCGCCGTCTGTGCGGCATCGCCGACCACCTGGGCCGGGTGCTGCGGCTCGATTACCACGGCGAGAACGGCCAGACGCGCCGCCTGCGCGCCATCCATCTCGTGCAGGCCGCTGCGGGCGAGCAACTGGGCCTGCTGGCGGCCTATCACTACGATCACGGTGGCGATGGCGCCGAGAGCGGCCAACTCGCCAGCGTGCTGGACCGCACACGGGCACCCACACGGCATTTCGCCTATGCCGAACGCCTCATGGTCCTGCAAAAGGACGCAGCCGGTTTCACGTGCCACTATGCCTGGGAGGGCGCTGCCGAAGCCAGCGGTCCCGAGCGGCAGGACGGCGCGCGCGCAGCGGACGGCCGAATCTTGCGAGACCGCCGCGTGGTGCGGCACTGGACGGAGGACGGCGAGGCCTATGACATTGCCTATGGCTCGGCGGGCACGGAGGGAACCGATGAAGACGGCTGGACGAGCGCCACCGATCACCTCGGCCGCGTCGATCAATGGCAATGGGACCGATGGCACAACCTCACCAGCTATACCAACCCGCTCGGCGAGACTTGGCGGCTGGAGTGGAACGAGCGCCGCGAGCTTTTGGCGTGCAGCACGCCGTCAGGGGCCACGACCATGTTCCAGTACGACGAAAACGGCCTGCAGTCCGGCGTGGTGGACCCGCTCGGACGGCTCACACGCATGCTGTGGGACAGCCAATGGTTCGAGCCGCTGCGCATCACCGGACCCGACGGCGCTACCTGGCGATACGAATATGACCGCCAGGGCTTGCCCGTGCAGGAAACGGCCCCCGATGGCGGGGTGACCGAATACGCCCACGATGCGGATGGGCAACTGATCCAGATCCGTGACGCGCTGGGAGGGCACAAGAACCTGGTCTGGAACGAGCGAGGGCTGTTGGCGCGCTATACCGACTGTTCGGGCCAGGCCACGCATTACGCTTGGGACGGGTGGGGCAACCTTCTTGCCGTGACGGACGCGCTGGGGCAGAAGACCAAGAGCATCTTCGATGCACGCGGGCGGCTGGTGTCTCTGCAGTTGGCCGACGGCAGCAGTCAGGGCTTTGCCTACGACGCGGGCGGCCGGCTGGTGGAGCACACCGATGCGCTGGCGCGTGCCACGCGCTACGGGCACAACGCTCGCGGTCAACTGCTGTGGCGGCGCGATGCACAGGGCCGCGATATTGGCATGGCCCACGATGCGGCCCACCGGCTCTCGGCCTTGTCCACTGAGAACGGCGGTGTCTATCGCTTCCGCTACGACGATGCCGACCGGCTCGTGGAAGAGACGCGACTGGACGGCACGCGCGTGGGCATCGAATACGACACGGACGGGCAGGTGATCGCCATAGTGCACCACCCCGCCATGAACGAAGACGTATTCCATGAACTGGAAACGCAAGCCCGTGACGGCACCCTCGCGCAGGGCCCGGCGGCCCGAAGGGTGCAGGCCCCGCGGCGCACGGAACTGCGCCGCGACGCCCTCGGACGGCTGGTGGAAAAGCGCGTGGGCGCCAGCGTTTTGCGCTATCGGTACGACAGAGCCGGGCGAATGGTTGAAGCCACGCGCTGGCGCGCAGGCCCTGCCGCGGAGCAGGGTGGGGGCGAGGGACTGAACCGCCTGCAACGGCTGCACACCACGCGCTTCGACTACGACGCCATGGGCCGCATCGTGGGCGAGCATGCCGAAGACGCGGAGAGCGGGCAAAACCACACCTTGAGGCATGCGCACGACGCATTGGGCAACCGCACGCGGACTGAGTTGCCCGTGGTGACGAGCGCTGCCGGTGGCGCAGGGCGCCTGCAGGGTGGTGTGCGCCTGCGGCGCAGCCTGAATTACCTGCACTACGGCTCCGGGCACCTGCACCAGATCAATCTGGGATTGGTCCAGGAGGAGGAAAGCCCGGCTGGGGCGCAAGGCATCGCCGCTGAACTGCCCGAGGCCGCACGCGAAGTGCACCGCCTGATCGCGGACATCGAACGCGACGCGCTGCACCGCGAGGTGATGCGCAGCCAGGGCAGTCTGGCCACGCGCTTCGTGCTCGACCCGCTGGACCGCCGCCTGGGCAGTTGGACGCGCTCGGGCGCGGGCCTGCACGATGCGCGATGGCGCCAGGAGTGGCAGCAGCAGATCGAAGCGCTGGGGCAGCGAGGCCTGTCGGCGGCGGTGGGCTTGCTCAAGCAATACAGGTACGACGCGGCGGGCGAGTTGCGCGATAGCGTGCACAGCCACAAGGGACGCACGCAATGGAGTTACGACGCCACGGGGCGGGTGGAGCAGGCGGTGCGAGCGGGGCCGGGCGCGCAGGCGGGCCTGGGTGTCGGGGGGCGCTTGGAGGAAGTGTTCCGCTACGACCCTGCGGGGAACCTGCTGGATGCGGGCGATCTTGCCGGGCGTGGCGGCCCGGCGATGGGGTCAGGGACGGCCACGGGCTCCACGGGCTACCTGCGGGACAACCTGGTTCGGGTGTACGAGGACAAGCGCTTTGCCTACGACGGGCTGTCGCGGCTGGTGGAAAAGCGAATCGGCCGGCACACGGTGCAAAGGCTGGAGTGGGACGAGGAAGACCAGTTGGTGTCGGTGCAGACCACGCGGCACGCGGGCACGGCAGAGGCGGCGCAGCAGGCCGTGCGGTTTCGGTACGACGCGCTGGGTCGGCGCATCGCCAAGGCGGACGCCTTCGGGGAGACGGTGTTCGTGTGGGAGGGTATGCGGCTGATCGAGGAGCGGCGCGGCTCGAAGGTGACCAGCTACGTGTACGAGGCGGGCAGCTACGTGCCGCTGGCGCGCATCGATGCGGACGGGAACCGCCTGTGCGAGGAAGACCCGGCCGCGCACCACGCTCCAGGTATCCCGCCCAACCCGATGGCCGCACCGGGCGAGGCGCCCACGGCCGATGCATTGGCGCAGGCGCGAGCGCGCCGCAGCGCGCGCATCAGCCACTTCCACACGGACCCGTCGGGGCTGCCGGAGGAAGTGACGGACGAAGGTGGGCAGGTGCGCTGGAGGGCGAGTTACCGGACGTGGGGCAACACGATCCAGGAACAGTGGGAGGCGGTGCGGGTGGACGGAGGGGCCGTACCCGCGATGCAGCAGCGCCATGGGCAGGAGAGGCTGGAGCAGAACCTGCGGATGCAGGGGCAGTACCTGGACCGGGAGACGGGGCTGCACTACAACACTTTCCGGTACTACGACCCGGATGTGGGGCGGTTCATCAGTCCTGATCCGATTGGCCGCGCTGGCGGGGCCAATCTGCATCTTTATGCGCCCAATCCAATTAGTTGGATTGATCCCTGGGGCTGGGAGCATCACACCGCCACCATCACTGTTTATGCACCTGATGGATCTATTCGGTATTCAGAGCCTTTGGTGAGCGGCGGCGCCACAGGACCATCTTGGCCCGAGCAAATCGCCTCGCACACCGAATCGAAGAGCATTATTGATCCGCGCATAAAGCCAGGAGATAGAGTGGTTTACACGGATGCATCACTCCCTGCATGCTCTGGCTGTAAAGGCAATATGAACAATGCAGCAGCTGCCAAGGGTTTAAACATTGAATACCATTGGACAGATGCGGACGGTAATTCGGGGTCGTGGAGGACTAACACCAAGGCCGCCAGAAAAGCCGTCAACGCAAGAAATCGAAGAAACGCGAGGAAAGCCGCTAGGGTTGCCAAGGGAGGCTGTTAGAAAATCATGGTTACCAGAAATTTCGAATTAAGTTGGGAGTATATATGGAAAATTTAGAAATCATCGCCCAAAAGACTGAGTATCACTACGATGAAAATGACACTAATGCTGTTAATTTCATCACCCAGAATGGATATCTTTCTCTTCAGATCTGCGTCTATATAGATCCAGGTGATGACCCCCCCCTTACTGAGCCACATATTGAGCTTGATTCTCAAAAGGGAGGGCACTATGGTGGAGTTGATATTGTCGAATTTCATCCTGATAAGATAATAATATATTTTAAAAAGAAATTTCTAAAGAAATACGACCAAGTTGTCATAAGCATTCCCTGGGGGGTTGATAAAGAAATGGTGAGTTTCTTTGTTAACCATCTTTTTATGGGTGATAAGGTTGCATACTCATCAAAGATTGACAAAAATCTGCATACTGAACAAACCGAGTTTCAGGAAGACCTAGATGGTGAAGATGACTGATGGGAACCTCTCAAAACCCATCCGGTCCCTTGTTGATCGAGAATGCGTGCTCCATCCTTTGCCATGATCACTCCCCGTAGCGCCCTGAAGTTCGACCTGTTCGCTGAGGCCTCGCGCCAACACAAGAGAGATGAGGTGGGCGATCCGCTGCAGGTGATCGCGCGGCACATCGACTTCGCAGAACTGGCCCGGCTGGTGGATGCCTTGATCGAACGCGGGGGTGGCCGCCGGGGCGGTCGGCCCGCCTACCCCACCGAGGTGATGGTGCGCATCCTGGTGTTGAAGCGGCTGTACAACCTGTCCGATGAGCAGATGGAGTATCAGTTGCTGGACCGGGGGAGCTACCAGCGGTTTTGCCTGTTGCAGGATGCGATGAACGTGCCGGACCGCAACACGATCTGGCGCTTTGGCGAGCGCCTTGGCGTGGGCGGGGCAACGGCCTTGTTCCAGGGGGTGGATGCCCAACTGCAGCGCCACGGCTACATCGCCCGGGGCGGGCAAGCCATTGATGCCACGCTGGTGCCCGCGCCCCGACAGCACATCGGCCAGCAGGAGCGGCGAACGCTGGCACAAGGCGGGCAGCCGGACTGGAGCCAAGCGCGACGCAGGCAAAAGGATGTGGAGGCCACGCACACGAAGAAGCACGGCAAAAGCCACTTCGGCTACAAGCTCAGCGTGAGCGTGGACCTCAAGCACGGCTTCATCCGCCGCCTCGCCACGGGCACGGCCAGCGAGCACGACGGGCACCACTTCGATGAGGTGCTGGACATGCACAACACCGGGCGGGCAGTGCATGCGGACAAAGCCTACCCGAGCCGCCAAAGGTGCCAGATGCTGAAAGTGCTGGGATTCGTGGATGCGATGCAGCGCCGTGCGCAGGCGGGCCGACCACAGAGCGAATGCCAGAAGGGGCGCAACCAGCGCATCGCAAAGAAACGAGCCAAGGTGGAGCACGTGTTCGCCGGTATCCGCCACCTGGGGGGCAAGTTCGTGCGCACCATCGGACAGGCGCGCGCCACGGTGGGGATGACGATGATGGCCGCCTGCTACAACATGAAGCGACTGGCCTGGTTCCTGCATCGGGGCGTGGATGCTTTCTTCAAGCCCGCCACTGGCAAGGCACAAGTGCGCCTGCAAACGGTGAAAGCCTGAGCCACCGGGCCTGCAAGGCCCCTCATGCACCCAGGCGCAGACCGTTGCTGGGCCTCATCACGCTCAAACGGCTACTGGCGCCCACTCCTCCCTATTCGGATTCGTCAAACATGGGGTTGTGAGAGGCTCCCTGCAGGTGGTGAGGTCGGGCATCACAGCACTTTACCGCTGCCCATCCCCAGGCCGTACCTGTACGACCTTATGGTCTCACTTCCCTACCGCATCGTTGTCCGTTGAACTGATGATGTATCATCTCTCGACTGTCGCTGGTAGCACTACTGGTAGCAAGATTTTGAACCCTACTACTATCCAAGTAGTTGATTCATAAGACTTTTCGGGCTAGGACAACTTTGTCCCACCCTCTCCGCCATGTATAAGCCTAAGTAGTTGATCTACTTAGGCTTTTTTTTGCGCTCGCAGGTTGCTCAAACACTTGGCACCCGCTCGAAGCCCACCGGAAAAGTCTGCGCTGTCCTGGGTTGCTCATGTCCCTGGTCGATCCACGAGGCTCTGTGACCTGCAAAAACATTGGCAACGCTATCGTTGTTTGGGCGGAGCGGCGCGACCGTTGCAATGACCATCGAAGAGGCACTCGGCGGTTCCTTGACAAGGATGTCCTCCAGCGATATGACCTGCATCGACTCCACTGCTCGGCAGCTCTCCAGCCAACTTGCGCTCCGACAAGGGATTCCCCCGAGAAGGCATGGCCGATACGACCCCCCTCCTGGCCGGATCCGCCCCACGTGCCCTGACTCCTTCTTCCTAAAGTGGCTCCTGCCATCCAGGTATCCAAAGAAGGAATTGAGCGCATGACGAATCTCTCGCAATCGAAGCCGGCCGACCGTTCGGCCGCTGTGTGTGTCATCGGTGCGGGCCCCGGCGGGCTGAGCGCTGCGCGGGCCCTGAAGATGCAGGGGCTGGACTATGACCAGTTCGAACGCCACAGCGACCTGGGCGGCCTGTGGGATACGACGAATCCTGGCTCGCCCGTCTATGCGTCGACCCATTTCATTTCATCGCGCGATCTGTCGGGTTTCATCGGCTATCCCATGCCTCGCGACTATCCCGACTATCCGTCGCACCGGCAGATTCTGGCCTACCTGCGCAGCTTTGCCGATGCGTTTGGCCTGCGAGAAAAAATCCAGTTCAACACCGGCGTGCAACGCATACGGAAAGACAGCGCTTCGCGCTGGGTGGTGGAGCTTGCGGACGGCACGCGCCAACACAAGAGGGAGCCTCTCACAACCCCATGTTTGACGAATCCGAATAGGGAGGAGTGGGCGCCAGTAGCCGTTTGAGCGTGATGAGGCCCAGCAACGGTCTGCGCCTGGGTGCATGAGGGGCCTTGCAGGCCCGGTGGCTCAGGCTTTCACCGTTTGCAGGCGCACTTGTGCCTTGCCAGTGGCGGGCTTGAAGAAAGCATCCACGCCCCGATGCAGGAACCAGGCCAGTCGCTTCATGTTGTAGCAGGCGGCCATCATCGTCATCCCCACCGTGGCGCGCGCCTGTCCGATGGTGCGCACGAACTTGCCCCCCAGGTGGCGGATACCGGCGAACACGTGCTCCACCTTGGCTCGTTTCTTTGCGATGCGCTGGTTGCGCCCCTTCTGGCATTCGCTCTGTGGTCGGCCCGCCTGCGCACGGCGCTGCATCGCATCCACGAATCCCAGCACTTTCAGCATCTGGCACCTTTGGCGGCTCGGGTAGGCTTTGTCCGCATGCACTGCCCGCCCGGTGTTGTGCATGTCCAGCACCTCATCGAAGTGGTGCCCGTCGTGCTCGCTGGCCGTGCCCGTGGCGAGGCGGCGGATGAAGCCGTGCTTGAGGTCCACGCTCACGCTGAGCTTGTAGCCGAAGTGGCTTTTGCCGTGCTTCTTCGTGTGCGTGGCCTCCACATCCTTTTGCCTGCGTCGCGCTTGGCTCCAGTCCGGCTGCCCGCCTTGTGCCAGCGTTCGCCGCTCCTGCTGGCCGATGTGCTGTCGGGGCGCGGGCACCAGCGTGGCATCAATGGCTTGCCCGCCCCGGGCGATGTAGCCGTGGCGCTGCAGTTGGGCATCCACCCCCTGGAACAAGGCCGTTGCCCCGCCCACGCCAAGGCGCTCGCCAAAGCGCCAGATCGTTTTGCGGTCCGGCACGTTCATCGCATCCTGCAACAGGCAAAACCGCTGGTAGCTCCCCCGGTCCAGCAACTGATACTCCATCTGCTCATCGGACAGGTTGTACAGCCGCTTCAACACCAGGATGCGCACCATCACCTCGGTGGGGTAGGCGGGCCGACCGCCCCGGCGGCCACCCCCGCGTTCGATCAAGGCATCCACCAGCCGGGCCAGTTCTGCGAAGTCGATGTGCCGCGCGATCACCTGCAGCGGATCGCCCACCTCATCTCTCTTGTGTTGGCGCGAGGCCTCAGCGAACAGGTCGAACTTCAGGGCGCTACGGGGAGTGATCATGGCAAAGGATGGAGCACGCATTCTCGATCAACAAGGGACCGGATGGGTTTTGAGAGGTTCCCTTCTGGGAATTCCTTTTGTTTTTTATAATTGGTATGCTTTTCATGGAATTTTTATAAAGAATAAGAATATATCTTGGATCCGCTTGTTGGAGGTGGATGTTTGGCCTTTGGTTTTTATCTTCTTCAAAAACCATTCTGGTGGTTGTTCTTTTTCTTTGATTTTGGCTGCATCCCTGGATTTTTTATAACTTTTTGCTTTACAAGTGGATTGATCGACGGTTGAGAAAAATAAATAAGAATTGAATCATAGGGCTGCGGTTTGATAGCGTATGGTGGTTTTTTTGAAATGAAAGCCTTGTGCGTACTGTTGTTTCTGGTCGGCACTTGGCTGGTGTTCCTGAATTGGCGCTGCTTTTATGTGACGTTTATCAAAAAGAAACCATCGCCATCCTGGATACCTCTGTTGGGTGGAATTCTGATGTTCCTTGGGTTTTATTTCTTTCCGAACAATCCGTTGAGTAGCTTGGCTTGGTTGGCTTTCGTGCTTGATTGGGGGAGTCTGCCTGGTATCGGGCACGCCATCGTGTACCACCGAACCAATAAAAAGAAATAATAATATGAAAAATTGGGCGCTCTCACTGATGACCCTCGTTCTATGTTTGGTTGCAGGGGTTTTTAATGTGGTCTTTGCAAACGGCATGGCTTGGTTCATTTCCTGGAAAGAATAAGGGCATGTATTTAATGCGGGCTTTGCTGCAATTGGGAGGTGCTTTGATTGCAGTGGGGCTGGCTGTTTTTTTTGTGGGTCAGGCATCGGAGAAAAAATAAAAATGAATATAAAAATATGGAATCGGCTATTGCCCAAGGAAGGGCCAATCCAGATTGAATTTGCGAAGAATGATGATCCGGATCAGCTTGTAAATAGGGTTTTTGAGCTATCTGTGGCAAAGCTATCTCATTAGGCATCTCATTAGCCATCTCATTAGTCTCTGGGAGCTGGGCGATATGTGTCTTATCGGGCTATTGGAGAAATATGGCACTGAAAAGCGGTTAAACAAGCTTGTGACTGGGCGTGCGAATGAATGCCAAAAGATGTTTTCTTATAAATGGGGCGGTAGCGGTCTCGACTACCTTATTGATCGTTACAGGTTGCAAAGGTAAAGAGGAAGCAAAACCTACTGTCTCCATCCAGAAAACATCCCCCTCAGGTGAAACTCCATTGGTAGCGGGAGATGAGATTAATTTTCAAATAGATGTGAGAGTTCAAGGGCTTCACAATGCTGCGCAAGTCAGCCTAATCGTTCAGTCTGCAGAAGGCGTGGTGGTTGCGGATTGCGCCCCAATTACTGTGAGCAATGGGGTATCGGTAAGGCTAAACGCTGTGGGGGTAGTGCCGGAGACTACGGTGGTGCGTGTTTTCACACCTTTATATATAAATGGTGGTAATAATACGGAGGTGCTGGATACACGTTTATTTAAAGTTGTCGGCAAACGTTCAAAGTAGCACTTGTGTCGTGAGTTAAATATCTTTGAATATTTAGGATGGCTCATCTTGCAGAGTGCCCAAGAGCAGCAAGTTTGCATTAAGGGGCGGCGGCCGTCGCACCCAATTCTTGCGGTCAGGGGGGGCGCCGCAGTCTCTGGAGTCCCATGCCTTTCCCGCAGCAGGCAAGTGTCCGCCAATCAGTCCTATTTGCTATTAATTAAATAGCATTAACGACATGATTTACTAGGGCGTGGGGCCTGTTTGACCTCATGTCAGGCCCCACATCAAACGGGAGAGAAACATGAGGGTTGTATGGGCCGCCTGCATCGCATTGCAGGCCCTGGGTTATTTGGGACACCAGGACGGCGTGGGCCACCGGCTGGTGTCGTCCCGCCTGCAGGACCAGTACCAGAAGACCTACCTGGGAGCCTCTCACAACCCCATGTTTGACGAATCCGAATAGGGAGGAGTGGGCGCCAGTAGCCGTTTGAGCGTGATGAGGCCCAGCAACGGTCTGCGCCTGGGTGCATGAGGGGCCTTGCAGGCCCGGTGGCTCAGGCTTTCACCGTTTGCAGGCGCACTTGTGCCTTGCCAGTGGCGGGCTTGAAGAAAGCATCCACGCCCCGATGCAGGAACCAGGCCAGTCGCTTCATGTTGTAGCAGGCGGCCATCATCGTCATCCCCACCGTGGCGCGCGCCTGTCCGATGGTGCGCACGAACTTGCCCCCCAGGTGGCGGATACCGGCGAACACGTGCTCCACCTTGGCTCGTTTCTTTGCGATGCGCTGGTTGCGCCCCTTCTGGCATTCGCTCTGTGGTCGGCCCGCCTGCGCACGGCGCTGCATCGCATCCACGAATCCCAGCACTTTCAGCATCTGGCACCTTTGGCGGCTCGGGTAGGCTTTGTCCGCATGCACTGCCCGCCCGGTGTTGTGCATGTCCAGCACCTCATCGAAGTGGTGCCCGTCGTGCTCGCTGGCCGTGCCCGTGGCGAGGCGGCGGATGAAGCCGTGCTTGAGGTCCACGCTCACGCTGAGCTTGTAGCCGAAGTGGCTTTTGCCGTGCTTCTTCGTGTGCGTGGCCTCCACATCCTTTTGCCTGCGTCGCGCTTGGCTCCAGTCCGGCTGCCCGCCTTGTGCCAGCGTTCGCCGCTCCTGCTGGCCGATGTGCTGTCGGGGCGCGGGCACCAGCGTGGCATCAATGGCTTGCCCGCCCCGGGCGATGTAGCCGTGGCGCTGCAGTTGGGCATCCACCCCCTGGAACAAGGCCGTTGCCCCGCCCACGCCAAGGCGCTCGCCAAAGCGCCAGATCGTGTTGCGGTCCGGCACGTTCATCGCATCCTGCAACAGGCAAAACCGCTGGTAGCTCCCCCGGTCCAGCAACTGATACTCCATCTGCTCATCGGACAGGTTGTACAGCCGCTTCAACACCAGGATGCGCACCATCACCTCGGTGGGGTAGGCGGGCCGACCGCCCCGGCGGCCACCCCCGCGTTCGATCAAGGCATCCACCAGCCGGGCCAGTTCTGCGAAGTCGATGTGCCGCGCGATCACCTGCAGCGGATCGCCCACCTCATCTCTCTTGTGTTGGCGCGAGGCCTCAGCGAACAGGTCGAACTTCAGGGCGCTACGGGGAGTGATCATGGCAAAGGATGGAGCACGCATTCTCGATCAACAAGGGACCGGATGGGTTTTGAGAGGTTCCCACCTGTACGAAGACACTGGCAACCCGTTCCTGCTGACCCGGGGTAGACAACCAAGATAACGGAGAATCGCATGATTAATAAATGGGTAAACACTAATGGTGGACCGTTGGTTGGGGCTTCTGAAAATGTAATTTCTAGCTGGAAAGGAGTCGATGGTAGTTCTTCTGGTGCTTCGGAGAGTGACTATGATCGGGCATGCTCTGTAGTCGATTTTCTTGGAGTTGTTGATTGCGGTGGGTTTCCTGTTATCGTTTTTGGTGATGAGCCTCTGCAATCAGCTTTTGTTCATTGCAATGATAATTTGGTTGTTAGGTGGGTTTCTTGCAAGTCATATGGGAACCTCTCAAAACCCATCCGGTCCCTTGTTGATCGAGAATGCGTGCTCCATCCTTTGCCATGATCACTCCCCGTAGCGCCCTGAAGTTCGACCTGTTCGCTGAGGCCTCGCGCCAACACAAGAGAGATGAGGTGGGCGATCCGCTGCAGGTGATCGCGCGGCACATCGACTTCGCAGAACTGGCCCGGCTGGTGGATGCCTTGATCGAACGCGGGGGTGGCCGCCGGGGCGGTCGGCCCGCCTACCCCACCGAGGTGATGGTGCGCATCCTGGTGTTGAAGCGGCTGTACAACCTGTCCGATGAGCAGATGGAGTATCAGTTGCTGGACCGGGGGAGCTACCAGCGGTTTTGCCTGTTGCAGGATGCGATGAACGTGCCGGACCGCAACACGATCTGGCGCTTTGGCGAGCGCCTTGGCGTGGGCGGGGCAACGGCCTTGTTCCAGGGGGTGGATGCCCAACTGCAGCGCCACGGCTACATCGCCCGGGGCGGGCAGGCCATTGATGCCACGCTGGTGCCCGCGCCCCGACAGCACATCGGCCAGCAGGAGCGGCGAACGCTGGCACAAGGCGGGCAGCCGGACTGGAGCCAAGCGCGACGCAGGCAAAAGGATGTGGAGGCCACGCACACGAAGAAGCACGGCAAAAGCCACTTCGGCTACAAGCTCAGCGTGAGCGTGGACCTCAAGCACGGCTTCATCCGCCGCCTCGCCACGGGCACGGCCAGCGAGCACGACGGGCACCACTTCGATGAGGTGCTGGACATGCACAACACCGGGCGGGCAGTGCATGCGGACAAAGCCTACCCGAGCCGCCAAAGGTGCCAGATGCTGAAAGTGCTGGGATTCGTGGATGCGATGCAGCGCCGTGCGCAGGCGGGCCGACCACAGAGCGAATGCCAGAAGGGGCGCAACCAGCGCATCGCAAAGAAACGAGCCAAGGTGGAGCACGTGTTCGCCGGTATCCGCCACCTGGGGGGCAAGTTCGTGCGCACCATCGGACAGGCGCGCGCCACGGTGGGGATGACGATGATGGCCGCCTGCTACAACATGAAGCGACTGGCCTGGTTCCTGCATCGGGGCGTGGATGCTTTCTTCAAGCCCGCCACTGGCAAGGCACAAGTGCGCCTGCAAACGGTGAAAGCCTGAGCCACCGGGCCTGCAAGGCCCCTCATGCACCCAGGCGCAGACCGTTGCTGGGCCTCATCACGCTCAAACGGCTACTGGCGCCCACTCCTCCCTATTCGGATTCGTCAAACATGGGGTTGTGAGAGGCTCCCATATGAGGTTGCTAATAAAATACTTTTGGAAGTGCCTGTGCAGCTTCCTCAGCTACAGGAAAAGCTGTCTTACTCGCAAAGGGATAATGTTTTTAAGTTTTTTGATTCTGTTTTTGACGGAGCAGAGGATAGAGAAGGCGGGGAATTTGACCTTTCGCAAGGTGACTATGTTTTGACAACGGAGTTGTATAAAGAAGATGGTCAATATGAGTTCATCGTTCATAGATTTAAAAAGATTGATGAAAATAAATGATGAATTAATGGTTTAAATATTGAATTCTATTTTTGCTATATTTTTATCCTTGAAAGCTGATGCGGGGGGCTGAACGGTTCCCTTGAGGGGGAGGGGACGGCTACCGCCGTCCCAGTTCTTACGGCCAAGGGGAAATCCATGCGCAGCCAACGCAGCCCCTTGAATCCATGTCCTGCCCGTCGCAGGCAACTTTCGATCAAGCCGGTTTGCTATATATTTTGTAGCGACATCGGCATGATTTACTAGGGCGTAAGGCCTGTTTGGCTTTATCTTCCGCCCTAACCTCAAACAGAAGGATTCATGAGGATCTTGTTCGGCAACGGCGAGGAGCGGGGCTTTCAGCGCGCGGGCGCCCAGCAGGACTGGGTGGGCGACCAGCGCAGCGACACGCTGGCCCAGGCCGATGGCCTGTGGCGCTTTCGGAACGCCAGCGACGACACCGTGCTCACCTTCGACAGCGCGGGCAAGCTCCTGAGCCGCAAGGCGCGCAACGGCTGGGTCACCACCTACGGGTACACCTACGGGCGCCTGACCACCATCACCAACGCCTTCGGCAAGACCCTCACCCTCGTCTGGGGCGATCGGCTGATCGAACAGATCATCACGCCGGACTACCAAACCACCACCTACCGTTACAGCTACCAGGACGGCGTGGGCGACCGGCTGGTGTCGTCCCGCCTGCAGGACCAGTACCAGAAGACCTACCTGTACGAAGACACCGGCAACCCGTTCCTGCTGACCGCCATCGTCGATGAGAACGGCAGCCGTTTCGCCCAGTTCAGCTACGACGCGCTGGGCCGCACGCTCAAGGCCGCGCATGCGGGCGACGCCCTGGCGCACCAGTTCGACTACACCGACATCGCCTCGGGCCAGGTCGGCGTGAAGGACCCGCTAGTGTCCTGTCCCGTTAATTCGCAGGCACGATAGCTGCATGGTTTCGGGCCATCCTTGAGGTGCCGCCATGCCCAATGCAACGACCCGAACAGAAATTGCGCTTAGTGAAGTGGAGCGCGCGGAACTGACGTCCATGGCGCGATCACGTTCGCTGCCAGCGGCGTTGTCGCTCAGGGCGCGCATCGTGCTGACTTGCGAAGGCACAGATAAAGCCAGCACCGCGGTTGCGCAGGCTCTGGGGATCAGTCGTAGCACTGTCACCAAGTGGCGCGGGCGCTATGCGCGCCATCGCATTGCAGGGCTTTACGACGAGTTGCGCCCGGGTCGCCCCCGCACGGTAGATGACGAGCGTGTTGCTGAGTTGATTACCAAGACGTTGCACACCAAGCCTGCTGATGGGGGTACCCACTGGAGCACCCGCACGCTGGCCGCCGATACGGGCATCAGCAAGAGCACGGTGGCGCGCTATCTGCAGACCTTCAACCTCAAGCCGCACCGGGCCGACAGCTTCAAGCTGTCGACCGATCCGCTGTTCATCGAGAAGCTGCGCGACGTTGTGGGGCTGTACCTGAACCCACCTGACAACGCGCTGGTGCTGTGCGTGGACGAGAAGAGCCAATGCCAAGCTTTGGAGCGTACGCAGCCGATGCTGCCAATGGGGTTTGGCTATGTCGAAGGTGTCACGCACGACTACGTGCGCCACGGCACCACCACCTTGTTCGCGGCCCTGAACGTGATGAATGGCCAAGTGATCGCGCAGTGCCGGCCCCGGCATCGTCATCAAGAGTTCCTTGCCTTCCTGCGCGCCATCGACAAGGCAGTGCCCGACGAACTGGATGTGCACTGCATAGCTGATAACTACGCCAGCCACAAGCATCCAAAGGTGCGCGCTTGGTTGGCCGAGCGGCCTCGCTGGCACATGCACTTCGTTCCGACCTATTCAAGCTGGCTCAATCAGGTCGAGCGCTTCTTCTCGATCATCACCACGCGGGCAATCCGCCGTGGCTCGTTCACCAGCGTGAAGGATCTGATCAACAAGATCGACACATTCATCGCGAATTACAACCAGTCCTGCCAGCCGTTTACTTGGACAGCTACAGCAGACTCCATCCTCGAAAAACTCGCCAGACTATGCGGGCGAATTAACGGGACAGGACACTAGCGCACAACGCACATGCCTCGGCCGCCAGCGGTTTCCGGGCATGCAATGCACCTTCCGCCAGCCCCTGGCCCGCCCCGCCACCCAGTGTGAAGCCTGGGTAAAGTTCCTTCCCCCCCACCGAACTCCCCGCGAACTGCTGACCGACAGGGGTTTCATCTCGGCGCACAATGTCGCGTTCGCCAATCCGCATCCAACAATGACCCTCACGGAACTCAAATACATCGTCGCTGTGGCCCGGGAGAAGCACTTTGGCCGGGCGGCCGATGCTTGCTATGTGTCGCAGCCCACGCTGTCGGTGGCCATCAAGAAGCTGGAAGACGAGCTGGAGGTCAAACTTTTCGAGCGCAGCGCGGGCGAGGTGTCGGTCACCTCGCTGGGCGACGAGATCGTGCGCCAGGCGCAGAGCGTGCTGGAACAGGCCGCCGCCATCAAGGAAATCGCCAAGCGCGGCAAGGACCCGCTGGCCGGGGCGCTCACGCTGGGCGTGATCTACACGATCGGTCCCTACCTGCTGCCCGAGCTGGTGCGCCATGCCATCGCGCGCACGCCGCAGATGCCGCTCATGCTGCAGGAGAACTTCACCGTCAAGCTGCTGGAGATGCTGCGCACCGGCGAGATCGACTGCGCGATCATGGCCGAGCCGTTTCCCGACACGGGCCTGGCGATGGCGCCGCTGTACGACGAGCCGTTCATGGCGGCCGTGCCCAGCAGCCACCCGCTGGCCGAACAGAAATCCATTTCCGCCGCGCAGCTCAAGAGCGAGACCATGCTGCTGCTGGGCGCGGGCCATTGCTTTCGCGACCATGTGCTGGAGGTCTGCCCCGAGTTCGCGCGCTACGCGAGCAATGCCGAGGGCATCCGCCGCACGTTCGAGGGCTCATCGCTCGAGACGATCAAGCACATGGTGTCGGCCGGCATGGGCGTGACGCTGGTGCCGCGCCTGTCGGTGCCGCGCGATGCCCTGCACACGGGGTCGCGCCGCCGCAAGAGCGATGACACGCACATCCGCTACCTGCCGATCCAGGAGGCCGATGGCAGCCCGCCGCCCATGCGCCGCGTGGTGCTGGCCTGGCGCCGCAGCTTCACCCGCTACGAGGCCATCGCCGCGCTGCGCAACGCGATCTACGCCTGCGAGCTGCCGGGCATGACGCGCCTGTCCTGACCGCGGGCCAGCGGCCTCTTCCGCTTCTTTTTGCGGGCCTGGCGGCCCGATGGTCGGCGCTGGCGGCTGCGCGCGCGGGTTGCCGGCTTCACCGAAACGCCTCGGGGCAGGGCTAAACTTCGCCCCGCGCGCGGCCGGTGGGTGGGCATCCTCCACCCCGGCCCGGCGCGGGCCGCGCCACATGCGGTCCGCGCGGGGCGCCGCGCTCTCCACAATCCCGAGGACATTCATGAAGAAGCTTTTGATGGCGGCCGGCCTGGCCCTGGGCCTTTCGGCCTGCTCCAGCGTGACCGCGCCGACCGACGCCGCGCCCTTGGCGGGCACGCTCAAGAAACCCGATCTGGACCGCCTGGTGGTCGCCGAGACGGGCGCGCCCAGCGGCGATTTCAGCGCGTTCCTCGAACGCGCGGTGCGCACCTACCCTGCGCTGGCGCCCAGCGTGAAGGCGTATGGGTCCAAGGCCACGCTGGCGGGCGACGACCTGGTGAACATCAGCCGCCTGCTGGGCCTGTACAACCGGCTGCACCACCACACGGCGGTGATCGACACGACCGCGAAGATGGTGGCCATTCCCACGGTGCGCGCCGACAAGGTGCCCCCGCACGAGGACAAGGCCATCATCGCCTTCGGCACGCTGGTCGAAGGCATGGCCAAGGACTTCGGCCTGCAGTACCGCAACGTGGACAACCGCATCTTCGAAGTGAAGCTGCCCGGCACGGGCACCGAAGAATTCGGCATCCTCACGCACGCCGACGTGGTGCCCGTGGTGGCCGACGAATGGGTGCTGGACGACGGCACCCGGCTGGACCCGTTCAAGCTCACGCGGGTGGGCGGCAACCTGTACGGGCGCGGCTCCATCGACGACAAGGGCTCCATCGCCGCGGTGCTGTACGCGATGAAGGCGGTCAAGGACAGCGGCCTGCCGATGGCCCGCACCATCCGCCTCATGGTCGAGACGACCGAAGAGACGGGCGGCGACGCGATGAAGTACTACCGCGCCAAGACCCAGCTGCCCGAGTACAACATCGTGCTGGACAGCAAGTACCCCGCCGTGGTGGCCGAAAAGGGTTCGGGCGCGCTGCGCGCCTCGTTCGCCCTGGCACCTGCCGCCGCCGTGCCGGCCGGTGCGGTCACCATCGCTGCGATGGCGGGCGCCGCCTCGGCCAACGCCGTGCCGCAGACGGCCACCGCGCGCCTCACGGGCGGTGATCTGGCCGCCGCGGCGCAGCGCCTGGGCGCGGCCCGAGAGGCGTTCATCGCCAAGTACGCGGGCCAGGGTGGCCCCTTCGCCATCGACATCGTCCAGGACGGCGCCGCGCTGACGGTCAAGGTCACGGGCACGTCGGCCCACGGCTCGCGCCCCGAAGAGGGCGTGAACCCGCTGCCGCGCCTGGCGCTGTTCCTGCAGGAGTCCGGCGTGCCGCTGGCCGCCAACGGCTACGCCAGCGCGGTGCGCTACATCGCCGACCTGTACGGCACCGACTACCTGGGCCGCACGATGGGCCTGGCGTACAGCGACGACTTCATGGGCCCGCTCACGATGTCGCCCAACCTGGTGCGCGAGAAGGACGGCAAGGTCGATGTGCTGGTGAACGTGCGCATGCCGCGCGGCAGCACGGCCGACGTGCTGACGAAGGCCACCGCCGCGCGCATCCAGGCGTGGGGCGCGCAGGCCGGCGTGGCGGTCGAGGTGGACCACAGCCAGGGCGAGTGGATGACGCGCGACCCCAAGGGCGCCTGGCTTTCCACGCTGCTCAACACCTTCGGCGACACCACGGGCCTGGAGGCCAAGCCCGTGCCCACGGCCGGCAGCACCACGGCCAAGCTGATGCCCAACGCGATCAACTTCGGCCCCGCAATGCCGGGCAAGAAGTACACGGCCCACAACGCGAAGGAATTCAAGGAAGTGGCCGACCTCGACGCCGACATGCAGATGTTCACCGAGATGCTGGTGCGCATCGGCAACCTGCCGCAGATGCAGTGACCCCGGGCGGCCGCTGGCCGCCCTGCATGCGCTAAAGTGTTTCAGGCGCCCGGGCGCCACGCCTCCCCGGCAGCGGCGGGGGCCCGCCCGGGCCGGCAAGATGGCAGCGGCAACGCGACGCATCGTTCAGTTCAGCACCCGAAGGAGTTCTCCATGGCCAAGACCCCCAAGACCCCCCTTGCCCGCGCCGGCGCCAGCGGCGCACCGCGCATCAACATCGGCATCAGCGACAAGGACCGCGCGGCCATCGCGCAAGGCCTGTCGCGCCTGCTGGCCGACACCTACACGCTGTACCTCACCACCCACAATTTCCACTGGAACGTGACGGGCCCGATGTTCAACACGCTGCATACCATGTTCATGGGGCAGTACACCGAGCTGTGGAACGCGGTGGACCCGGTGGCCGAGCGCATCCGTTCGCTGGGCCATGCCGCGCCGGGCTCGTACGCCCAGTTCGGCAAGCTCACCTCGCTGCCCGACGCGCCCACCGAGCCGCCCCACGCGCTGGAGATGGTGCGCATCCTGGTCGAAGGCCACGAGGCCGTCGCCCGCACGGCGCGCGAGCTGTTCCCAGTGGCCGACAAGGCCAGCGACGAACCCACGGCCGATCTGCTGACCCAGCGCCTCACGGTGCACGAGCAGACCGCCTGGATGCTGCGCTCGCTCCTGGAGGAATAAGCCGGCCGGGCTTGCACGGCCCTGCCCAGCCAGCGCCCGCCCGCCCGTGCGGGCGTTTTCGTTTCCCGGGTCGCCTCTCTTTCTCTCTTTTTCGTTCCTCTCCTTTGTCCGCGCCATGCAGCTTTCCGCCCCCACGCCGTCGCGCCTGTCGCTCTACCTCGACCTGATCCGCTGGAGCCGCCCGGCCGGCTGGCTGCTGCTGCTGTGGCCCACGCTGTCGGCGCTGTGGGTCGCGGCGGGCGGATTCCCCGGCTGGCACCTGCTGGCCGTGTTCACGCTGGGCACCATCCTGATGCGCAGCGCGGGCTGCTGCGTGAACGACGTTGCCGACCGCCGGTTCGACCGGCACGTCAAGCGCACGGCGCAGCGGCCGGTGACCAGCGGCGCCGTCTCCCCGCGCGAGGCGCTGGCCGTGGGCGCGGTGCTGGCGCTGGTCGCCTTCGCGCTGGTGCTCACCACCAATGCCATCACCATCGCGTGGTCGGTGCCGGCGCTGGCGGTGACGGTGCTGTACCCGTTCACCAAGCGGTTCTTCTCCATGCCGCAGGCGGTGCTGGGTGTTGCCTTCAGCATGGGCATTCCGATGGCGTTCACCGCCGTGCGCGGCGAGGTGCCGTGGCTGGCGCTGTGGCTGGTGCTGGGCAACCTGTTCTGGGTGCTGGCCTACGACACCGAATACGCCATGGTGGACCGCGACGACGACCTGAAGATCGGCATGAAGACGTCGGCCATCACCCTGGGCCGCTTCGATGTGGCGGCCATCCTGGCGTTCTACCTGCTGCTGGTGGCGTTCTGGGGCGTTTCGCTGGCGCCGCTGGGGCTGGGCGCGGCGTTCTACCTCGCGATCGGCGCCGTGCTGGCCCAGGTGGCGTGGCACTTCGCGCTGATCCGCCACCGCACGCGCGACGGTTGCTTTCGGGCCTTCCGCGAGAACCACTGGATCGGGTTCACGCTGTTTGCCGGCATCGCCGTGGGTTATGCGCTGCGATAGATTGCTATTGTTTTGGTAGCAATATGCCCTAGTACTTATTGTGCTGGAGGGCGTTTTGGCTTGAAACCGGCGGGGCGCCCACCCGCGCTGGCGATCAGGCGCCGAACTCGTCGCCCAGTTCGCGCGCCCGCGAACGCGCTGCTTCAAGGGCGCGCATGAAGCGCTGGGGCACTTCGTCCTGCTCCATCGACTGCAGGGCGGCGTAGGTGGTGCCGCCCTTGGAGGTGACGCGCTGGCGCAGCACCTCGGGCGGCTCGTCCGAGCGGCGGGCCAGTTCGGAGGCGCCGGCGAAGGTGGCCACGGCCAGCTGGTGCGCCTGGTCCCGGCTCAGGCCCATGGCGGCGCCGGCCTCGGTCATGGCCTCCAGGAAGCGGAACACATAGGCCGGGCCAGAGCCAGACAAGGCGGTGACGGCATCGAGCTGCGGCTCGTCGTCCACCCACAGGAATTCCCCCGTCGTCGCGATGATCCGCTCGATGGCCGCGCGCTCGTCGGCGGTCACCTGGGGGCGGGCGTAGAGGGCCGTCATGCCGCGGGCGATCAGCGCCGGGGTGTTGGGCATGGCGCGCACGATGCGTTCGCTGTCCAGCCAACGGGCGATGCTGTCCGAGCGGATGCCGGCGGCCACGCTCAGGTGCACGGCGCCGGTGGTGTGGGCGCGCGCCTGCCGGGCCGCTTCCTGGAAGGTCTGGGGCTTGACGGCCCACACCACGGTGCCGGCCCGGGCCAGCGTGGGGCCGGCCGCTTCGTGCGCGGTGATGCCGTGCTGCGAGAGCAGGGCGGCGCGGGCCTCGGCCCAGGGCTCGACGACTTCGATCTGCGTGGCCGGCACGCCCTGGCGGATCAGCCCGCCGATGATGGCGCTGGCCATGTTGCCCCCGCCGATGAAGGCGATGGCGGAGGAGGGCGAATCGGTCGCGGCGGGCGTGGCGTTCATGGCGGCGGTGGGCAGGTGGAGGCGAAGCGCAGGATGTTAGCGCCTGCGCTGCGGCGGGCGCCGGGGGCGGCGGTTTTCAGTCGAGCGAGGCCTGCCGCACGGCGTGCTCCCAGCGCGCCATGAGTTCGCGGGCGCGGGGGGCGCCCAGCGTGGGCATGAAGCGGCGCTCGGCGCGCCACAGGTCCGACAGCTCGTCGGTGCTGCGGTACACGCCGCTCGACAGGCCGGCCAGATAGGCCGTGCCCAGCGCCGTGGTCTCGATCACCGCGGGCCGCACCACGGGAATGCCCAGCAGGTCGGCCTGGAACTGCATGAGCAGGTCGTTCACGCAGGCGCCGCCGTCCACGCGCAGCTCGCTCACCGGCGCACCGCCGGCGGCCACGGCGTCGCGGCTCATGGCCTGCAGCAGCGCGGCGCTCTGGTAGGCGATGCTTTCCAGCGCCGCCCGCGCGATGTGGGCGAGCGTGGTGCCGCGCGTGAGGCCGGTGATGGTGCCGCGCGCGTCGGGCTTCCAGTAGGGCGCGCCCAGGCCGGTGAAGGCCGGCACCATCATCACGCCGCCCGAATCGGGCACGCTTTCGGCGAGCGACTGCACCTCGTTGCTGGCGGAGATGGCGCGCAGGCCGTCGCGCAGCCACTGCACCACGGCGCCGCCGACGAACACGCTGCCTTCCATGGCGAACTCGGGCGTGCTGCCGGCCAGGCTGAGCGAGGCCGCGCCGGGCGGCGCCGTGCCGATCTGGGCCGCGCTGGTGGTGAGCAGGCCGTTGGTGGAGGTCTGGAACTTCTGCCCCGTGTGCATCAGCATGAAGCAGCCGGTGCCGTAGGTGTTCTTGGCCATGCCGGCCTTGAAGCAGGCCTGGCCGAACAGCGCGCTCTGCTGGTCGCCGGCCACGCCGCCGATGGGCAGGGCGCTGCCCAGCAGCTCGGGGTGGGTGTCGCCGAAGTGGGCGCTGGAGGGCCGCACCTCGGGCATGAGGGCGCGCGGGATCTGCAGCAGCTCCAGCAGTTCGTCGTCCCACTGGTTGGTGCGCACATTGAAGAGCATGGTGCGCGCGGCGTTGCTCACGTCGGTCACGTGCACCTGGCCTTGCGTGAGCTGCCAGATGAGCCAGCTGTCCACGGTGCCGAAGGCCAGTTCGCCGCGCTCGGCCTGGGCGCGCGCGCCGGGCACGTGGTCCAGCAGCCAGCGCAGCTTGGTGCCCGAGAAATACGCGTCGATCAGCAGGCCGGTTTTGGCCTGGATGGTGTCGGCCAGGCCGCGCTCGCGCAGCTCGGCGCACAGCGGCTCGGCGCGGCGGTCCTGCCACACGATGGCGTGGTACACGGGCTCGCCGGTGCGCCGGTTCCACAGCACCGTGGTCTCGCGCTGGTTGGTGATGCCCAGCGCGCGCACGTCGCCGGCCTTCAGATTCGCCTGGGCGAGCGCCTGCCGCGCGGTGGCCAGCTGGGTGCGCCAGATCTCGCGCGGGTCGTGCTCCACCCAGCCGGGCTGCGGGTAGATCTGCGGCAGCTCCAGCTGCGCCTGCGCGACGATGTGGCCGCGCTCGTCGAACACGATGCTGCGGGAACTGGAGGTGCCTTGGTCGAGGGCGAGCAGGTAGGTCATAGTGGATTCTGGAAGGAGGGGGCCGGCGGGGTGCCGCGGGGCGGTGGGGGCGTCATCCAGCGACGGTGCAGTCCACGCCGGCATCGCGCAGTAGCGCGGGAAAGGGCTCGGGCGGCGGCGCATCGGTGAACAGCCGGCCGATCTGCGCCAGCGTGGCGGCCTGCACCATCGCCGCGCGGCTGAACTTGCTGTGGTCAGCGGCCAGCCAGACCTCGCGGGCCTGGGCGATGATGGTCTGCGCCACCTTCACCTCGCGGTAGTCGAAGTCGCGCAGCGTGCCGTCCGACTCGATGCCGGAGATGCCGATGAGCGCGATGTCCACCCGGAACTGGCGGATGAAATCCACCGCGGCTTCGCCCACGATGCCGCGGTCGCGCGAGCGCACCACGCCGCCGGCCACGATGACTTCGAAGTCGGGCTTGCCGCTCAGGATGGCGGCCACGTTCAGGTTGTTGGTGATGACGCGCAGGCCGCGGTGGTGCATGAGCGCCCGGGCGATGGCTTCGGTGGTGGTGCCGATGTTGAGGATCAGCGAGCAGTCGTTGGGCACCTGGGCCGCCACGGCGCGCGCGATGCGGGCCTTGCCGTCGGCATGCAGGGTTTCGCGCTGCGTGTGGCCGAGGTTCTCCACGGTGGAGGTCGGCACCCGCACGCCGCCGTGGAACCGCTGCACCAGCCCCAGTTCGGCCAGCCGCTGCACGTCGCGCCGCACCGTCTGCAGCGTCACGCCCAAGGTGTCGGCCAGCTCCTCCACGGTGGCGGATTGGCGGGAGCGGACCTCTTCGAGCAGGCGCAGTTGGCGGGGATTGGTGTTCACGGAGGGTGGGGCAACGAAGCGAAATGAAGGCGCGGGACGGGCAAAGGCGCTGGTCTTACTTTAAAGCGAACCAAAACGAACCGTTCCAGGGTAAACCTTGATGAAAAACGATCACAAAGCAACACGCTCGATCGCGGCCGGCCCCTTTCGGGCGGGCTGGGGGTGGGGGAAGGTGCGGTTTGCCGGGCCTTGCTCGGGAAACCGCAGAGCGAGGGCGTGGTGGAGCTGTGGGAGCCTGGAAGCAGGGCGTGGGGGCAGTGCGCTCGCAGGCGCAGGCCTGAAGGAATGAAGAATGGCACCCCAACGAAAAATCCCCCTTGCGGGGGATTTCGGTGTAGCGCAGTCGGCGGAATGCGCCGGGTGCGTCAGAAGCGATGGCGGATCGACAGCGTCAGACTGTTGACGTCCTTGCCCGGGGCTGACGCCACGCCGCCGAGGAAGCCGTTGCCGCCCAGCAGGTCCTGCGAGGTGTTCTTGTTTTCCAGGTGCGTCAGCACGGCGCTGACGTCGGTGCGCTTGGACAGGGCGTAGGTGTAGGCCGCGCCGTAGGAATAGCGGTCGGCATCGAACGGCCGCCGGTCATTCATGTTGTTGTAGGCCACGGTCACGGTGTGCGGGCCGGTGGTGATGCGGTAGCCGATCTGGAACAGGCGGGCATCCTGCTTGAAGGCCTGCACGAAGGCGTTCTGCACCAGCGTGGCCACGGGGGCGGTGGCCGGGTTGGCCGACAGGCCCGTGGCAATGGTCGACAGGTCGGTGGGGTGGTCGTCCTTGATGGTGGCGTACTGGCCGGACAGCGTACCCGGCCCGATGTCCAGCGTCGCGCCCAGGATGGCGTTGGTGAGCGACTTCTGGCCCAGCTCGTTGTTGCGGGTGTTGTAGCCGCCGCCGAAGGAATAGCCGTCGCCCTTGTAGATGGCCATGATGCCCAGCAGCCGCCGTGCGCTCGGCTTGCCGGCCACTTCGCCCGCCGCATACATGGCCGTGGCGGTGAGCCCGTCCTTTTGCAGCGCGTACTGGATCGAATTGCTCACGCGGATGTCGAAGGAGGCCGGAATCGCCACCAGCTGCCCCAGGGCCAGGCTGGACTCGGTTTTCATCGCGTCGAAGTTGCCGGTGGCCAGGTAGCCGGGCGTGTACTGGCGGCCGACGGTGAAGGCGCCGAACGGCGTGACCAGGCCGGTGAAGATCTGCCGGTCGAAAATGCTGTTGCCCAAGTTGACGCCCACCTGGGAGCCGATCTGCGCGGCCACGGCCGAGACCGCGGGTTGCAGGGCGGCGGGCAGGCCCAGCGAGGAGGCGGTGCTGAGCCGGTCCGGCAACTGGCCCAGGGAGGGCGGGCGGTTGCTGAGGCTGCCGGTATCGGCTTCGATCCGCGATTCGAGCGTGAAGATCGCGCGGTAGCCGCCTCCCAGGTCCTCATTGCCCTTGAAGCCCAGGCGGGACCCTTCCATGTTGCCGCTGGTGAGCCGCGTCAGGTTGCCGCCGGGGGCGCCGGTCATGTAGTTGATGCCCAGGTCCACCAGGCCATACATGGTGAGGCTGCTGGTGCCTGGCGGCGTGCTCTGCGCCATGGCGACCGACGAGGCGCAGCCAAGAACGACGGCCGACAGCGTACGCATTTTCTTCATAAGGACTTCCGAATGGCAAAAAGGGGAGTGGAGGGGCGGCGACAGCATGCGGCGCTTTTGGAAGGCTGAGACTAGAGGCAACGCCTCGGTCGGTAAAGGAGGGGAATGCCGGACTGGGCATTTGTGACACAGGGGGAAACCCGGAACCCGGTCCCGGCCGAATGCGGCCCGCCGCATCGCGGCGTTGAAGCGAACGAAAACGAATCAATCGAGGGTAAACCTTGATTCGATACGAACGAAAAAGAACAAAAATGAAGCCATTCGAAGCGCGCAGGTTCCGTCAGGCACTGCGCGTTTTGCACGTTCAACTGGCCGCAAGGGGCCTTCAGGAAAGGTTGCGTGATGCAACTGGTAATGGACCGCATCAGCAAGCGGGTGGGAGCGCAGACCTGGCTCCATGGCATGGACATGGCGCTGCACAGCGGTGCGGTGACCGTGCTGCTGGGCGCCACGCAGGCCGGCAAGACCAGCCTGATGCGCATCATGGCGGGGCTGGACACGCCCACCGAAGGCCGGGTGCGCGTCGATGGTGTCGATGTGACCGGCGTGCCCGTGCGCGAGCGCAACGTGGCCATGGTGTACCAGCAGTTCATCAACTACCCCTCCATGACGGTGGCCGACAACATCGCCTCGCCGCTGAAGCTGCGGGGCGACAAGGGCATCGCCGAGCGCGTGCGCGCCCTGGCCGAGCGGCTGCACATCGACATGTTCCTGAACCGCTATCCGGCCGAGCTGTCGGGCGGGCAGCAGCAGCGCGTGGCGCTGGCCCGGGCCCTGGCCAAGGGCGCGCCGCTCATGCTGCTGGACGAGCCCCTGGTCAACCTCGACTACAAGCTGCGCGAGGAACTGCGCGACGAGCTGACCCAGCTGTTCGCGGCCGGCGACTCCACCGTGGTCTATGCCACCACCGAGCCGGGCGAGGCCCTGCTGCTGGGCGGCTACACCGCCGTGCTGCACGAGGGCGAATTGCTGCAGTACGGCCCCACGGCCGAGGTCTTCCATGCCCCGAGTTCGCTGCGCGTGGCCCGCGCCTTCAGCGACCCGCCGATGAACCTGATCGCCGCCGATGCGGCCGCCGGCGGCGTGCGCATGGCCGGCGGCGGCCTGCTGGCGCTGCCGCAGGGTTTGCCGGCGGGCAGCGCCGCGACGGGTCTGACCGTCGGCGTGCGGGCGAGCGCCCTGCGCCTGCAGGCGCGCCCCGGCGACGTGGCGGTGGCCGGCACGGTGGAACTGGCCGAAATCTCGGGCTCGGACACCTTCGTGCATGCGCACACGCCCTGGGGCGAACTCGTGGCGCAGGTCACGGGCGTGCACTACTTCGATCTGGGCGCGGCCATCACGCTGCACCTGGCACCGGGCGAAGCCTATGTCTTCGGCGCCGACGGCGCCTTGCTGCTGGCGCCCGCGCGCCGGGGAGGGCGCTGAGATGGCGCGCATCAATCTGGACCTGGCGCACGCCTACAAGCCCAACCCGCAGCAGGACAGCGACTATGCGCTGCTGCCCCTGTCGATGGAGTTCCGCGACGGCGGCGCCTATGCCTTGCTGGGGCCCTCGGGCTGCGGCAAGACGACCATGCTCAACATCATGTCGGGCCTGCTCGTGCCCTCGCAGGGCCGCGTGCTGTTCGACGGTAAGGACGTGACCCACGCGAGCCCGCAGGAGCGCAACATCGCGCAGGTGTTCCAGTTCCCGGTGATCTACGACACCATGACGGTGGCCGAGAACCTCGCCTTTCCGCTCAAGAACCGCAAGGTGCCAGAGGCCCAGATCCGCCAGCGCGTCGGCCAGATCGCCGAGATGCTGGACATGAGCGGGCAGCTCGACCAGCGCGCTTCGGGCCTGGCGGCCGATGCCAAGCAGAAGATCTCGCTCGGGCGCGGTCTGGTGCGCTCGGACGTGGCGGCCGTGCTCTTCGATGAGCCCCTCACGGTGATCGATCCGCACCTGAAGTGGCAATTGCGCCGCAAGCTCAAGCAGATCCACCACGAACTCAAGCTGACCCTGATCTACGTGACCCACGACCAGGTGGAGGCGCTGACCTTCGCCGAAGAGGTGGTGGTGATGACGCGCGGGCGCGCCGTGCAGGTGGGCGCGGCCGATGCCCTGTTCGAGCGGCCGCAGCACACCTTCGTGGGTCACTTCATCGGCTCGCCGGGCATGAACTTCCTGCCCGCGCAGGGCGAGGCGGATGCGATCGTCGTCGCCGGCCACCGCCTGGCGTGGCCCGCGGGCAAGGCTTTGCCGCCCGGCGCGCTGCAGGTGGGCGTGCGCCCGGAGTACCTGGCCGTCGCGGCCGCAGGGCAGCCCGGCGCGCTGCGCTGCACGGTGGAGAAGGTGCAGGACATCGGCACCTATTTCCTGCTCACGGCCCGAGTGGGCGAGCACATGCTCAAGGCCCGGATGGGCACGGGCGAGCCGGTGCCATCGGCGGGCGACACGGTCTGGCTGCAGGTGCTGGGGCAGCACACCTGCTTCTACCAAAACGAGGAACTGCTGGCATGAGCACCACGACCAAGCCCGTGAACCAGAAGGCCTGGTTCCTGATCCTGCCCGTCATCCTGTGCGTGGCCTTCTCGGCCATCCTGCCGCTGATGACCGTGGTGAACTACTCGGTGCAGGACATCATCTCGCCCGAGCGGCGCGTGTTCGTCGGCACCGAATGGTTCGCCGCCGTGATGCGCGACGAAGAGCTGCATGCGGCCCTGTGGCGCCAGATCACTTTCTCGCTCGCCGTTCTGGCGGTGGAGATTCCGCTGGGCATCTGCCTGGCGCTGTCCATGCCCGCGCAGGGCTGGAAGTCCTCCGCCGTGCTGGTGACGGTGGCGCTGTCGCTGCTGATTCCCTGGAACGTGGTGGGCACCATCTGGCAGATCTACGGCCGCGCCGACATCGGTCTGCTGGGCGCCGCGCTGCAGTACATCGGCATCGACTACAGCTACACCGGCAACGCCACGCAGGCCTGGCTCACCGTGCTGGTGATGGACGTGTGGCACTGGACGCCGCTGGTGGCGCTGCTGTGCTTCGCCGGCCTGCGCTCGATTCCCGACGCCTACTACCAGGCCGCGCGCATCGACGGTGCGAGCAAGTTCGCCGTGTTCCGCTACATCCAGCTGCCCAAGATGCGCGGCGTGCTGATGATCGCGGTGCTGCTGCGCTTCATGGACAGCTTCATGATCTATACCGAGCCCTTCGTGCTCACCGGCGGCGGGCCGGGCAATGCCACCACCTTCCTCAGCCAGTACCTCACGCAAAAGGCCGTGGGCCAGTTCGACCTGGGCCCGGCGGCGGCGTTCTCACTGATCTACTTCCTCATCATCCTGCTGCTGTGCTTCATCCTCTACAACTGGATGCAGCGCGTGGGCACCGACGCACAGACCGGAGCCGGCCATGAATGAAAAGCGCTTTCGCAAGCGGAGCCTCTTCCTTGCGGCCTACATCGTCTTCGCGCTGCTGCCCATCTACTGGATGGTCAACATGAGCTTCAAGACGAACGCGGAGATCCTCTCCACGTTCTCGTTCTTTCCCCAGCACTTCACCTGGGACAACTACAAGACCATCTTCACCGACGAGTCCTGGTACTCGGGCTACATCAACAGCCTGATCTACGTGGCCATCAACACGGTGATCTCGCTCACCGTGGCGCTGCCGGCGGCGTATGCGTTCTCGCGCTACCAGTTCCTGGGCGACAAGCACGTGTTCTTCTGGCTGCTGACCAACCGCATGACGCCGCCCGCGGTATTCCTGCTGCCGTTCTTCCAGCTCTACACGACCGTGGGGCTGATGGACACGCACATCGCCGTGGCGCTGGCCCACCTGCTGTTCAACGTGCCCCTGGCGGTGTGGATCCTGGAAGGCTTCATGACCGGCATCCCGCGGGAGATCGACGAGACGGCCTACATCGACGGCTACAGCTTCCCGCGCTTTTTCCTGACCATCTTCCTGCCGCTCATCAAGGCCGGCGTGGGCGTGGCGGCGTTCTTCTGCTTCATGTTCAGCTGGGTCGAGCTGCTGCTGGCGCGCACGCTCACCAGCGTGAACGCCAAGCCCATCGTGGCGACGATGACGCGCACCGTGAGCGCCTCCGGCATGGACTGGGCCACCCTGGCCGCGGCCGGTGTGCTCACCATCGTGCCGGGCGCCATCGTCATCTGGTTCGTGCGGCACTACATCGCGAAGGGTTTCGCGATGGGCCGGGTTTGACGTGTGAAGGGAGCACAAGCATGAATCACACACTTTCACCGCAGAGCGCGCGATGCGTCCAAGGCCAGCGGCAGCCGTGGAACGGGCTTGGCCCGGCCGCCCGCTGCGTCCCCCGGGGAGGAAGCGCCGCAGGCGCTCAGGGAGGTACCCATGTTTGAGTGGATGGCCTGGACCACGCCGGTGGCCGTTTTCTTCCTGTGCATCGTGCTCATGCTGGCCGGTATGACGGTGTGGGAAATCAAGTCCCCCACCACGCTGCGGCGTGGCTGGCTGCCGCTGGCGACGACGCGCGGCGACCGCCTCTTCATCGGCCTGCTGGCAGCCGCCTATGTGAACCTGGCCTTCGTGGGCATCAGCGGGCACCTGGTGCAGTGGTTTTCGCTGTCGGCCGAGCCGTCGATCTGGATCAGCTTCGTGCTGTCGATGGCCTTGCTGGTGCTGATCCTGCGCAAGGGCTGACGGCACGGTTGCCGGGAGTTTTTTCTGCCGCCGGTCCGACCCATCCCCCGGACCCGGCGGCCGCTGGAATGCAAAGGGGAGTCGATTCAACTGACTATCAGGAGACAAGCACTATGAAGATGCAGTATTCGGCGCTGGCGTTGGCCGTCGCGGTCCTGGCCGGCAACACGGCCATGGCGGGCGAGGCGGAAGCCAAGAAGTGGGTGGACAGCGAATTCCAGCCGTCCACGCTGGCCAAGGACCAGCAACTGGCCGAGATGAAGTGGTTCATCGACGCGGCCAAGAAGCTGCAGGCCAAGGGCGTGAAGGAAATCTCGGTGGTGTCGGAAACCCTGACCACGCACGAGTACGAGTCCAAGACGCTGGCCAAGGCCTTCGAGGAGATCACCGGCATCAAGGTCAAGCACGACCTGATCCAGGAAGGCGACGTGGTCGAGAAACTGCAGACCTCGATGCAGTCGGGCAAGTCGATCTACGACGGCTGGATCAGCGACTCCGACCTGATCGGAACGCACTACCGCTACGGCAAGATGATGAACCTGACCGACTACATGTCGGGCGCCGGCAAGGAGTTCACCAACCCTGGCCTGGACCTGAAGGACTTCATCGGCACCAAGTTCACCACCGCGCCGGACGGCAAGCTCTACCAGCTGCCCGACCAGCAGTTCGCCAACCTGTACTGGTTCCGCGCCGACCTGTTCGAGCGCAAGGACTTGAAGGACAAGTTCAAGGCCAAGTACGGCTACGACCTGGGCGTGCCGCTGAACTGGAGCGCCTACGAAGACATCGCCGAATTCTTCAGCAACGACGTGAAGACCATCGACGGCAAGGCCATCTACGGCCACATGGACTACGGCAAGAAGGACCCCTCGCTCGGCTGGCGCTTCACCGACGCATGGCTGTCCATGGCGGGCGCTGCAGACATCGGCACGCCCAATGGCCTGCCGATCGACGAATGGGGCATCCGCGTGGCGGCGGACAAGTGCACGCCCGTGGGCGCCTCGGTGTCCCGTGGCGGCGCGACCAACTCGCCCGCGGCCGTGTACGCGCTCACCAAGTACGTGGACTGGATGAAGAAGTACGCGCCCAAGGAAGCCATGGGCATGACCTTCGGCGAATCCGGCCCCGTGCCCGCGCAAGGCCAGATCGCCCAGCAGATCTTCTGGTACACCGCTTTCTCCGCCGACATGGTCAAGCCCGGCCTGCCCGTGGTGAACGCCGACGGCACGCCCAAGTGGCGCATGGCGCCCGGCCCCAACGGCCCGTACTGGAAGCCCGGCATGCAGAACGGCTACCAGGACGTCGGATCGTGGTCGTTCTTCAACGGCCATGACGCCAACAAGACGGCCGCCGCCTGGCTCTACGCCCAGTTCGTGACTGCCAAGACCGTCTCGCTCAAGAAGACCATCGTGGGCCTGACGCCCATCCGCGAGAGCGACATCCAGTCCAAGGCCATGACCGACATGGCGCCCAAGCTCGGCGGCCTGGTCGAGTTCTACCGCAGCCCGGCCCGCGTGGCCTGGTCGCCCACCGGCACCAACGTGCCCGACTACCCCAAGCTCGCGCAGCTGTGGTGGAAGAACGTGGCCCAGGCCGTCACGGGCGAGAAAACCCCGCAGGGCGCCATGGACACGCTGGCCGATGAGATGGACCAGGTCATGGCCCGCCTGGAGCGCGCCGGCATGGCCCATTGCGCACCCAAGCTCAATCCCAAGGGCGATCCTGCCAAGTGGCTGAGCGACAAGGCCGCCCCCTGGGCCAAGCTGGCCAACGAAAAGCCCAAGGGCGAAACCATTGCCTACGACCGCCTGCTGCAGGCCTGGAAGGACGGCAAGGTGCGCTGACCCGGCAGGATGGGCCGGCGCCCACGCACCGCCGGCCTGATTTGCCCACCTCCCGCCCTCGTCCTTGTCTGCAAGGGCCTGGGCGGATTTGTTTTTTGCGGCGAATCAAGGGTTAACCCTTGGTTTTTCCGAGACGCATGGACAATCGATCCCATGAATACCGTGACCACCCCCCTGTACACCAAGCGCTCCGAACTGCTGGCTCGGCTGGCCGAGCCCCGCCTCTACGACCTGGCGGTGATCGGGGGCGGCGCGACAGGCCTGGGCGTGGCACTGGACGCCGCCGCGCGGGGCTTCAGCGTAGTCCTGGTGGAGTCGCACGATTTCGCCAAGGGAACATCCTCCCGCGCCACCAAGCTGGTGCACGGGGGCGTGCGCTATCTGGCGCAGGGCAATATCTCCCTCGTGCGCGAAGCGCTGCACGAGCGCACCACGCTGCTGAACAACGCCCCCCACCTGGCGCAGCCGCTGCCTTTCGTGATGCCGTCCTACCGCTATTGGGAAACGCCGTTCTACGGCATGGGACTCAAGGCCTACGACGTCCTGGCGGGCAAGGCCGGCCTGGGCGCCACCGAATTCCTGGGCCGGGAAAGCACCTTGCGCCTGCTGCCCACGGCCCGCAAGGAAGGGCTCAAAGGCGGGGTCAAGTACTGGGACGGCCAGTTCGACGACGCCCGGCTGGCGCTCGCCTTGGCCCGTACGGCGGCGCAGCGCGGGGCCTTGCTCGTCAACTACTGCTCCGCCCGCGATCTGGTGCACGAGGCTGGCAAGGTGGCGGGTTTCACCTGCGAGGACCGCGAAACCGGCACCACCTATACCGTGCGCGCGAAATGCGTGGTCAATGCCACCGGTGTGTGGGTGGACGCGTTCCGCCAGCAGGATGCCGCGGCGCTCGGACGCCCCGCCAAGCCCATCGTGGCCCCCAGCCAGGGCGTGCACATCGTGGTGGACCGCGAGTTCCTGCCTTCCGACCATGCGCTCATGGTGCCCAAGACCGCCGATGGCCGGGTGCTGTTTGCCGTGCCGTGGCTGGGCAAGGTCATCCTGGGGACGACAGACAGCCCCCGCCAGGACCTGGCCCTCGAGCCCCTGCCGTTCAAGGAGGAAGTGGCGTTCATCCTGAGCGAATCCGCCCGCTACCTGACCCGGGCGCCCGCGCCTTCGGATGTGCGCAGCATCTGGGTCGGATTGCGTCCTCTGGTCAAGCCGCAGGACGACGACGGTGACAACACGAAGAGCATCAGCCGCGAGCACACCGTGATCGCCAGCTCGAGCGGACTGGTCACCGTCACCGGCGGAAAATGGACCACGTACCGCGCCATGGCGGAGGACGTGTTGCAAAAATGCTTCACTGCGGGGTTGCTGGCGGAACGCCCCAGCGGCGTGACGCGCCATCTTCCCCTCGTGGGCTCGCCCCAGCAGGCGGTGCCGCACCGCATCAGCGCGCCCCAAGGCCTGCACTCCTATGGCAGCGAGGCATCCTTCATCGACGGTCTGCCAGGCGCGGACGCCGCGCTGTCAGAGGGGCTGACCGAGGCGATGGTGCGATTCGCCGCCCGCTACGAGTACGCCCGCACGGTGGAAGACGTGCTGGCCCGTCGCAGCCGGATGCTTTTCCTGGATGCGGCCCAAGCCGCTCGTCTGGCTCCGCGCGTGGGCGAGATCCTGCGCGAGGAACTTGGCCTCGACCCCCAACTGGAGGTGTTTCAGGCGTTGGCCCGGCAGTATTTGGACGTCCCGTTGTGAAGTGCTTGACGCCAGTTTCGCTTTTTGACAAAATCGAGGGCTTCGCGTTTCAAGCGCGAGGTTTCTGCCCAGCGGGAAGTGCTGCAAATGGTTTGCGGCATGGACGACGGGCCCAAGACTGATTGGCTGATCTTCAGCCCTTGAGACGTTCTCTGGGGCTGTCAATCCTGCCGGTGCAAGTTGGGAATATTGAAATGATCCAGACAGAATCTCGGTTAGACGTTGCCGACAACACCGGCGCGAAGTCCGTCCTGTGCATCAAGGTGCTGGGTGGTTCCAAGCGTCGCTACGCCAGTGTCGGCGACATCATCAAGGTGAGCATCAAGGAAGCCGCTCCGCGTGGCCGCGTCAAAAAAGGCGAGGTCTATAGCGCAGTGGTGGTTCGTACGGCGAAGGGTATTCGTCGTGGCGACGGTTCGCTCGTCAAATTCGATGGCAACGCAGCAGTGTTGCTCAATGCAAAGCTGGAGCCCATCGGCACCCGCATCTTCGGGCCCGTGACGCGTGAACTGCGTACCGAGAAGTTCATGAAGATCGTGTCCCTGGCTCCTGAAGTTCTCTGAGGACGCGCCATGAACAAGATTCGCAAGGGCGACGAAATCGTTGTGCTCACCGGGCGCGACAAGGGTAAGCGCGGCACGGTGTCGCTGCGCAAGGATGACTCCTATCTGGTCATCGACGGTATCAACCTGGTCAAGAAGCATGTCAAGCCGAACCCCATGAAGGGTACGACCGGCGGCATCGTGGAAAAGGCCATGCCGATCCATCAGTCCAACGTGGCCATTTTCAATGCGGCTACCGGCAAGGCTGATCGTGTAGGTATCAAGGTGCAGGCTGATGGTGCGCGCGTTCGCGTGTTCAAGTCCAGCGGCGCTGAAATCAAGGCGGCCTAAGGAGTCAACATGGCACGACTGCAACAACACTACCGCGAAAAAATCGCCCCCGAACTCGCCAAGCAGTTCGGTTACACCTCTCCGATGCAAGTCCCTCGGCTGACGAAGATCACCCTGAACATGGGTGTGAGCGAAGCCGTGTCGGACAAGAAGGTGATGGACAACGCCGTCGCCGATCTGACCAAGATCGCTGGCCAGAAGCCCGTGGTGACCAAGGCCAAGAAGGCCATCGCCGGTTTCAAGATCCGCGAAGGCCAGGCCATCGGCTGCATGGTCACCCTGCGTGGCGTTCAGATGTACGAATTCCTGGATCGTTTCGTGACCGTGGCTCTGCCTCGCGTCCGTGACTTCCGCGGTATCTCTGGCCGGGCTTTCGATGGCCGTGGCAACTACAACATCGGTGTCAAGGAACAGATCATTTTCCCTGAAATCGAGTACGACAAGGTGGATGCCTTGCGCGGTCTCAACATCAGCATCACCACGACGGCACGTAGCGATGAAGAAGCGAAGGCGCTTCTCGCTGGTTTCCGTTTCCCGTTCAAGAACTGAGGCAGCGTATGGCTAAAGTAGCTTTGATCCAGCGCGAACTGAAGCGCGAAAAATTGGCCGCCAAGTACGCAGCAAAGTATGCGGAATTGAAGGCAGTTGCCAGCGACATGAAGCGCAGCGATGAAGAGCGTGAAGCAGCCCGTCTGGGCCTGCAAAAGCTCCCACGCAACGCCAACCCCACGCGTCAGCGCAACCGTTGCGAAATCACCGGTCGCCCACGTGGCACGTTCCGCCAATTCGGTCTGGCTCGCGCAAAGATCCGTGAACTGGCTTTTGCCGGCGACATCCCTGGTGTCACCAAGGCCAGCTGGTAAGCGGGCAGGAGAGATACAACATGAGCATGAGTGATCCCATCGCTGACTTGCTGACCCGCATTCGCAACGCGCAAATGGTGTCCAAGGCAACCGTGCTGGTGCCGTCTTCCAAAGTGAAGATCGCCATCGCACAAGTGCTGAAGGACGAGGGTTATATCGACGGCTTCCAGGTCAAGACCGAAGCCGGCAAGTCCGAACTTGAAATCGCCCTGAAGTACTACGCCGGTCGTCCGGTGATCGAGCGTATCGAGCGCGTGAGCCGTCCTGGCCTGCGTGTGTACAAAGGCCGTGATTCCATCCCGCAAGTCATGAACGGTCTGGGTGTGGCGATTGTCACGACGCCCAAGGGCGTGATGACCGATCGCAAAGCGCGCGCTACCGGTGTCGGCGGCGAAGTGCTTTGCTACGTCGCTTAAACGTGGCATTGAGGAGTAACTGAAATGTCCCGCGTAGGAAAAATGCCGGTGACCATCCCCGCAGGTGTGGATGTGTCCATCAAGGACGACCAGATCAATGTGAAGGGTACTGGCGGCACGCTGTCGCTGACCCAGAGCGCGCTTGTGAAGGTCTCCATCAAGGACGGCAAGCTCAGCTTCGAGCCTGTCAACGAGTCCCGTGAAGCGAATGCCATGAGTGGCACGATCCGCCAGTTGGTGAACAACATGGTGGTGGGTGTCAGCAAGGGCTTCGAAAAGAAGCTGAACCTGATCGGCGTGGGCTACAAGGCCCAGGCTGCAGGTGCCAAGCTGAATCTGAGCGTGGGTTACTCGCACCCCGTGAACTTCGAAATGCCTGCTGGCATCACGGTTGCGACTCCGACCCCGACCGAAATCGTGATCAAGGGTGCCGACCGCCAGCGCGTCGGCCAATTGGCCGCTGAGATCCGTGCCGTTCGTCCGCCCGAGCCCTACAAGGGCAAAGGCATCCGTTATTCGGACGAAAAAGTCACGATCAAAGAGACCAAGAAGAAATAAGGAGCTGCAACATGTTGACCAAGAAAGAGCAGCGTCTTCGTCGTTCGCGCCAGACCCGCATTCGCATTGCGCAGCAAGGCGTGGCGCGTTTGACGGTGAACCGCACGAACCTTCACATCTACGCCAGTGTTATCTCCGGCGACGGCAGCAAGGTCCTGGCCAGTGCATCGACGGCAGAAGCCGATGTGCGCAAGTCCCTCGGTGGCTCTGGCAAGGGTGGCAATGCCACCGCTGCCCAGATCATCGGCAAGCGCATCGCTGAAAAGGCGAAGGCGGCCGGCATCGAGAAGGTTGCATTCGATCGTGCAGGTTTTGCCTATCACGGCCGCGTCAAGGCTTTGGCCGACGCTGCACGTGAAGCTGGCCTGCAGTTCTAAGCGGAGCGAAATACAAAATGGCTAAATTTCAACCCAAAGTGCAGAGCGAAGGTCAGGACGACGGTCTGCGCGAAAAAATGATCGCGGTGAACCGCGTGACCAAAGTCGTGAAGGGTGGCCGTATTCTCGGTTTCGCCGCACTGACTGTGGTCGGCGACGGTGATGGCCGCGTCGGCATGGGTAAGGGCAAGTCGAAAGAAGTGCCTGCAGCCGTGCAAAAGGCAATGGAAGAAGCTCGCCGCAATCTGGTGAAGGTGTCGCTCAAGAACGGCACCATCCACCATCAAGTGACGGGCCACCATGGTGCTGCACACGTGATGATGGCTCCCGCCCCTAAGGGTACGGGCATCATTGCGGGCGGCCCGATGCGTGCTGTGTTTGAAGTGTTGGGCATCACCGACATCGTGGCCAAGAGCCACGGTTCGTCGAACCCCTACAACATGGTCCGCGCAACGTTCGATGCGCTGGTGCATTCCACGACCCCCTCGGAAGTGGCTGCCAAGCGCGGCAAGTCGGTCGAAGACATCTTCGCCTGAACGGAGTTGAGCAAATGACTACGCAACAAACCGTCAAGATTCAACTGGTGCGCAGCCCGATCGGCACCAAGGAATCGCACCGTGCCACCGTACGCGGCCTGGGCCTGCGCAAGCTGAACAGCATCAGCGAACTGCAGGACAGCCCTGAAGTGCGCGGCATGATTAACAAGATCAGTTATCTGGTCAAAGTCCTCTGAGAGGTTGATGATGGAACTCAATAGCATCAAGCCTGCAGACGGAGCCAAGCATGCCAAGCGCCGCGTTGGTCGCGGTATCGGTTCTGGTCTGGGCAAGACCGCGGGTCGCGGTCACAAGGGTCAAAAATCGCGTTCTGGCGGTTACCACAAGGTGGGCTTCGAAGGCGGTCAAATGCCTCTGCAGCGTCGCTTGCCCAAGCGCGGCTTCAAGTCCCATCTGCTGAAGTTCAATGCAGAAGTGACCCTGACGGCGCTGGACCAACTGGGTCTTGCTGAAGTCGACCTGCTGGCGCTCAAGAGCGCCGGTTTGGTGGGCCAGCTGATCAAGGTGGTGAAGGTCATCAAGAGTGGCGAACTGAGCAAGTCGGTCAAGTTGACCGGCATCGGTGCAACGGCGGGCGCGAAAGCGGCCATCGAAGCTGCCGGCGGCAGCCTGGCTTGAATACGTTCTGAAGGAACGCATCCGTGGCTACTAACGCAGCTCAAATTGCGAAAACCGGTAAGTTCGGCGATTTGCGTCGCCGGCTGGTTTTTCTGCTGCTGGCGTTGGTCGTGTACCGCATCGGAGCGCACATTCCCGTGCCGGGCATTGATCCGGCGCAGCTGCAACAGCTGTTCAGTGGCCAGCAGGGTGGCATTCTGAACCTGTTCAACATGTTCTCGGGTGGAGCGCTGTCGCGCTTCACGGTTTTCGCTCTGGGGATCATGCCGTATATCTCGGCGTCGATCATCATGCAGCTGATGACCTACGTCGTTCCGACGTTCGAGCAGCTGAAGAAGGAAGGCGAAGCAGGGCGGCGCAAGATCACGCAATACACGCGTTATGGAACGCTGGGTTTGGCCATATTCCAGTCGCTGGGCATCGCTGTGGCTCTGGAGAGTTCCGCAGGGTTGGTGCTGAGTCCCGGGTTCGGGTTTCGCATGACTGCCGTGGTGAGCTTGACGGCTGGCACGATGTTCCTGATGTGGTTGGGTGAGCAGATCACAGAGCGTGGCTTGGGCAACGGGATTTCGATCCTGATCTTCGCAGGTATCGCTGCAGGGCTGCCGAGTTCTATCGGTGGATTGCTGGAGCTGGTGCGTACAGGTGCGATGAGCATCCTGGCTGCGATTTTCATCGTGCTGATCGTGGCGGCGGTGACCTATTTCGTCGTGTTTGTCGAAAGAGGTCAGCGAAAGATTCTCGTGAATTATGCGAGGCGCCAGGTGGGCAACAAGGTGTATGGCGGGCAATCGTCGCATCTGCCTTTGAAGCTCAACATGGCTGGGGTGATTCCGCCGATCTTTGCTTCGTCGATCATTTTGTTGCCGGCTACAGTGGTGAACTGGTTCAGCGCGGGTGAGTCGATGCGTTGGTTGCGTGACATTTCTGGAGCACTGACCCCAGGTCAGCCGATCTATGTGATGTTCTACGCAGCGGCCATTGTGTTCTTCTGCTTCTTCTACACCGCATTGGTGTTCAACAGCCGAGAGACTGCAGACAACTTGAAGAAGAGTGGCGCCTTCATTCCTGGGATTCGCCCTGGAGAACAGACGGCTCGCTACATCGACAAGATCCTGGTTCGCTTGACGCTGGCTGGGGCGGTGTACATCACCTTTGTGTGCTTGCTCCCCGAGTTCATGATCTTGAAGTACAACGTGCCGTTCTATTTTGGTGGCACCTCTTTACTGATCATTGTGGTGGTCACCATGGACTTCATGGCCCAGGTGCAGAACTACATGATGTCGCAGCAGTACGAGTCGTTGCTCAAGAAGGCCAACTTCAAAGCAACGCCTGGCACCTGAGTCAGTCACAAGTGGAATCTTGGCAAATGCGCTATAGTGGCGGGTTGGCCTTGGTGGATACGGTTTATTGATGCCTCCGAGTCATCGCGGGCGCAAATTGTGTTCCGCGCAGTGGGCCGGGACGAAAAGACGAGTTTTAGGAGAATGAAATGAGAGTTTCGGCTTCGGTCAAGAAAATCTGCCGCAACTGCAAGATCATCCGCCGCAAAGGTGTGGTGCGCGTGATCTGCACGGACATGCGCCATAAGCAGCGCCAAGGTTGATTGAAAGTATTAGAGGACGCATATGGCACGTATCGCTGGCATTAATATTCCGCCGCATCAGCATGCTGAAATCGGCTTGACCGCCATTTTTGGCATCGGTCGCACCCGCGCTCGCAAGATCTGCGAAGCCTGTGACATCGCTTATTCCAAGAAGATCAAGGATCTGACGGACGGCGATCTCGAAAAGATTCGCGATCAGATCGCGCAGTTCACCATCGAAGGTGATCTGCGTCGCGAAACCACGATGAACATCAAGCGCTTGATGGACATTGGCTGCTACCGCGGCTTCCGCCATCGTCGCGGTCTGCCCATGCGTGGTCAGCGTACGCGCACGAATGCTCGTACCCGCAAGGGGCCGCGCAAGGGTGCTGCGGCGCTGAAGAAGTAAAAAGATTGAAAGATCAACATGGCAAAGTCTCCCGCCAATAACGCTGCACAGCGCGTTCGCAAGAAGGTTCGCAAGAACGTTTCGGACGGTATCGCGCACGTGCATGCTTCGTTCAACAACACCATCATCACGATCACCGATCGCCAAGGCAATGCCTTGTCCTGGGCGTCGTCGGGTGGTCAAGGTTTCAAGGGTTCGCGCAAGTCCACGCCGTTCGCTGCACAGGTTGCATCCGAAGTCGCGGGTCGTGCTGCCATTGAGCAAGGCATCAAGAATCTTGATGTCGAGATCAAGGGCCCAGGTCCTGGTCGTGAATCGTCGGTGCGCGCGCTGGGCGCCCTGGGTATCCGTATCACGTCGATCTCTGACGTGACGCCGGTTCCCCATAACGGTTGCCGTCCGCAAAAGCGCCGTCGCATCTAATTTTTATAAGCCCACCGCCACCTGATTGCTTTAGCAGCAGGTGGCTCCCGCAATGATGTTGCGGAAGATGACAATCCAAGGAAGCTCAAGTGGCACGTTACCTCGGCCCCAAGGCCAAACTCTCCCGCCGTGAAGGCACTGACCTGTTCCTGAAGAGCGCTCGCCGCTCTATCGCTGACAAGGCCAAGTTCGACTCCAAGCCAGGTCAGCACGGCCGCACCTCCGGTGCTCGCACGTCCGACTATGGTCTGCAACTGCGCGAAAAGCAGAAGGTCAAGCGCATGTATGGCGTGCTGGAAAAGCAATTCCGCCGCTATTTCGAAGCCGCTGATCGCCGCAAGGGCAACACCGGTGCCAACCTGCTGTTCCTGCTGGAATCCCGCCTGGACAACGTGGTGTATCGCATGGGCTTCGGTTCCACGCGCGCAGAAGCACGCCAGCTGGTTTCGCACAAGGCCATCACGGTGAACGGTCAGTCCGTCAACATCGCCTCGTACCTCGTCA
This sequence comes from Acidovorax sp. GBBC 1281, assembly GCF_028473645.1. Taxonomy (NCBI): domain Bacteria; kingdom Pseudomonadati; phylum Pseudomonadota; class Betaproteobacteria; order Burkholderiales; family Comamonadaceae; genus Acidovorax; species Acidovorax sp. GBBC 1281. The sequence goes on from NZ_CP097269.1 coordinate 531,997, forward strand.
AGACGGGCGATGTGGTGGCTGTGCGCGAAAAGTCCAAAAAGCAAGGTCGCGTGGTCGAAGCCTTGCAGCTGGCTCAGCAAGTGGGTATGCCGGCTTGGGTGGAAGTGAATGCCGACAAGGCCGAAGGTATCTTCAAGAAGGTCCCGGATCGTGACGAATTCGGCGCTGACATCAACGAATCCCTGATCGTTGAACTCTATTCGCGCTAAGCATTTAGCGCACATTCGAGAAAATTGTTCCTATACCGCGAGGCATCGCGGTGTAGGCGCTTCACCAGCCTTACCGGTGTAACGAGCTGGGGGTATTGAGAGGAAGTCTGAATGCAAACCAATTTGCTGAAACCCAAGGCGATCAATGTCGAGCAGCTTGGCCACAATCGTGCCAAGGTCGCGTTGGAGCCCTTTGAGCGCGGCTATGGCCACACTCTGGGCAATGCCATTCGCCGTGTTCTGCTCTCGTCCATGGTGGGTTACGCAGCAACGGAAGTTACGATCGCAGGTGTCTTGCACGAGTATTCATCCATCGATGGTGTGCAGGAAGATGTTGTCAACATCTTGTTGAATCTCAAGGGCGTGGTGTTCAAGCTCCACAACCGCGATGAAGTCACGCTGAGCCTTCGCAAGGACGGTGAGGGTGTGGTCACTGCGCGGGATATCCAGACGCCTCATGACGTTGAAATCGTCAACCCGGATCACGTCATTGCCCATCTGTCGCAGGGCGGCAAGCTGGACATGCAGATCAAGATAGAAAAAGGCCGTGGCTATGTGCCAGGCAATCTGCGTCGTTATGCCGACGAATCGACGAAGTCGATCGGCCGCATTGTGCTGGATGCATCTTTTTCCCCGGTCAAGCGCGTGAGCTACACCGTTGAAAGCGCCCGCGTTGAGCAGCGCACCGATCTGGACAAGCTGGTTGTCGAAATCGAAACCAATGGCGCCATCACGGCGGAAGATGCCGTACGTGCATCCGCCAAGATTTTGGTGGAACAACTGGCTGTGTTTGCGCAGCTCGAGGGCGGCGAATTGGCCGCATTCGATGCGCCAGCAGGTCCTCGCGGCAGTGCAACGTTCGATCCGATCTTGCTGCGCCCTGTGGACGAGCTGGAATTGACAGTGCGCTCCGCCAACTGTTTGAAGGCCGAGAACATCTACTACATCGGTGACCTGATCCAGCGCACCGAGAACGAGTTGCTGAAGACGCCTAATCTGGGCCGTAAGTCGCTCAATGAAATCAAGGAAGTCTTGGCTTCCCGTGGTTTGACTTTGGGAATGAAGCTGGAGAACTGGCCACCTGCAGGCCTCGACAAGCGTTAAGTTATAATTTTGGGCTCCCTCGATGGGAGCCAGTGCCTTGGGCAGTACCTGATACGGCTGCCCGATTTAATTACTCATAAGGAAAGCACCATGCGCCACGGACACGGCCTTCGTAAACTCAATCGCACCAGCTCGCACCGACTCGCGATGCTGCAGAACATGATGAACTCGCTCATCGAGCACGAGGCCATCAAGACCACGCTGCCCAAGGCCAAGGAACTGCGCCGTGTGGTGGAACCCATGATCACTTTGGCAAAGGAAGACACCTTGGCCAATCGCCGCTTGGCATTCGATCGCCTGCGTGATCGTGACAGCGTGACCAAGCTGTTCAACGTGCTCGGCCCCCGGTTCAAGGCACGTCCAGGCGGCTACACGCGCATCCTGAAGATGGGTTTCCGCGTGGGTGACAATGCACCTATGGCGTATGTCGAACTGGTTGATCGTGCAGAAGAATCTGCAGAAACCGCAAATTCTTCCGCAGAAGCATAAAAGTAGGTTATAATTTATTTCTTGCCGCGCGATGGAGCAGTCTGGTAGCTCGTTGGGCTCATAACCCAAAGGTCGGAGGTTCAAATCCTCCTCGCGCAACCAATAAAGCGGAAACGCTCTCAAAAAAGCCCACTAATCAGTGGGCTTTTTTGTTTTTTGTCGTTTAACTCACTGGATAAATACTGATAACGAGCTTTAGCTAGCCTCCAGTCAAGCGGGTGAAGCGCTGCATCTTTCGTGGATCCAGAGGCTTCGTAATGGCGCGCTGCAACACTAAGAAGGTGTGTTTGCCAACAGCTTCTCGATGCTCTGATGCCGTCTTATCCATCCAGGGGTCGATGCCCATCTCTCCTTGTTCACGATGACATCCTCAGAAGAAACCACGCTTGGCATTGATTTCGGCACCTCCAATTCCGCCATGGCGCTGAGACGGGGTCGGGGCGTGGCCACATTGCTGCCGTTGGAAGGGTCCGCAACCACATTGCCGACCGCCCTGTTCTTCAACATGGAAGACCATCGAACACACATCGGGCGCGATGCTGTGGCGCATTACCTCGCAGGCACCGAAGGGCGGCTCATGCGGTCGCTGAAAAGCCTTCTGGGCAGCGCGCTGCTGCAGGACAAGACGGCGGTGCACCAGAACATGGTGAGTTATCAGGACATCATCGCGCTGTTTCTGCGCACGTTGGCGGGGCAGGCCCGGCAAGCGCTGGGCGCGATGCCGGACCGCGTTGTCATGGGGAGGCCTGTCCACTTCGTGGATGGCGATGAAGCGCGCGATGCGCAAGCGGAAGACGCCTTGCGGCAGGCGGCCTTGGATGCCGGGTTCACCAATGTCTCCTTCCAACTGGAGCCCATCGCGGCGGCGCTGGACCATGAACAGCGGATCACACAGGAATCGTTGGTGCTGGTAGTGGACATTGGCGGGGGGACCTCGGATTTCACCGTCGTGCGCCTCGGCCCCGAACGTGCTCTGCTGGCCGATCGCAGTTCCGACGTGCTGGCCACTTCCGGGGTGCACTTGGGTGGGACCGATTTCGACCAGCGGTTAAGCCGGGCTCAGGTCATGCCGCTGCTCGGTTTGCGCCACATCGGACCCAGTGGTCGGGAGGTCCCCAGCCGCGTGTTCTTCGATCTATCGACGTGGCACCTGATCCAGTGGCTGTACAGCGCCAAAGCCCTGAGGGAAGCGCAAGCCCTTCGGACCGACTATGCAGACCTTCGCCTGCACGACCGATTGATGGAGGTGCTCAACGAGCGATGGGGGCACCGTTTGGCCAATGCGGTGGAGCAGGCCAAGATCGCGGTGTCGCAAAACAGCGCGGAAGAACTAATCGTGCTGGACTGGCTCGAATCCGATCTGCAATCCTTCATTTCACCCGATGTTCTGGAGGCGCAACTGGACGGGCCTTTGCAGCAGATCGTGGATTGCGCCCAGGAATGCCTGCGCAAGGCCGGACTGGACGCCAATGGCATCGATGCCATTTATCTCACGGGCGGCTCTTCTGCATTACGTCCACTGCGTACCGCGTTGAAGAAGGCCTTCCCACACGTGACTCAGATGGAAGGCGACCTGTTCGGCGGCGTGGCGTCCGGACTGGCGTACACGGTCGGCTAACGGCCGTACCTGCAGGGGGATGCGTTCACCATCGCCAGTGGCTGCATTGCATCGCTTGGCATGTGCCAAGTCCGCTAGTGTCCTGTCCCGTTAATTCGCAGGCACGATAGCTGCATGGTTTCGGGCCATCCTTGAGGTGCCGCCATGCCCAATGCAACGACCCGAACAGAAATTGCGCTTAGTGAAGTGGAGCGCGCGGAACTGACGTCCATGGCGCGATCACGTTCGCTGCCAGCGGCGTTGTCGCTCAGGGCGCGCATCGTGCTGACTTGCGAAGGCACAGATAAAGCCAGCACCGCGGTTGCGCAGGCTCTGGGGATCAGTCGTAGCACTGTCACCAAGTGGCGCGGGCGCTATGCGCGCCATCGCATTGCAGGGCTTTACGACGAGTTGCGCCCGGGTCGCCCCCGCACGGTAGATGACGAGCGTGTTGCTGAGTTGATTACCAAGACGTTGCACACCAAGCCTGCTGATGGGGGTACCCACTGGAGCACCCGCACGCTGGCCGCCGATACGGGCATCAGCAAGAGCACGGTGGCGCGCTATCTGCAGACCTTCAACCTCAAGCCGCACCGGGCCGACAGCTTCAAGCTGTCGACCGATCCGCTGTTCATCGAGAAGCTGCGCGACGTTGTGGGGCTGTACCTGAACCCACCTGACAACGCGCTGGTGCTGTGCGTGGACGAGAAGAGCCAATGCCAAGCTTTGGAGCGTACGCAGCCGATGCTGCCAATGGGGTTTGGCTATGTCGAAGGTGTCACGCACGACTACGTGCGCCACGGCACCACCACCTTGTTCGCGGCCCTGAACGTGATGAATGGCCAAGTGATCGCGCAGTGCCGGCCCCGGCATCGTCATCAAGAGTTCCTTGCCTTCCTGCGCGCCATCGACAAGGCAGTGCCCGACGAACTGGATGTGCACTGCATAGCTGATAACTACGCCAGCCACAAGCATCCAAAGGTGCGCGCTTGGTTGGCCGAGCGGCCTCGCTGGCACATGCACTTCGTTCCGACCTATTCAAGCTGGCTCAATCAGGTCGAGCGCTTCTTCTCGATCATCACCACGCGGGCAATCCGCCGTGGCTCGTTCACCAGCGTGAAGGATCTGATCAACAAGATCGACACATTCATCGCGAATTACAACCAGTCCTGCCAGCCGTTTACTTGGACAGCTACAGCAGACTCCATCCTCGAAAAACTCGCCAGACTATGCGGGCGAATTAACGGGACAGGACACTAGGCCTGTGCTCCACCTTCCTGCTTGAGCGCCAAAGCCGATTGGTACAGGGCATTGCGCGATGCCCCTGTGATCTCGGCCGCCAGGCGGACGGCGGTTTTGAGCGGGAGTTCCTGCATCAACAACTTCAGCACGCGCAGGCTGTCGCCATCGTCCTGCGCTGCCTGCACCGGATGCAACAGCACCACGAACTCGCCCCGCGAGCGTTGTGGTCCGCCGGCCAGCCAGGCGGGCAGGGCATGGGCGGGCTGGGTGGCAATTTCTTCGAACTGTTTGGTCAGCTCCCTGGCGAGCGTGACCCGCCGTTCTCCCAGGATGACAAGGGCCTGTGTCAGTTCGGCGATGCGGTGCGGGGCCTCCAGCAGCACCACACAGCGGGTTTCCGTGGCGAGCTGCTGCACTGCCGTTGCCCGCTCACCGCTCTTGGTCGGAAGAAATCCGGCAAAAAGAAAACCTTCGGCCCCCTGGGCCACGGCGCCTGCTGCGCTGAGTGCCGAGGTCACGCTGCTCGCCCCTGGCAGTGGCACGGCGCGCAACCCTGCTGCATGCACGGCAGCGACGATCCGCGCCCCCGGATCGCTAACACCCGGGGTGCCCGCGTCACTGGCGTAGGCCACCCGCTGCCCCGCGCGCAAACGCTCCACCACCGCATGCGATGCCTCTGCCTCGTTGTGCTGGTGCACCGCCAGCAATTGGCTGCCGGGTTTTTCTATGCCGTAGGCGCGCAGCAGCGCCTGGGTGTGGCGGGTGTCTTCGCAGGCGATGGTGTCGGCCAGTTGCAGCACGTGTAGTGCCCGCAGTGTGATGTCGGCCAGATTGCCGATGGGCGTGGCCACCACGTACAGAGCCCCTTGCGGATAATGCTGCGCAGCCGCCGCGTCGCGTGCGGCGTTCAGGGCTGAAGCGAAAGAGGCGCTCAATGGGATTCCTTGGGAAAAAACCGGTGGCCACCACGCGCGTGGTCGGCAATGCTGCCGAAGACCTCGCGTTGGCCCACCTGCAAGCCGCTGGACTGCGGCTGGTCGAGCGCAATTATCGAACGCCCGGGCGTGGCGGTGGCGAGATCGATCTGATCGTGCGGGATCGCGATGGCACGATGGTGTTCGTGGAAGTGCGAAGCCGCGCCAGCAGCGCGTTTGGCGGCGCGGGTGCCAGCATCGGCCGGACCAAACAGCAGCGGATCGTGTTCGCCGCCCGCTGCTACCTGATGCGCCTGCCTGCACCGCCGCCATGCCGTTTCGATGCGGTCCTGGTGGAAGGCGGTTCCGTGCAGTGGCTGCGTGGCGCCTTCGAGGCGCAGTAACGCTTCGAGCCCTTGGTTGGAGTCAAACAGGATGCAGTGTTTTACGCCTGCCGTCCATGGTTGACCCAAACGGCGCCGACCCCCCGGGTATCATCTTTGTCTCATGCTAGAGCAACGCATCCAACAGCATTTCATCGACAGCGCCGACCTCAAATACCAGTCCGCGCAGACCCTGAGCCATCCCATCGCTTCCGCTGTGCAGGCCATCCTCGCCTGCGTCACCAGCGGCGGCAAGGTGCTTGCCTGCGGCAGCGGCCCGGCCGCGGCGCAGGCGCAGCAGTTTGCGTCACTGTGCGTGGCCGGGTTCGAGCGGGAGCGGCCGGAACTGGCCGCCATGGCACTGGCGCCCGACGCGATCTGGACCCCCGCAGGCCTGGAGGGCCCGGACATCGACGCGCTGGCGCGCCAAGTGCGCGCGCTCGGGCACGCGGGCGATGTCCTGCTGGCACTGTCGGAGTCCGGCAATGACCTGCCGCTGCTGGCCGCATGCGACGCCGCCCATGAAAGAGACATGACCGTCGTCGCCCTCTCGGGCCGCAGCGGCGGCCGGCTGGCCGGCATGCTGCGCGAGACCGACGTCTTGATCGCCGTGCCCCACGACCGCGCCGCACGCGTGCGGGAGGTGCATTCGCTCGTCCTGCACTGCCTGTGCGACGGCGTGGACGCCCAATTACTTGGTGAACAGGAGATACCGCTATGAGCTTCCCGATGACCCGATTGACCCGATTGACCCGATTGACTTGCACCCTGCTGGCCGTGGGCGCCTTGGGGGCGGCCCTCTCGGCATGTGCTCCGCTGGTGGTAGGCGGCGCTGCCGTCATGGGCAGCATGATGGCGTCGGACCGGCGCACGACGGGCACGCAGGTGGAGGACGAAGGCATCGAACTGCGTGCCTCCAACCGCATTCGCGACACCTTCGGCGACCGCGTCCATGTCAATGTGACCAGCTACAACCGGCAAGTGCTGCTGACGGGCGAAGTGCCGACCGCGCAGGACAAGGAAAAACTCGAGCAGACCGCGTTGGCCGTGGAGAACGTGCGCTCGGTCGTCAACGACCTGGCCGTGATGCCCTCCAGTTCCCTCACGCAGCGTTCCAACGACACGCTGATCACCGGCAAGGTGCGCGCGAGCTTCGTCGATGCCAAGGACCTGTTCGCGAGCGCCTACAAGGTGGTCACCGAGCGCGAGACGGTGTACCTCATGGGACGCGTGACGCAGCGCGAGGCGGACCGTGCCTCCGACATCGCCAGGGGCGTGAACGGCGTGCGCAAGGTCGTGCGCGTGTTTGAGATCATCACGCAGCAGGAACTGGAGCGTGGCTTCGCGCAGCAGCGTCCCGCGCCAGTCACCACGGACGCTTCGCCCAACGTGCCGGTCCGCTGAGCGTCGGCGGCTGCCAGCGAATCGGCCAAAGCGGTTCCGGCACCAGGCCACTGGCCACGGCCGCGAGTGGCTCCGCGCGGCCAGGCTGAACGATCGGTTCTCTTACCCGTTCGTTTTCTGGCGGCCCAGCCGCGTGATCAGGCTGGAGGTGTCCCAACGGGCGCCGCCGTGCTGCTGCACATCGGCATAGAACTGGTCCACCAGCGCCGTGACCGGCACACGTGCGCCGTTGCGGCGGGATTCGTCGAGGACCAGGCCGAGGTCCTTGCGCATCCAGTCCACGGCGAAGCCGAAGTCGAAGCGGCCCTCCACCATGGTCTTGCCGCGGTTGTCCATCTGCCAGCTCTGCGCGGCCCCTTTGCCGATGACGTCCAGCACCAGTGGCATGTCGAGCCCGGCATGCTGGCCGAAGGCGATGGCCTCCGACAGGCCCTGCACGATGCCGGCGATGCAGATCTGGTTGACCATCTTGGCCAGCTGGCCCGAACCGCTGTCGCCCACACGGGTGAAGGCCCGAGAAAAGGCCAGCGCCGTGGGCTTCACGCTGTCGAAGGTGCCGGCGTCGCCGCCGCACATCACGGTCAGCTGTCCGTTCTGGGCCCCGGCCTGGCCGCCGGACACGGGGGCATCGATGAACTGCAATCCCAGCGTGCGCGCCGCGCCGTACAGCTCGCGAGCGACCTCGGCCGATGCCGTGGTGTGATCGACGAAGACCGCGCCGGGCTGCATGCCGGCGAATGCGCCGTCGGCACCCAGCGTGACGGAACGCAGATCATCGTCGTTGCCGACGCAGCAAAAGACGATGTCCGCCCCCTGGGCCGCTTCGCGCGGCGTGGGGGCGTGCCGGGGCGCGGCGCTGCCCGCGAACTCCTCGCACCAGGCGGCCGATTTCGCGGCGGTGCGGTTGTACACGGTGACGGAGTGGCCGGCGTGGGCGAGGTGCCCTGCCATGGGGTAGCCCATGACGCCCAGGCCGAGAAAGGCGACCTTGCGTGAAGGCGTGGCATCGTAGCTGCGGGGATTCGTGCTGGGCATGGGAGAGGGCTCCATTTCAGAAAAAAGAAAACCCGCCGGGCAAGGGCGGGTGGTGGGGCGACTGGCGTCAGACGATGGCGAAGTGCTCGGTGCCCGAGGCCAGGTCGGTGGTCTTGGCGCGCTGGCTGCCCAGCTTGATCTGCAGGCGCAGGTCGTTCAGCGAATCGGCATTGCGCAGCGCGTCTTCGTAGGTGATGACGTTGGCCTCGAACAGGTCGAACAGCGATTGGTCGAAGGTCTGCATGCCGAGGTTCCGGCTCTTCTTCATGATCTCCTTGATCTCGGCGACTTCGCCCTTGAAGATCAGGTCGGCGATCAGAGGGGTGTTCAGCATCACCTCGACCGCGGCGGCCCGGCCCTTGCCATCCTGCTTGGGGATGAGGCGCTGGGAGATCATGCCGCGCAGGTTGAGCGACAGGTCCATGAGGAGTTGCGCGCGCCGCTCTTCCGGAAAGAAATTGATGATGCGGTCCAGCGCCTGGTTGGCGCTGTTGGCGTGCAGCGTGGCCAGGCACAGGTGGCCGGTTTCGGCGAAGGCGACCGCATGCTCCATGGTTTCGCGGTCGCGGATTTCGCCCATCAGGATGACGTCCGGCGCCTGCCGTAGCGTGTTCTTCAGGGCGGCTTCCCAGCTGTCTGTATCGAGCCCGACCTCGCGCTGGGTGACCACGCAGTTCTTGTGCGGATGCACGAACTCGATCGGATCCTCCACGGTGATGATGTGGCCGAACGAGTTCTCGTTGCGCCAGTCAACCATTGCCGCCAGCGTGGTCGATTTGCCCGAGCCCGTGGCACCCACCAGGATGCACAGGCCCCGCTTGGTCATCGTGACTTCCTTGAGCACCTGCGGCACGCCCAGTCCGTCGATGGTCGGCAGCGTGAGCGGAATGGTCCGCAGCACCATGCCGACGCGGCTTTGCTGGATGAACGCATTCACGCGGAAGCGCCCGATGCCGGCAGGCGAGATGGCGAAGTTGCACTCCTTCGTGCGCTCGAAGTCCGCCACCTGCTTGTCGCTCATGATGGCGCGCGCCAGCGTCAGGGTGTGGGCGGGCGTGAGCGGCTGGGGCGACACCTTGGTGACCTTGCCGTCCACCTTGATCGCGGGCGGAAACTCGGCCGTGATGAACAGGTCGCTGCCGCCGCGGCTCACCATGAGCTTGAGCAGATCGTTGATGAATTTACTGGCCTGATCGCGTTCCATCAGCTCTCCCTGGGGTGGTTGCAGCGCGGTGCGTCATTTCTGGCTGTCGGACAGGCGGGCGCTCACGACGCGAAGGCGCAGCGAGAGCTTGCGTGCCAGCAGGGCCACCAGGCTGGCGGCCAACTGGGGGTCCTTGGTCATCATGTCGTCCATGGCCTCCGCGCTGAGCACCGCGATCTCGCAGTCGGTCAGCGTGGTGCAGGCCGAAAAGCGGATACCGCTGTCCAGCAGCGACATTTCGCCCAGGATATCGCCGGGACGGGTTTCCGCCAAGCGCAGGTGCTCGCCCCAGGGTTGCACCCGATCGACGGCGATCGTGCCGGTGAGCAGCACCACCATGAAGTTGCCGTACTCGTCCTGGCGGATCACATCGCGGTTGGGCGCGACGGCCGCGAACTCGAAGAAGCGCTCCATGCGCTCGACGGCGTCCCGGTCCAGGTGCGCCATGTATTTGTCCTTGGACCACAGCGCCTGCAGCAGCTTGCCGCCGCGGCTGGCGGCCATGCGCCTGGCGCCCACCTCGACGGCACGGGCTTCCCAGGGCACCAGCATGGCGTCGTCCACGCCTTGTCCGGCGAAGGCGGTGGTGAAGAAGACGGAGTCGCCGCCTTCTTCCGCCGCTTTGCCGCCGCGGGTCTTGGCCTTCAACAGGCCGAGGATGCCTTTCATAGGGGATGCTCCGGTGTGCCGCCTGAAAAAGGCCGCGAATCTCTGGGGTGGGTGGACGGGAGGGGATGCGGTGTGCATCAACCCGGGAAGTTGTCGGGGATCTTCGCCTTGCCCCGCGCCTCGGCCGGGCTGATGACGTTGCGCCGGACCAGGTCGGTCAGGTTCTGGTCGAGGGTCTGCATGCCGGCGCTGCTGCTGGTCTGGATGGTGGAGTACATCTGTGCCACCTTGGCCTCGCGGATCAGGTTGCGGATGGCGCTGGTGCCCAGCATGATCTCGTGCGCCGCGACACGGCCCTGGCCGTCCTTGGTCTTGCACAGCGTCTGCGAAATGACGGCCTGCAGCGACTCGGACAGCATGGCCCGCACCATTTCCTTTTCCTCGGCGGGGAACACGTCGATGATCCGGTCGATGGTCTTGGCGGCGCTGGAGGTGTGCAGCGTGCCGAACACCAAGTGGCCCGTTTCCGCAGCCGTCATGGCCAGGCGGATGGTTTCCAGGTCGCGCATTTCGCCCACCAGGATGGCGTCCGGGTCTTCGCGCAGGGCCGACTTGAGGGCGGCCGCGAACGACAGCGTCATCGGCCCGACCTCGCGCTGGTTGATCAGGCACTTCTTGGATTCGTGCACGAACTCGATCGGGTCCTCCACCGTGAGGATGTGGCCGTATTCGCTTTCGTTCAGGAAGTTGACCATGGCCGCCAGCGTGGTGGACTTGCCCGAGCCCGTGGGACCGGTCACCAGCACCAGGCCGCGGGGCTTCAAGGCCAGTTCGCCGAAGATCTTGGGGGCGTTGAGCTGCTCCAGCGTCAGGATCTTGCTCGGAATGGTCCGGAACACGGCGGCCGCGCCGCGGTTCTGGTTGAAGGCGTTGACGCGAAAGCGCGCCAGGCCCTCGATCTCGAAGGAAAAGTCCACTTCCAGGAATTCTTCGTACGCCTTGCGCTGCGCATCGCTCATGATGTCGTAGACCATGGCGTGGACGGTCTTGTGGTCGAGCGCATCGACGTTGATGCGCCGCACGTCGCCGTGGACCCGGATCATGGGTGGAAGGCCCGCCGACAAGTGCAGGTCAGAAGCCTTGTTCTTCACGCTGAATGCCAGCAGTTGGGTGATGTCCACGGGGTCCCTCGGTCGTTTGGTACGCTCAGAGGAATCATTATGACGACGATTGGTAACAACCTCCAACAGGTTCTTGGGCGCATCGCGCAGGCCTGCGCCGCAGCCGGGCGCGACCCCGCCAGCGTGCGCTTGCTGGCCGTTTCCAAGACCTTCGGCGACGACGCCGTGCGCCGTGCCGCCGAGGCCGGGCAGCGCGCGTTCGGCGAGAACTACATCCAGGAAGGCGTGGCGAAGATCGCCGCGCTGCGAGGCGGCGCCACGCCCTGGGCGCCGCCGCTGCAGTGGCATTGCATCGGTCCCGTGCAGAGCAACAAGACCCGGCAGGTGGCCGAGCATTTCGACTGGGTCCACACCGTGGACCGCGAAAAGATCGCGCAGCGCTTGTCGGAGCAGCGGCCCGCCGGCTTGGCGCCGCTGGACGTGTGCATCCAGGTGAATGTGGACGGCGGCGCGACCAAGGCGGGCGTGCCGCCGAACGAGGCCCGGGCCCTGGCACAGGCTGTTGCGCGGCTGCCACGGTTGCGGCTGCGGGGCCTGATGAGCATTCCGGACGTGGCCCCCGATTTCGCCGCGCAGCTGGCGGTCCATGCGGCGGCGAAGGCGCTGTTCGACCAGATCCGGGGGGAGGGCTTCGCGGCGTTCGACACGCTGTCGCTGGGCATGACCGCCGACCTGGAGGCCGCGATCCACGCGGGGAGCACCCTGGTGCGGGTCGGCACGGGTGTCTTCGGCACCAGGGCGGCCCCCGCCTGAGGCCGGGGTCGCGCCACGCTCAGGCCCGGCGGGCCCAGCCCAGTTGCGGCGACGAACCGGCCTCGGCGTTTTCCTGATTCAGCCGGAACACCCCCACGGCCTGCAGCAGGGCGCTGGTGCGGTCCTTCATGCCGCTGGCGGACGCCGCCATCTGCACGACCACGCTGCCGTTTTGCTGGGTGACCTGGTCCATCTGCGACACCGCCTGGCCGACCTGGGCGACGCCCATCGCCTGCTCGTTGCTGGCCGCGCTGATTTCCTGCATGAGGTCCGTCACGCGGCGGATGGACGACACGACCTCCGTCATGGTGGCCCCGGCCTTGTTCACCAGCACGCTGCCCTGCTCGACCCGCTGCACGCTGGTGGAGATCAGGTGCTTGATCTCTCGCGCGGCTTCGGCCGAGCGGCCGGCCAGGCTGCGCACCTCGCTGGCGACCACGGCGAAGCCCCGGCCCTGCTCGCCCGCGCGCGCCGCCTCCACCGCGGCATTGAGGGCGAGGATGTTGGTCTGGAACGCGATGCTGTCGATGACGCCGATGATGTCGGCGATCTTGCGGGAGCTTTCGTGGATGCCCTTCATGGTCTCGACCACCTCGGTCACGACCTCGCCGCCCTGGATGGCCACGGCGCTGGACTGGGTGGCGAACTGGCTGGCCTGGCGGGAGTTGTCGGCGTTCTGGCGCACCGTGGAGCCCAATTGCTCCATGGACGCCGCGGTCTGCTGCAGTGCGCTGGCATGGTGCTCGGTGCGGCTGGACACGTCATGGGTGCCCTGCGAGATCTCGGTGCTGGATGCCGCCACCGCCTCGGACGTGCGTCGCACGTCGTACAGCACGTTCTGGAAACTGTCGCGAAGCGCTTCCAGCGACTGCAGCAGCTGGCCGGCCTCGTCGGTCTGCCGGGCCTCGACGGCCTGCGTCAGGTCGCCGGTGGCCATGGTCCTGGCGGCCTGCACCGCCCGCTGGATGGGGCGCACGATGCTGCGGGAGATGAGCCAGGCCGTCGCTGCCGCCACCACGATCGCCGTGCCGCTGAGCACCAGCATCAGGATGGAAAAGCCCTGGGCGACGGACCGCGCATTGGCCGATTCGGCCTTGTTCTTTTCCTCCTCGATGTCGATCAGCCGGTTGATGCTGGCCAGCCACTCCACATAGGCGGGTCGGGCCTGCTCCTGCAGAACCTGAATGGCCTTCTCAGGCTGGTGGGCGCCGCTCAGCTCGATGACTTGGCGGGTCAGCGGCAGGGCGCGTGATTCGACCTCCTTGATGCGGTCCAGGGCCTCCCGCTCGCGGGGCTCGATCGGGGTGGAGGCGAACATCTGGTCCAGCGGCGCTGCCGACTGCGCATAGTGGCCTGCGAGCTTCTGGATCAGGTCGATCTCGGCCTGGAGCTGGTCGGGGCGCGTGGCCAGGGTCACGTCCCGCAGCGCGATGGCGCGGTCGTGCACGCTGCCGCGGAAATTGATGGCATAGCGCTGCTTGGCGCTGTTGAAGTCTCCGATGGTGGCCAGGCTGGCGTTGATGTTGGACACCCGGTTCACGCCGATGACCGTCAGGCCGAGCATCAGCAGGATGAGCAGGGAAAATCCCAGCGCCAGGCGGTGGGCGATTTTGATGTTCGAAAGCTTCATGGTTTCACCTCGGTTGCAGGAGTGGTGTGGATTGGTTTCTTTTGTTTCCTTTTGTAATTTTTGACAGTTGCGTGACAAATTTCAATCACCAAACACGGGGTGTTGGATCGCCGTCCTTTTTGAGAATTGTTGAGGATTGGGCCGCGCCGATTCGGTAGGCGTGAGTGGCGGATTCGCAGCCAGCCGGTGCTTGCAAAGGGTTGCACAGCACTGGCTTGGGGACGGCCTTGTCCTACCGGGTGCGGGAAGGCCCACTCTTAGAATGCGGCCGGCCATGCTCTATGGCGTAACGCGAATGGATAGTTGTTTTGAATGTTGAAATCACGCCGGCCGTGGCGTTGGAAACGATGGTGGTGCTGCGGCCTTCCGGGCAGTTGGCGGCCGGCGAGTCGAGGGCCAGGGCCTGGAGTGCGTGGGAGGCCTTCGCGGACTCCGGCGTGGAGCCCCTGGGGTTCTACCTGGACGGCTGGGAGGGCGATGTCCCCGCCGCGTTGGCGGCGCAATTGCGCGCCAGCGTCTGGTGGGACCGCCCGCTGTTCGTGGCGCCCGGCGATGCGGCCCCGCCCTGGCTTGCCGATGGTGCCGCGCCGTATGCCGCCGCCCTGGCCGCCAGCGAGCTGTGCCTGGCCGTGCGGCGCAGCCTGCCGCTCGATCCCGCGGCCCTGCATTTCGACGAGCGGGTGCTGTATTTCCTGTGCCTGCGCGACGGTGCCCAGTTGCAGCCGCAATGCGACCGTGCCAGCCTGGCGCTGTACCGGTACCCGATGGTCGAGGCGCTGGCCCGGCCCGGCGACGATGCCGATGCGTGCCTGGCCGGCCTCACGCGGCGCCGGCTGCTGGAGCCCGCCGAACTTGTGGACCGCACGCGGCACTGCCGCACCTGCAGCAGCGCGCACATCCACTACCTGGACGTGTGCCCGCACTGCACCAGCATCCACATCCGCAAGTCGCCCTCGCTGCATTGCTTCGCCTGCGGCCACGTGGCGCCCGAGGCCGACTTCCATGCCGATGGCGCGCTCTCGTGCCCCAAGTGCAACGCCATGCTGCGGCACATCGGCGTGGACTACGACCGGCCGCTCACGCAGTACGCCTGCGGCAGCTGCCACCACGTATTCGTGGAGACCCAGGTGGTGGCCCGCTGCCTGGATTGCCGCACCACGGCCGAGCCCAGCACGCTGGATGTGCGCGAGATCTCATCACTGCGCCTGAGCCCGCAGGGCCGCGCCGCGCTGCGTGCCGGGCAGATCCAGGAATCGTTCGCCGCGCTCGACTCCGCGCACTACGTGCCGCCCGCCGATTTCCGCCGCATGCTCGACTGGGCGCTGGCCACGCATGCGCGCCACGGCGAGATGCGTTTCGCGCTGATGCTGGTGGAGTTCCAGAACGCGGCCGAGGTGATCGAACGCGAAGGCGCCTCGCGCGTGTTCCTGATGCTCGACGAGTTCGCGCGGCGCCTGCACGAGCTGCTGCGCACCTCGGACATCACCACGCGCACGCAGGAGGAATGCCTGTGGCTTTTCCTGCCGTTCTCCTCGCCCGAGGGACTGGCCGCGCGCCTGCAGGCGTCGCTCCAGAGCGCGGGCGGCGGCGCGGCCGCGATGCCGCTGCGCACGCGCATCCGGCACCTGGAGGTGCCGGGCGGCCTGCGCTCCGGCGAGCAGGCCGCGGACCTGATGGCGCGGCTGCGCGACGGGGCCTGAACGCATGTGGGAGCAGGTGGTGTTCGCGTTCGTCACGCTGTTTTCCAGCGCGACGCACCAGTCGTGGGTGGAGCTGGCGCTCAAGTTCTTCCCGTTCGTGGTGCTGCTGGAGGCGCCGTTCTTCCTGCTCGTGTGCGCGGGCATGGTGAAGTACGGCCTGCGCGAGCACCGGCCCTACCTGCAGCGCGAGCGCTATCCGCGCGTGTCCTGCGTCATCACCTGCTACTCCGAGGGCGACGACGTGCGCAAGACCATCCAGTCGCTCGCCCAGCAGATCTACCCGGGCTTCATCGAGATCATCGCCGTGGTGGACGGCGCGGTGCAGAACGAGTCCACGCTGCGTGCGGCCCGCGGCGCGCGCGAACTGCTGGCCGGTGCCCGCCGGCGCGCGCTGGTGGTGCTGCCCAAGTGGCAGCGCGGCGGCCGCGTGTCGTCGCTGAACGCCGGGCTATCGATCGCCAGCGGCGAGATCGTGATGGCGCTCGATGGCGACACCTCGTTCGACAACGACATGGTGCGCCATGCCACGCGGCATTTCGACGACCCCGGCGTGGTGGGCGTCGCCGGCAGCCTGCGGGTGCGCAACGCCCGCCGCTCGCTGGCCGCGCGCATGCAGGCGCTGGAATACATGCTGTCCATCGGCGCGGGCAAGACGGGGCTGTCGGAGTTCAACATCGTCAACAACATCTCGGGGGCGTTCGGTGTGTTCCGCGCCAGCTTCATCCGCAACCTGGGCGGCTGGGACGCGGGCACGGCCGAGGACCTGGACATGACGATGCGCATCAAGCAGTACTTCGGCCGCCATCCGGGCCTGCGCATCGTGTTCGACCCGCATGCCGTGGGCCACACCGACGCGCCGGACACCTGGCGCGTGTTCTTTCGCCAGCGCCTGCGCTGGGACGGCGACATGTTCTACATCTTCATCCGCAAGTTCCGCCTGAACCTGCGCCCGCGCCTGCTGGGCTGGCGCAATTTCCTCTTCGTGGTGGTGAACGGCCTGGTGATGCAGGTGCTCATGCCCTTCCTCATCGTGGCCTACACCGGCGTGATGCTGCTCACGCTGCCGGTGGGGGCGGTGCTGGGGGTTCTGGGGTTCGTCTACGCGGTGTACCTCGCGGCACTGCTGTTCTATTTCCTGCTGTACCTCGTGGCCGTGTCCGAGCGGCCCCGGCACGACGCGGCCTACCTGCGGTTCCTGCCGCTGTTTCCGCTCTTCGCCTTCGTCAACCGCGTGCACTGCACGTTCTCGATCCTGCAGGAGGTCTTCCTGAAGACCCACCTGGACTCCGCGATGGCCCCCTGGTGGGTGCTGCGCAAAACCAAGTTCTGATATGCCGCATCGCCTGGGGGAACGTCTTTTGCCATGGGCCGCGGTGCTGTGCCTGATGGGGTGGGGCGCGGGCGCGCCGGCGGCCGAGCCGGCCCCGCCGCTGGCGCCTCCCGTGGTGGCGCTGGAGGCGCCGCCCGCACTGCCCGCCGACGTGCTGGCCCAGGCGCCCGCCACCCTGGCGGAGCTGGAAGGCTGGGCCGAGGTGCAGGCCCCGGCCGTGCGGCTGGCGCAGGCCGAGGCCGACGTGGCCGCGCAGCGCACCGGCGCGGCGCGCGCCGGGCAGGGCGCGCGCGTGTTCGGCGGCGCCAGCCTTGGGGGCGTGCGCGAATCCGTCACCGACACCACCAGCCGCGACTACCAGCGCGGCCAGGCCCAGGTCGGCGTGCGTTGGCCGCTGCTGGGCAGCCGCGAGGCCCAGCAGCGTGGCGTGCGCGAGGCCGAGGGCGCCGAATCGCTGGGCCGGCTGCGGCAGGCCCAGGCGCAGCGGAACGTGCGGCTGGCCGTGCGCCAGGCCTATGTGCGGTTCGCGCACAGCCTGCAGCGGCGCCTGCTGGCGCAGGAATTCCTGTCCGTTCGCGCGCCCGTGGAGGCGCAGCTGCTGCACCGGCGCCAGGCCGGCGTGATGCTGGAGGCCGACCGGCTCGACCTGTCGGCGCTGTTCGACGGCGTGCAGGCCGCGCACGATGCCCAGCGCGCCGCGCAGTCCAGCGCGCTGCGCACGCTCGCGCGGCTGGCGGGGCAGCCCGTGGCGCGGGTGGACACGGCCATCCCGGGCTGGCCCGCACGCTGCATGGACCGCGAGGCGCTGCTCGCGCAGGCGGGCGACGACCCCGCCATCGCCCAGGCCCGCACCGAGCGCGACACCGCCGCCGCGCAGCTGGAGAACGCGCAGCACACGGGCCTGGAGGCCGGCGTGTCGCTGTCGCAGTCGGTGAGCCGCGACATCGGCGGCCAGCCGGGCCGCAGCACCGTCGTCGGCGTGGATTTCTCCATGCCCCTGGAGTGGCGCGCGCAGCGCGACGCGGCCCGGGGCCAGCTGCAGAGCGAGCGCGACCGGGCCGATCAGTTGATGGAACTGCGCCTGGGAGAATACCGCTCGGCGCTGGACCAGGCCCTGGCCGACTGGCAATTGCGCGGCGGCGAGATGCCCGGCTTTTTGAACCGGCTGCAGGCGGCCCAGGAGGGCCTGCGCGTGGCGCGCCTGCGGCTCGATGCCTTCGACGGCGACGGCTACTCGCGCCTGCTGATGGCGCGCTACGCCCTCTACCAGGCTTCGCTGCAGGTCGTCGACGGCTCGGAGCTCCGGGCGCTGGCCGCGCTCGACGTGCTGGCGCTCGGCAGCCCCTGCCCGCCGCAGCCGGGCGCGGCCGAGCCCCTGCCCGACCTGCTCGCGCCCGTGCTCACCGCCCTGTCCGCGCTGCCGCCGGCGGCGCGGGGCGAGTCGGCCCCGCAAGCGCGTGCGCCGGGCCTGGG
Organism: Acidovorax sp. GBBC 1281; assembly: GCF_028473645.1. NCBI lineage: Bacteria > Pseudomonadati > Pseudomonadota > Betaproteobacteria > Burkholderiales > Comamonadaceae > Acidovorax > Acidovorax sp. GBBC 1281. Next base: position 550,254 of record NZ_CP097269.1, read on the forward strand.
GTGGTTCTCCTGGAGCGGGCAGGCGCTGCTGGACCGGCCCTCCCGGCTCGACGCCATGCCGCAGGACAGCCAGCGCGTGCTGCTGTCCTTCACCAGCGCGCAGCTGCGCGCCCTGGCCCGCCCGCCGGGCCGGGCCGCCCTGCGGCGCCTGCTGGAGCACGCGCACGATCGGGGCATGGCGGTGGAGCTGATGCTGGGCGAGCCCAGCTGGGTGCTGCCCGCCGGGCGCGAGGCCCTGCTGGCGCTGCTGGCGCCGCTGCGCCACCTGCCGTTCGACGGGCTCAACCTCGACCTGGAGCGCAGCCAGCTCGACGCCGCCGACCAGCCCGGCTGGGAGGACGGCACCGTGGCCACGCTGCGCGCCGTGCGCGCCGCCACGCCCTGGCCCCTGGCGCTGACCACGCACTACCGCGAGCTGCAGGTGCCCGGCCTCGCGCAGCGCCTGCAGGCCGCCGGCGCCACCGAGGTCGTGGCCATGGTCTACGTGAGCCGGCCCGAACGCGCGGCCGAGCTGGCGCGCCCGCTGGTGCGGCAGGCCGTGCCCGGCCTGCGGGTGGCGGTGGCCCAGAGCATGGAGGACTCGCTCACCCGCGAGGAAAGCAGCCATGGCGTGGGCCGCGCCGCGGCCCTGCAGCGCTGGCGCGCGCTCGCACAGTCCCTGTCCGACCTGCCGGCGTTCGCCGGCGTGGTGGTGCAGGCGTGGGAAGATTTTGAAGGGGCGGCCCCGTGAAGATCCAGTTCGACATTCCGCCGGGTTCGGCGCAAGAGGCCAACGGCCTGCCGGTGCGCTACGCCGCCGCCAAGCGGCAGGTGCCGCGCTGGCGCTGGTACCTGCTGCTGGCCATGGTGCTTGCAGCGCCGGCCTATCTGCTGATGCGCTTTGCCATCGCCTACTGGTGGGAGACGGCGCCCGGCTTCGTCGTTACCGAGCAGGTGGCCGTGGGCGTGCACACCTCTGGGCGCGTGGCGCGCATCGTGGCCGTGGGCGAGACCGTGCCCGCGGGCCAGCCGGTGATGGTGCTGGAGCCGCCCACGGCCGCGGGGGCGCCGGCCTCCACGGCCCTGGCCGCGCCGCTGGCCGCCGCCACCGATCCGGCCGTGGCCCAGGCCGTGGCGCAGGGCCAGGCCGCGCGCCTGGCCGGGCTGAAGGAGGCCGAGCGCCTGGCGCTGCGGCAGGCGGCCCTGCACCAAGAGCGCGTGCGCACCATGGAAGGCTTGCGCCTGCAGGGCGCGGCCACGCGCCAGGAACTGGATGGCGTGCGCCTGCAGGCGATGCAGGCCCAGGCCGGCGTGGACCGCGCGCGGGCCGAACGGGCCGAGAACGCCGCGCAGGTGGCGCGCGACCGCGCACTCGCCCAGGCGGCGCTGCGCGCCCAGAGCCCCGTGCCGCTCGCGGCCCCGGGGGCGCCGGGCACGAACGCGGGCACGGGGCCGCCGGCCGCCGGCGCGGCGCTGCCGTCGCCCGACGTGGTCGCGCCCTTCGACGCCACCGTGGTGCGCCAGCTCGTTCGCCGCGGCGAGTGGGTGGTGCCCGGCACCGACGTGGCCGTGCTGCAGGGGCGGGGGGCGCCCATGGTGCACGCCTACGTGCTGCCCAACGAGGCGCGCTACGCCCAGGTGGGGCGCCAGGCCAGCCTGCAATTCATGGACGGCGGGCGCATCCGCGCCGAGGTGGTCGGCGTGGTGGCCGAGGCCGAACGCCTTCCCGCCGAGCGCGTCTCTCCGCTGTCGCCGCGCATGCCGTCGATCGTGGTGCGCCTGCGCCCGCTGGAGCCGCTGCCCGCGGCCTACCGCATCCACCAGTTGCCGCTGGACGTGCGCTTCGACTGGGTGTGGAGCGGTTTTTGAGTAAAAACCCCTTCATGCCCTAGTACTGATTGCCTGTGTTGCTATAAAAAATATAGCATCAAGCTTGCTTGCAGGCGGGTGTCCGCTCAAGCGCCACCCTGTGCGAGGGCGCGGGCCGATCCAGCGCGCTGGCATCCACCCGTCCGCACGGTGCACCTAGCAGGCCGGCTGGCCTTCCATGTGCCCGACACGGTTTCAACCCACGCGCCCCACTTGGGGCGCGACACGCTGGACACATCCCAGTCCGAAATGTCGCCGTTGTTTCAATCCCACGCGCCTGCGAGAGGCGCGACGTCTGGCAGGCATCGAGCCCCCGTTCATCGCTTAGTTTCAACCCACGCGCCCCTGCGGCGCGACACAGGGGCCGACGCCCCTGCCGATCCCTCAGCGAATCATTGCCCGCGTCCGTCGAACCGGCGCACGCACTCCAGCGTCTGCGCCACGTCCTCGGGGCCCACGTCCAGGTGCGCCACCCAGCGCAGGCGTGCGCCACGGCCGTAGAGGCCGCTGGTCACCCGCACGCCGTGCTGGGCCAGCCACGCGGTGAAGGCCGGGGCCACGTCGGCCTCCACGTCGGTGAACAGGATGTTGGTGTGGGCCGAGGCCACGGTCAGGCGCCCCTGCAGCACGGGGTGGCTGCGGCCGGCTTCGGCCAGGCCCTCGGCCAGCCGGCGTGCCAGGGCATGGTCGTCGGCCAGGCGGCGCACGTGGTGCTGCAGCGCGTGCAGCCCCGCAGCGGCCAGAAAGCCGGCCTGGCGCATGCCGCCGCCCAGGATCTTGCGCGTGCGCCGCGCCTGGCGGATGAAGTCGTGCGAGCCCAGCAGCAGCGAGCCCACGGGGGCGCCCAGGCCCTTGCTCAGGCACACCGAGGCCGAGTCGAAGTGCGAGCAGATCGCGCGCGCCTCGTCGTACACGTCGGTGCCGTTCTTCTCGGCGTTGGCCGTGGCTGCGTTGAACATGCGCGCGCCGTCCAGGTGCATGGCCAGGCCGCGCGAGCGGGCGAGGGCGGCCACGTCGGCGATGTAGCCGGTGGGCAGCGGCTGGCCGCCGGTGGTGTTTTCCAGCACCACGAGGCGGGTGCGGGCGAAGTGCGGGTCGTCGGGCTTGATGGCGGCGGCGATGTCGGCCACGCGCAGCGTGCCGTCGGGCTGGGTCTCCACCGGCTGCGGCTGGATGGAGCCCAGCACCGCCATGCCGCCGGCCTCCCAGCGGTAGGTGTGCCAGCTCTGGCCCACGATGGCTTCGTCGCCGCGCTGGCAGTGGCCCATGAGCGCGATCAGGTTGGTCTGCGTGCCGGAGCAGGCGAACAGGGCGGCTTCGAAGCCGAGCAGTTGCGCCGCATGGTCCTGCAGGGCGTTCACGGTGGGGTCGTCGCCGAACACGTCGTCGCCAAGGGGGGCCTGGAACATGGCGTCGCGCATGGCCGGCGTGGGTTGGGTGACGGTGTCGCTGCGAAAGTCGGGCATCGGAAGGGGCTCCTGGTGGGGGCTTGGGGTCGAAAAGGGTCGGTCTGGCATCCTAGCGGCGTTGGGCGCACTGCGTCCATCGCGGCGGCGATGCGGGCGGGCGGCCTGCGGAAAGTGCGCGTGCTAAGCTGGCCCGCTCAATTTTTCCGGCCTTGTTCGCCCCGCCTGCCGGCCAGCGCGGCCAGCGCGGCCTGTGCGGCGTGTGCGGCGTGTGCGGCGTGTGCGGCGCGATGGCCCAGCCCTCACGGAGACAACCATGCCCGGCCTTCTGCCCGATATCGATCCCGACGGTCTGCTCGAATTCTCGGTGGTGTAACACCGACCGGGCGCTCAACCACATGTCCCGGCGCTTCACCGGCGTGATGCAGGACATCCTGGCCACGCTCAAGGGCGTCTACCACGCCCACACGGCGGTGCTGGTGCCCGGCAGCGGCACCTTCGGCATGGAGGCGGTGGCGCGCCAGTTCGCCAACCGCGAGAAGGTGCTCATCGTGCGCAACGGCTGGTTCAGCTACCGCTGGAGCCAGATCTTCGATGCGGGCGCTCTGGGCGGCGGCGCAGTGGTGTGCCAGGCCCGCCGGCAGGGCGAGGGCCCCCAGGCTCCGTGGGCCCCGTGCCCGGCCGACGAGGTGGCGGCCGCCATCCGCGCCGAATCGCCCAAGGTGGTGTTCGCGCCCCACGTCGAGACCGCCAGCGGCATCCTGCTGCCCGACGACTACCTTCGCACCGTGAGCGAGGCCGCGCACGACGTGGGCGCGCTCTTCGTGCTGGACTGCGTGGCCTCCGGTGCCGTGTGGGTGGACATGCAGGCCACCGGCGTGGACGTGCTCATCTCGGCCCCGCAAAAAGGCTGGAGCGGCTCGCCCTGCTGCGCCATGGTCATGCTCAGCGAGCGCGCCCGCCAGGCCATCGACGGCACCACGAGCAGCAGCTTCGCCTGCGACCTCAAGAAGTGGATGCAGATCGCCGAGGGCTACGAAAAGGGCCAGCACGCCTACCACACCACCCTGCCCACCGACGCGCTGGTGCAACTGCGCGACGTGATGTTGGAGACGCGCGACTACGGCTTCGACAAGGTGCGCGCCGAACAGATCGAACTGGGCGCCCGGGTGCGCGCGCTGCTGCGCGAGCGGGGCTTTCCGAGCGTGGCCGCCGAGGGCTACGAGGCCCCGGGCGTGGTCGTGAGCTACACCACCGACCCGGGCATCCAGAACGGCAAGAAGTTCATGGAGGCCGGCCTGCAGACCGCCGCCGGCGTGCCGCTGCAGTGCGGTGAGGGCCCGGACTTCCAGACCTTCCGCATCGGACTGTTCGGGCTGGAGAAGTGGCACCACGTGGACCGCACCGTGGGCCATCTGGCCGCGGCGCTGGACCGGATCGCCGCCCCGCCAGCGCACTGAAGCGGCCCTGTCCCACAGGGGTCTCGGGCTATCCTTGCGCGATGCAGAGCACCCACGAAGACCAGGCCCGCGCACTGACCCGGGCCAAGTGGCTGGCCACGGGCCTGTTGCTGGCGGTGGCCGCCGTGTTCGCGCTGACCTATGCGCTCCCCCGCAGCCTGGCGGTGGAATGCGTGCGCGCCGTGGCCGAGGCGGCCATGGTGGGCGCCCTGGCCGACTGGTTCGCCGTGTCGGCGCTGTTCCGGCGCATTCCGCTGCCCTTCGTGCAGCGGCACACGGACATCATCGCGCGCAACAAGGTGCGCATCGGCGGCAACTTGGCGTCGTTCGTGCGCGACGAGTTCCTCGATGCGCCTTCGCTGGTCACCATGATCCGCCGCCACGACCCGGCCCACATGCTGGGCCAGTGGCTCACCTCGCCGGGCAACGCCCAGCTGCTGGCGCGGCAGATGTCGCGCCTGGCGCTGTCGGCGCTGGAGACGGTGGAGGACGAGCGCATCCAGCGCTTCATGAACGATGCCGCGCGTACGCTGATCGGGCAGATCGACCTGTCGCGCACCATGGCCATGGCGCTGGAGGCGCTCACCCACAACGGCCGCCACCAGGCGCTGCTCGACGACCTGCTGGCGCGCCTGTCCACCCTGGTGCGCGACCCGCAGACCCGCACCTTCATCGCCGAGACCATCGTGCAGTGGATCAAGCGCGAGCACCCGCTGAAGGAAAAGGTGCTGCCCACCGACTGGCTGAGCGAGAAGGGCGCGGGCGCCATCGCCCAGGCCATCGAGAACCTGCTGGCCGAGGTGGCCGGCAACCCGGCCCACCAGTTGCGCGGTACGCTGGACGGGGCGGTGCAGCGGCTGGTGGAGCGCCTGCAGTCCGACCCGGAATGGGCCGAGCGCGGCATGGCGATCCGCCACTACCTGCAAAACGACGCCACCCTGGGGCGCTACGTGCAGACGCTGTGGACCAGCCTGCGCGAGCGCCTGCAGCGCGACCTGGCCGACGAGGACTCGGCGGTCTCGCGCAAGGTGGCGGCCATGGGCCAGTGGCTGGGCCTGTCGCTCGCGGGCGATCCGGCGCTGCGGGTGCGGCTGAACGTGCGGCTGGAGCTGTGGGCGGCGCAGTGGGCGCCCGAGCTGTCGCAGTTCGTGGCCGAGCACATCCGCAACACCGTGGACCGCTGGGACGCCAAGGAGCTGGCGCGCCTGGTGGAGCTGCACATCGGCAGCGACCTGCAGTACATCCGCATCAACGGCACGGTGGTGGGGGGCTTCATCGGCCTGCTGCTGTTCGTGCTGTCGCATGCGGACGACCTGGCGCAGGGCGTGGGCGCCCTGTTCGCCGGCTGACGGGCCGGCGGCCGGGGGCCTGTCAGCGGTTGCCGCCGCGCGGGGTCTGTTCGGCGGCCTGGGCCTTGGCGATCGCCAGGATCACCTCGCGCGCCAGGCGGCGCTTGGGCACGGGCAGTTTCAGGTAGGTCTCGAACAGTTCGCGGTCCTCGTACCCCAGGTTCACGTGCCAGCGGGCGGCTTCTTCACGCGCCTGCGGCGTGGGCGTGCCGAAGGCCAGCTCCTGCACCGGCATGCGCAGCCACTCGGCCAGGGTGATGAGCTTGCGGGCATCCGGCATGGTTTCGCCCAGCAGCCAGCGGCGCACGCCGTGCAGGGTCATGGGCTTGCCCCAGTGGCGGGTGTTGAACTCGCGTTCGAGGACGGAGGGCTTGGGTTCGTAGCCGGCGGCCACCATGGCCTGGCGTAATTTCTCGGCAAACAGTTGCTTGGGATCTTGCATGGGCGGCACGCTAGGCACGCCCGTTGGCCGTGGATTGACTCCGTCTTCGAGTTACGCGGCCATCGTGATTCGGGGTGACGATTGGCGACCGCGTCAATGGGGCTTGCCGGCCGGCTTGGGCTGATCGGCCGCGTGGGCCTTGGCGATGGCCAGGATCACCTCGCGCGCCAGGCGGCGCTTGGGCACGGGCAGCTTGAGGTAGGTGTCGAACAGCTCGCGGTCCTCGTAGCCCACGCCGACGTGCCACTGGGCGGCTTCCTCGCGCACCGCGTTGCCGTCGGCAACGCCGAAGGCCAGCTCCTGCACCGGCATGCCCAGCCACTCGGCCAGGGTAATGAGCTTGCGGGCATCCGGCATGGTTTCGCCCAGCAGCCAGCGGCGCACGCCGTGCAGGGTCATGGGTTTGCCCCAGTGCCGGGTGTTGAACTCCCGCTCCAGCACGGAGGGCTTGGGCTCATAGCCGGCGGCTGTCATGGCTTCTCGTAATTTCTCGGCAAACCGCTGCTTGGGATCGTGCATGGCGGCACGCTAGGCAGACCCCGTGACGGAAGATTGATTTTCGGATAAAGTAACGGCAAACAATTAATTAAAAGTCAAAATTCCGAATTCCGGCGGGCCTTTCAGGGCTTGGCCGATGTTCTCGGCAGGGGAGCAAGAACGATGCACAAGGGATGGGTGGCGCTGGTCTGCGCCGGGATGGCGCTCGCCGGCTGCGGCGACGGCGCGGTGCGGCAGGTGAAGGGGCTGGAGCGCGGCGACGTGCCGGGCCGGGTGGTGGGCGCGGCGCTCGATGGCCGCGGGGCCTGCGCGTCCGTGCAGTGGCGTTCGTTCCAGGATGCGCGCGGGCGCCGCATCGTCGAATACGCCTGCGAGCACCGGCCGGCCACGGCGCACTATGCGCGGCTCACGCGCGAGGCGCTCGCGGCCCTGCCGCCCGAGCCGGCGCGCGAGCCGGGCGGGGCCGAGGCACTGTACCTGCTGCGCCAGCGGTCGGTCGATTTCCGGCGGGTGCGCGAGATCACCGAATGGCGCATGGACGCGCCCGCGCCGGTCTGGATCGGCTCGCGCGTGGACACCGAATACGCCAGCCACACCGCGCGCGAGCCGGTGTCGGCCGACTTCGTGTTCGCCGAGGCCGCGCACGACGGCCCGGACCTGTCGCCGGGCTACCGGCACCTGCTGGAGCGGGCATGGCGCGGCTACCGTCCCCTGCCCGCCGCCGGCGCTGTGCACCACCGGCTCGCGGCGGCGCGGCCCGTCACGCGGGTGCCGCCGGCCGATCCCACCGTCCTCCATCCGTCCGAGCGGGCTTCCGCCACCTTGCGCAAAGGGGAGTGGCTGCGATGAATGCCATGGAAGTCGACATCCACCTGGGCGAGGACGCCCGCTGGTTCTACGAGGCGCAGGGCGAGTGCCGCGGCCCGGTGCCCGACGACGAGATCGTGCGCCTGATCGATGCCCGGCGCCTGCCCCCGGGCCAGCGCATCTGGCGCCCGGGCCTGCCGTGCTGGGTGCCGGTGGAGCATTCGGAATTCCGACCGCACCTGGGCCTGCCCGCGCCCGCCGATCCCTGGGCCGGCAGTGTGAACAACACGCTGGCCTGGCTGCTGGCCTGCGCGCCGGTGATGGGCGTGTCGCTGGAGGGTTTCGTGGCCTACCTCGTGTACCGCGATCCGTACGTGTCGCAACGCGCCGTGCAGTCGGGGGCGTTCTTCTTCCTGACGGTGGCGTTCAACGTGCTGCTGGCCTTCGTGGACGAGCGCTGGCTGTGGCGCGCCGGGCACGACACCGCAGGCTTTCGCCGCTGGGTGTGGCTGGCGCCCGCCTACCTCTACCGGCGCGCGCGGCGGCTGGGGCAGGGCCTGGCGCCCCTGGCGGCCTGGGTGGTGTGCCTGCTCGTGGTGCTCATGCTCTGAGCGCGGGAGTGGGCAGCGGCCGGCCCGCGCCGGCACCCCGGCCGCGCGCCGTTCAGAACCGCGGCAGGTCCGGGTGGGCGATCCGGCCGCCGCGCACCAGCATCTTTCCGTACTCCGCGCAGCGGTTGAGCGTGGGGATCACCTTGCCCGGGTTGAGCAGGCCCGCCGGGTCGAAGGCGGCCTTGAGCGCGAACATCTGCGCGTTCTCCTCGGTGGTGAACTGGGAGCACATGGAGTTGAGCTTTTCCACCCCCACGCCGTGCTCGCCGGTCACCGTGCCGCCCATGGCCACGCTGGTCTCCAGGATGTCGGCGCCGAACAGCTCGCAGCGGTGCAGCTGGTCGGGGTCGTTGGCATCGAACAGGATCAGCGGGTGCAGGTTGCCGTCGCCCGCGTGGAACACGTTGGCGCAGCGCAGCCCGTATTTCTTTTCCATCGCGGCAATGGCCAGCAGGATGTCGGCCAGCCGCTTGCGCGGGATGGTCGAGTCCATGCACATGTAGTCGGGGCTGATGCGGCCGCTGGCCGGAAAGGCGTTCTTGCGGCCGCTCCAAAAGCGCAGGCGTTCGGCCTCGTCCTGGCTCACGGTGAGGGCAGTGGCGCCGGCCGCGCGCAGCACGTCGCTCATGCGGCCGATCTCTTCCTCGACCTCCTCGGGCGTGCCGTCCGACTCGCACAGCAGGATGGCCTCGGCGGTGAGGTCGTAGCCGGCGCAGACGAAATCCTCCACCGCCGCGGTCATCGGCCGGTCCATCATTTCGAGGCCCGCCGGAATGATGCCGGCTGCGATGATGGCCGCCACCGCATCGCCGGCCCGGCGCACGTCGTCGAAGCTGGCCATGATGCAGCGCGCCAGCTGCGGCTTGGGGATGAGGCGCACGGTCACTTCGGTGGCCACGGCCAGCATGCCCTCGCTGCCGATCACTGCGGCCAGCAGGTCGTAGCCGGGCGCATCCAGCGCCTCGCTGCCGAAGGTGACGGGCTCGCCCTCCATGGTGAAGCCGCGCACGCGCAGCACGTTGTGCACCGTGAGGCCGTATTTCAGGCAGTGCACGCCGCCGGAGTTCTCGGCGATGTTGCCGCCGATGGTGCAGGCGATCTGGCTGCTCGGGTCGGGCGCGTAGTACAGCCCGTGGGGCGCGGCGGCCTCGCTGATGGCCAGGTTGCGCACGCCGCACTGCACGACGGCGGTGCGCGACACCGGGTCCATGCGCAGGATGCGGTTGAACTTGGCGAGCGACAGCGTCACCCCGAGGGCGTGCGGCATGGCCCCGCCCGACAGCCCGGTGCCGGCCCCGCGCGCCACCACGGGCACCGACAGCGCGTGGCAGGCGCGCAGCACGCCCTGCACCTGGTCCTCGGTCTCGGGCAGGGCCACGGCCAGCGGGCGCTGGCGGTAGGCGGTGAGCCCGTCGCATTCGTAGGGCGTGGTGTCCTCGGCCTGCCACAGCAGCGCATGCGCGGGCAGCACGGCCTGCAGCGCGGGGATCAGTCGCGCGCGGATGGCGGCGGCGGGGGACGTTGAGGGGGAGGGGGCGTTGGCGGTCGTCATGGGGTGCCGCGGGGCCCCAGGCGGGCACCGCTGAAGGGGCACTCTACGTCAATCCGGCCGCCAAACGGGGGGCTGGGCGGCTGCGGGCGCGTGAAGTTCTTTCGCGTCGGCCGTGAAAAGCTTTCCCGGTGCGGCCGCCGCCCGCGCGGCGAAGAACGGCGCGACCTCGCCGGCCTCCATGGGGTAGGCCAGGAAGTAGCCCTGCACCAGGTCGCAGCCCGCCTCGGAGACCATGTCCAGGATCTCCTGGGTTTCCACGCCTTCGGCCACGAGCTGGTAGCCCAGGCGCTGGCCCAGCGAGATGATGGTGCGCAGCAGCGTCCAGGCCTGCATGTCGTGGGCGATGGGCATCACGAGCGACTGGTCGAGCTTGAGCATTTCGGCCGGTAGCCCGCGCAGGCACGACAGGTTGCAGTAGCCGATGCCGAAGTCGTCCAGCGACACCTTCAGGCCCATGGCGCGGATCTCCTCCAGCACGCGCTGCGTGGCGCGGCCGGTCAGGGCGACGTTCTCGGTGCATTCGATGTGCAGCTGCTGCGCCGCCACGCCGTGCAGCGCGATGGCGTTGCGCAGCACAGTGGCGAAATCCGGGTGCTCCAGGTTGCGGGCGGACACGTTGATCGCCAGGGTCAGCTGAAGGCCCTGCCGGTTCCATTCCGCCAGCTGGGCCAGGGCCGTGTGCAGCACCCATTCGGTGAGCAGGTGGATCAGGGCCGTCTGCTCCACCTGCGCGATGAACTCGGCGGGCGAGACGTTGCCATGGCGCGGGTGGCGCCACCGGATGAGTGCCTCCACGCCGGAAAAGCGCTGGTGGCGCACCTCGAACTGGGGCTGGTACACCAGGCGGAATTCGTCCTCCGCCAGGCCCTGCGTCAGGCCGCGCAGCAGCGCGAAGGCGCGGCGGTGGGCGGTGTCGGACTCGGGGGCGTACCAGACGAAGGCACGGTTCAGTTCGTCCGCCTGGTGCAGGGCCGACGTCGCGCGGCGCAGCACGTCGCCCGCGGATTCGGCATCCAGCCTGAAGCGCGTCAGGCCCGCCACCAGGTACAGATCCAACACCACCCGGCTCATGCGGAACGCCTCCTGCAGGTGGCGCTGCACGCGCAACACGGCCTGCTCCTGCGCCTGCGCGCTGCCTTCGGGCAGCAGGTAGGCAAACCGGGTTTCGGACGCGTGGTACAGCTGCACCTGCGGGCCCAGGGCCTGCATCAGGTGCGCCACCACGTCGCGCAGACCGGCCTCCAGCGGTGCGATGCCGATGGCGCGGACGGCCTGCTGCAGGTCGCGGTCGCGGATCACGTCCAGCAGCACGAGCGTGCGCATTTCGCCCGGCGTCTGATTGCACAGGCTCGTCAGGTCCTGTACGAGCTGGGCCCGGTTGTACAGGCTGGTGATCTCGTTGATGCGCCCGGCCGTGCGCTGCAGCGCGATTTCGTTCAGGACGAGCGCGGCCAGGTCCTGCAGCTGCTGGCACTGCGCGGCATCGAAGGTGCGCGGGTGCTGGTCCAGGATGCAGAGGGCGCCCAGCGCCTGGCCGCCGGGCAGCACCAGCGGGGCGCCTGCGTAGAAGCGAACGCCCAGTTCTCCGGTCACCAGCGGGTTGTGGGCGAAGCGTTCGTCCAGCAGGGTGTCCTCGACCACCATCACGTCGGCGGACTGGATGGTGTGGTGGCAAAAGGCCACCGAGCGCGGCAGCTCGCGCGCGGACAGGCCCACGCGCGACTTGTGCCATTGGCGTTCGCTGTCCACCAGCGTCACCAGCGCGATGGGGGCGTCGAACAGGGCGCTCGCCAGCCGCGTGATGCGGTCGAAGCCGTCGCTGTCCGGCGTCTCCAGCAGGCCGGTGGCCCGCAGGGCGCAGATGCGCTGCAGCTCCGGTTCGAGCGCCGGGTCCGTGTCTTCGGGGCGGGGGATCGAACTCAGCGGTGGCACGGGCGGCGGTCTCCCAACGGCGTGATGAACGGGGGCGCGTCGCCCGCGCCTGCCAGGGGGCAGCACACCGCCAGGCGAGCGGGCCGCGCGGTCATGGCCGGCGCCCCGCCATGGCCTGCACCGATTCGAGCAGGGCCCCGATCTTGAAGGGTTTGCGCAGCGTGCCAGTGACGCCGATGGCTTCGCGCCAGGCATCGCGCTCCGGGTCGGGCAGCGAGGACATGGCCAGCACGGGCATGTCGGCCTGGCAGGCGAACGCCCCGCTGCGCAGGCGCGCCAGCAGGTCGGTGGAGGCGGCGGCATCGTCGCAATCGAGCACCAGGCCGAAAAAGGGCTGGGCTGCCAGCACGGGCAGGGCCCGCGCCACGCTGGTGGCTTCCTGGAAGTCCACCAGGCCGAGGTCGCGCGCGACCGAGACGATCGTGCGGCGCAGCACGAATTGCGGCTCCACCAGCAAGAGGAGGGGCAGGGGGGGAGGACGGGTCATGCGTCTTGGTCTTTGCCGGCAATGGTTTCGTTGGCCAGGGTGCCCAGCGCCCGCAGCACGGCCCGCTCGGTGGCGGTGAGGCTGCGGGGTTTGGTGTCGATGATGCAGAGCGTGCCCAGGCGCTCGCCGGTCGGCGCGCACAGCGGGGCGCCGGCGTAGAAGCGGATGTGCGGGGCCTGGGTCACCAGGGGATTGTCGGCAAAGCGCGCGTCGAGGTTCGCATCCTCCACCACGAACAGGTCCGGCTGCAGGATGGCGTGGGCGCAGAACGACATGTCGCGGCTGGTCTGCGGCACGTCGAGCCCGACGCGCGACTTGAACCATTGCCGCTGGCCGTCGATGAGGCTCATCAGGGCGATCGGGGCGTCCAGCTGTTCGGCCGCGAACCGCACGAATCGGTCGAAGCGCTCCTCCGGGGGCGTGTCGAGCAGCATCAGCGCCTGCAGCGCCCGCAGGCGCTGCGCTTCGTTCTCGGGGGGCCTGGCTGGGGTCATGGGAGGTCCTTGGGGAGAAGGGTTGGGGGCGTCAGCCGAGCAGGTAGGCCAACTGGCCCAGGTCGACCACGACCATGCTGGCGCTGGCGCCATCGTGCTGGTGCGTGACCATGCGGAACTCGCCCACCGAGCCGAGCCGCATTTCGCGCACATCGGCGCGGTGGGCCGGCAGCCAGTCGCACAGCCGGGCAATGGCGATGCCCACGGTGGCGTGCTCGGCCGGGTCGGGCTGCAGCAGGATGGCCATGCGCGGCGGCTCGGCGCCGGGCCGGCCGTTGAGCGAGGGCAGGCTGACCACCTTGAGCGTCTTGCCGCGCCACGGCATCACGGCGGTCCGGCCGCGCACCAGTTCGTCGATGGTGGGCTGCGGCAGCTCGACCACGCCGACCACGCTGTCCACCGGCGAGGCATAGAGCGCATCGGCCTCGAACACCAGAAAGTGGCCGCCGGCCTGGCCCGCGTCGGCCTGGGCATCCGTCGGCGCGCCGACGGCGCCCTCGGTGCCGTCGGCCTGCGTCGGCGCCGGCGCCACGTCGCTCACGGCCGCCTCGGGCACGGCCTCGAACAGCTTGCCGATGTCCAGCACCCGCAGCGTGCCCAGCCCGGGCACCAGGGCCAGGCCCTTGAGCAGCGGATCGCCAGGGGTGTGCGCCCGGTCGGGTTCGGCCAGATCGACCAGTTGCCGGCAGGTGTCCGCCGTGAGGCCGACCCACTGCCCCTGGCTTTCCAGCACGGCCACCCAGGGGCGCAGCGCGGCACCGGCGCGGGCCGGATCGGCGGCCACGTCCACCAGCGGCAGCTTGCGGCCCCGCAGCGTGCTGATGGCCACCGTGAGGTGGCCGGGGGGCATGTTCAGTTCGACGTGCGGCACGGGCACCACCGTGTGGATGGCGCTGGCCGGCACGGCCCACAGGTCGCCGCCCACGGCGAAGACCGCATGCCGCTCGGTGGGGACCCGGTCCGGGGCGCGTGCCGCAGGCGCCGGGTCCTTTGGCACTGCGCCGTCCTCGCACCAGACCTGGCACAGGGCCATCAGGCGGTCGACCTCGAGCACCGACAGGATCGGCGCGCCGGCCGAGGCGGGCACGACCGACTGGAACCATTCCTCCTGGCCGCCGTCGTGGTGCACGCGCACGATGGCCTGCGGATCGACGGGCTTCACGCCCAGGACCTCGTCCACCCGCAACCCGATCCGCGCCGGCCCCGCGTGCAGCACCAGCACCCGCTGTAGAGCGCCGCCCGCAGGCGAGGCCTGGATGGGCAGCCAGCGCTCCAGCGACACCACCGGCACGGCCCGGCCGTCCAGGTCGATCATGCCGGTCAGGGCGCCCTGGCGGCGGGGAAGGGCCGCCAGGCCCTGCGGCGGGATGGCAAGCGCGCGCTCCACATGCACCGCCGCGATGGCGATGTGGCAGTCGCCCACGCGCACCCGCACATGCGCCTGGGCGCGGGCAGGGGCTTCGGCGTCGGCCGCCGCTGGCGTGGAGGGGCTGCCCGGCTCGGTCATGCGCCCGTGCGTCCGGAACTGGCGCCTTGCAGCTTGTCCAGCAGCACGACGACGTCCTGGGTGGACGTTTCCTGGGCCAGCATGGCGTTGCGGATCTCGCCGATGGACTGGCTGGTGCTGTCCACCGCGGCCAGGATGCGGCTGAAAGCCGCGCCCACTTCTTCGGACAGGCGCCCGCCTTCGGCCACGCGGGCCACGCTGCTGCCCACGAGCTTGGAGATTTCCTGCGCGGCGAGCGCCGACTTTTCCGCCAGCTTGCGCACCTCGTCGGCCACCACGGAAAAGCCGATGCCGTGCGGCCCGGCGCGCGCGGCCTCGATGGCGGCATTGAAGGCCAGCAGATGCGTCTGGCTGGAGATCTCGCCGATGGTGGCCACGATGTCGCGGATGTCGGCGGACGACTGCTCGATGGCGGCGATGGCCTCGCGCGAGCGCGCCAGCACCTGGTGGCCCTGGCCGGCCTCGCGCTGGGTCTGGGTGGCCAGGTCGGCCGAGCGCTCGGAGTTGCGCGCCACCTGCTGGATCGAGTCCGAGATGGTGTGCAGCACGGCGCCGATGTCCCGCACCTTCTGCGACACGGCGGTCTCGCGTTCGACCTGCTCGGTCACGTTGACCGCGAATTTCACCACCTTGTACACGCGGCCTTCCACGTCGAAGATGGGGTTGTAGGTCGCCTGGATCCAGATGCCGGCGTCGTGCTTGCCGATGCGCCGGTAGCGCGCGCTCTGGAACTTGCCTTCCCCCAGGTCCGCCCAGAAGTCGCGGTAGGTCTGCGTCTTCACGAAATCGGGGTCGCAGAACATGCTGTGGTGCTTGCCGCGGATCTCCTCGAGCGTGTAGCCCATGGTGCGCAGGAAGTTTGGGTTGGCGGTGAGGATGCGGCCATCCACGCCGAATTCGATCACCGCCTGCGACAGGCCGATGGCATCGAGCTTGCCCTTGGTCTCCGCAGACTGGCGCGTTTCCTCGGAGATGTCGGTGGCGAACTTCACCACCTTGTAGGGCTTGCCGGAGGAGTCGAGGATGGGGTTGTACGACGCCTGGATCCACACGTCCGAGCCGTCCTTGGCCACGCGGCGGTAGCGCCCGGCATCGAATTCGCCGCGGGCCAGCCGCTCCCACAGCCGCGCGTAGTCCGCCGAGCGCACCACCTCGGGCGTGCAGAACATCCGGTGGTGCTGGCCGATCACCTCGTCCTCGGTGTAGCCGAACACCTTCAGGAAATTGGGGTTGGCGTGCAGCACCTTGCCGGTCAGGTCGAACTCGATCATGGCCTGCACCCGGTTCATCGCGGCGATCTTGCCCTCGAAGTCGGCCTGGGCCTGGCGCGCCTGGGTCACGTCGGTGGCCAGCTTGACCACGCCCACCGGGCGCCCGGCACTGTCGAAGATGGGGTTGTAGGAAGCCTGCAGCCACACCGGCTCGGCGTTTTTGGTCAGGCGCTGGAACACGCCTTCGACGATCTCGCCGGCGGCCAGACGCTCCCACATGGCACCGTAGGCCGCGCTGGCCGCCACATCGGGCGGGCAGAAGATGCGGTGGTGCTGCCCGACGATGTCCTCGAGGGCGTAGTCCATGCGGGCCAGGAACAGGGGGTTGGCATGCTGGACCTTGCCGGCCAGGTCGAATTCGATGGTGCATTGCACCCGTTCCAGCGCGGCCAGCAGGCCCGTGGTGCGTGCGCGTTCCAGCTCGGACGCGGCAAGGGGGTCTGTGAAGGCGTTCATGGTCGCAAAGTCCTGGTGGGCGGCATCAAGGGGTTATCGGCCACTGCAGCCCCAGGCTTGAATGCCGGGCCTGCTGGAAAACCGGCGAGGCGTAATGTGATGGTTTGAAGCCGCTCCCGCCGCCGACGTCGCAATAGACCCGCGCCGACGCGGGGCCTTTGGGAATCTTGACGGGCCTGCGGGCGTCGCGCAAGCCCGCGGGGGGCGAAACCGGGGTTTTTTTGCCCGCCGTCGCCGCCCGGCGCCGGGGCGCGGGGCGCCGTTCACCCCTTGTCAGGCCATGGTGCGGCGCAGCCAGTCGGTGAAGGCCGCGCACTCCCAGCGGTCCATGGTGCCGGTGCGCCAGCACAGGTAGTGGGCGTGCGGGCTGGGCGCCTCGCCGGGAAAGAGCCGCACCAGGGTGCCGTTTTCCAGCCAGGGCGCGCCCAGCTTGAGCCGCACCAGCGCCACGCCCATGCCGGCCGCGGCGGCGTCGCACATCAGGCCGATGTCGTTGAACTGCGAGCCCTCGCTGGGCTCGGCCCAGTCCAGGCCGCTGGCGCCGAACCAGGTGCGCCAGGGCTCCAGCGGGCTGCGCAGCAGGGCCACGCCCTCCAGGTCCTCGGGCCGCTCGAAGGGGCCGTGCTCGCGCACGAAGGCGGGCGAGGCGAGCGGCGTGACCCGGTCGCGCGCCAGTTCCACGTGCTCCAGGTCGGCGTAGTGCCCCGGGCCGAAGCGCACGATCAGGTCGGCATCCTCGGCCACCACGTCCAGCAGCGGAATGGACACCTGCAGCGCCAGGTCGATCTCGGGATAGGCCTCGGTGAACTGGCGCAGGCGCGGGATCAGGATGGCGCGGGCGAAGGTCGGCGTCACCGCCAGCTTGAGCCGCCGCTTGCCCGGCGCCGTGGCCGCGCCCGGAAAGCGCTGCAGCGCGCCCAGGCCTTCGCGCACATGGGCCAGGTAGGCGCTGCCTTCGGTGGTGAGCGAGAAATCGGCGCGGCCGAAGAGCCGCACGCCCAGGATCTGCTCGAGCTGGCGCACGCGGTGGCTGACGGCGCTGGGCGTCACGCACAGCTCGTCGGCGGACTGCGTCACGCTGCGCAGGCGGGCCAGGGCCTCGAAGGTCAGCAGGCACTGGATGGGCGGGATGCGCCGGCTGGCCGCCCCCGGCCCGTCCCCGCCGGCGACTTCCGGGTCGGCCGCGCGCACCGCGCCGTGCGGCCGGTCGGACGGGCGGGCCGTGGTCACCGGGCTGCCTCGATGCGCCGCACCCGGGGCGCCTTCAGCGGAAGATCACCGTCTTGTGGCCGTTGAGCAGCACGCGGTGCTCGGTGTGCCACTTGACGGCGCGGGCCAGCACCTGGCTTTCGGTGTCGCGGCCCATGGCGGTGAGGTCTTCCACCGTCTTGCTGTGGTCCGCGCGGGCCACGTCCTGCTCGATGATCGGGCCCTCGTCCAGGTCGGCCGTCACGTAGTGGGCGGTGGCGCCGATCAGCTTCACGCCGCGGTCGTGCGCCTGGTAGTAGGGCTTGGCGCCCTTGAAGCTGGGCAGGAAGCTGTGGTGGATGTTGATGGCCCGGCCTTCCAGCTTGCGGCACAGGTCGTCCGACAGCACCTGCATGTAGCGAGCCAGCACCACCAGCTCGGCTCCCTCGGATTCGATGATCTCGAACTGCCGCGCTTCGGCCTGCGCCTTGGTGGCGGCCGTGACGGGGATGTGGTGGAACGGCACGTTGTAGCTGGCCGCCAGCTGGTAGAAATCGCGGTGGTTGCTGATGATGGCCGCGATGTGCACCGGCAGCAGGCCGGACTTCCAGCGAAACAGCAGGTCGTTCAGGCAGTGGCCTTCGCGGCTGACCATGATGACGGTCTTCATCGGCTCGGACACCGGGTGCAGCTGCCAGTGCATGCCGTGCGGGCCGGCGAAGGCGGCCAGCTGCGTCTTGAGCGCGGCGTGGTCGTGCGCCCCGCAGGCGAACTGCACGCGCATGAAAAACAGCCCGGTGGCGTGGTCGTTGTATTGGGCGGCCTCTTCGATGTTGCCGCCATGCTCCAGCAGGAAGCCGGACACCGCATGCACCAGCCCGAGCTTGTCGGGACAGGACAGGGTAAGGATATAGGCTTGGTTCATAGCGGGGCGATTGTCGCAGCAAGGCCAGGGGGCGTGCCCCGCCCATCGCCGCGCAGGGCCCCAGCTGGCGCGAGAATACGGTCCCATTGGAGGCCGCCCGGACGGGGCGGTGCGCCCGGCGGGCGAGGCAAAACACAACAAGGACAGTCATGGATGAAGAGGAGGGCCCGGCCCTGACGCGGGTGCCCGGCTGGGCATGGGCCGCCTATGTGGCGGCGGGCGTGGCGTGGGTGGCGGGCGGCGACGCGCTGCTGGCATGGCTGCTGGGCACGGACGCCGGTGGCGGCACCCATGCCGGCCTGTGGGGCAGCGCCAAGGACATCGCCTTCGTGCTGGTCTCCGCCGCCCTGGCGGTGGCCGGTCTGCGCCGGCTGCAGGCGGCCGATGCCGCCGCGCTGGTGCGCCGGGGCCGCGCCTGGGCACGGATGGCGCGCGGCGCCGAGCAGCGCCAGCGCCTGGCGACCACGGTGGTGGACAACGCCATCGAGGGCATGGTGGTGACCGATGCAAACAACCGCATCCTCTCGGTGAACGCGGCCTTCACGCGGCTGATGGGCTACACCGAGGCCGAGCTGCTCGGCCAGACGCCGAGCCTGTTCAAGTCCGGCCGGCACGACCGGGCCTTCTACGAGGCCCTGTGGACCGAGCTGTCGCGCACCGGCCGCTGGCAGGGCGAGATCTGGAACCGGCGCAAGAACGGCGAGGTGTTTCCCGAACGCATGTCGCTCAGCACCGTGCGCGACGGCGCGGGCGTGGTGACGCACTACGTGTGCCTGTTCACCGACATCTCGCAGGAGCACACCCAGCGCCAGCGCCAGCGCCTGGCGTTCCTGGCCCACAACGACCCGCTCACCGGCTTGCCCAACCGCACCTGGTTCGCCCAGCGCCTGGAGGAGGCCACGGCCCAGGCCCGCGCCAGCGGCGAGTCCATGGCCGTGCTGCTGCTGAACCTGGACCGCTTCAAGGACGTGAACGACAGCTACGGCCACGCCGTGGGCGACGAGGTGCTGCGCCACATCGCGCGCCGGCTGGAATCGGCCCTGCGCCCGGGCGATCTGGCCGGGCGCCTGGCGGGCGACGAGGTCGGCGTGCTCGTGCGCAACGCCGCGAGCGAGGAGGAGGCCGCCGCCATCGCCCGCACGCTGATCGCCGCCGTGGCCGAGCCCTGGCGCTCGCCCGAGGGCTTCGAGGTGGTGGCCGGCGCGAGCGTGGGCATCAGCCTGTTCCCGCGCCATGGCGACAGCGCCCAGGCCCTGCTGCAGGGCGCCCACGCCGCCGTCTACGGCGCCAAGGAGCGCGGGCGCGGCGCCTGGTGTTTTTTCAGCGAAGCCATGACGCGGGCCGCGCGCGAGCGCCTCGCCCTCGAATCGCGCCTGCGCGCGGCGCTGGCGCTCGGCCACCTGCAGCTGCACTACCAGCCGCAGGTGGACATCGCCACCGGCCGGGTGATCGGCGCCGAGGCGCTGGTGCGCTGGATGGACCCGCAGGAAGGCATGATCTCCCCCGCGCGCTTCATCCCCGTGGCCGAGCACTCCGGCATGATCGGCCCGCTGGGCGAATGGGTCATGCACGAGGCCTGCCGCCAGGCCCAGGCATGGCGCGCGGCTGGGCTGCCCGGCCTGACCATGGCCGTGAACGTGTCGCCTCGCCAGTTCCACCTGACCGACCTGGCCGGCTGCGCGGCGTCGGCCCTGTCCGCCTCGGGCTACCCGCCCACGCAGCTGGAGCTGGAGATCACCGAGGGCGCGCTCGCCGAGCGCCCCGAGGAGGCCCGCCAAGTGCTGCTGCGCCTGCGCGGCCTGGGCCTGCGCATGGCCATCGACGACTTCGGCACGGGCTATTCGTCGCTCGCCCACCTCAAGCGCTTTCCCATCGACGTGCTCAAGATCGACCAGGGCTTCATCCGCGACCTGCCGCAGAACACCGACGACATGGCCATCTGCACGGCCATCATCGCCATGGGCCACAGCCTGGGGCTGGCGGTGCTGGCCGAAGGCGTGGAAACCCCCGAGCAGCTGGCCTTCCTGCGCGAGCGCGGGTGCGACCGATACCAGGGCTACCTGTGCCAGCGCCCGCTGCCGGCCGATGCGTTCACGGCGCTGCTGCGCGGACAGGCCGGCGGGGCCGTCCACTGAGCCGGCACGGGCGGCGGACGGGCGTGCGGATCGATTGCTATAAAAATAATAGCGATATGCCCTAGTGGATCATGCGCCGGAGGCCGTTTTGGCTTGAATCCTCCACCGGGTTCGCCACGGCGCCTCAGGGCCTGGCGCCCTGCGAGCGGCGCAGCTCCGCGCAAGGGTCGCGCGCCGGCAGGGCCGGGGTGGCCTGCACTGCGTCGGTGTCGCCCGCTTGCGGGTCGGGCGCCCCGCCGGCCTGCGCCAGCGCCACCTTGGCCGTGAGGCCCGGAAACCAGTGCGTGGGCACGCCCACGCCGCGCAGCACGTGGCCGCCGCCGGCCACCAGCACCACCACTTGCCCGGGGCGCCGCGCCGCCGCGGCCACGGCCGCCATGCGGGCATCGCGGGCGATCTGGATGCGGGCCATGTCGGGGATCTGCGACTCGGGCAGCAGGCCGCAGTGCCCCTCGCGCAGGGCGGTGTGCTGGCGCGCCAGCGCCGCGGCGTCCAGGTGCCGGTCCCAGCGCTCGTCCCGCATCGCCTCGCGCAGGTCCGCGCGCGGCAGGTTGCCGCCGCGCACCGGCACGCCGGCCCGCACCGCGGCCATGGCCACCGGGCCGTACTGCGCCCACGGCCAGGCTGCCGCGTTCCAGCCGAGCGCCTGCTGCACCTGGGCCTCGTCCGCATCGCGGGGCAGTCCGTCGGTGGCCCGCCCGCTGTCGGCCATCTCCATCACCAGCGCCGCCAGTTGCCCGCGCGCGGCCAGCCACTGCACGGCCTCGCGCTCCAGCGCCTGGTGTTCGGGGGCATCGTGCTGCTCGCCGATCAGCAGCACATCGGCGGGCAGCAGCGCCTGGACCTGGGCGAGCCAGGAAGTGGGGGCCTGCGCGCCGCTGCGCGGGCCCATCGGGGCGCAGCCGGCCAGCGCCAGCGCCAGCGCAGCGGCGGCCAGCGCCCTGGCGCCGGGGCGGACGGCCGCTGCGCGGGTGGGGGAAGCGCGGCGAAGAACGAAAGGGGGAAGAACGAAGGGGCGAAGGGGGCGGTGCATGGGCCGATGCTAAGCGCCCCGTGCGCGCCGCCGCTTCCAGCCGGCGGCGGCACCCCGCCGGCCCGGTGGCGTCACACCTCGGTGACGAACTGCTCGCGCGGACGGCGCACCTTGGGCAGGGGCGCCAGCCAGTCCTGGTCGGTCTGGCGGTAGCCCAGCGGCACGATGGCCACGCTGCGCAGGCCGCGGGCGCGCAGGCCCAGGAGGGTGTCGAGCGCGTCGGGGTCGAAGCCTTCCATCGGCGTGCTGTCCACCGCTTCGTAGGCCGCGGCCATCAGCGCGGCCGACAAGGCGATGTAGACCTGGCGGGCCGCGTGCTGGAAGTTCACCTCGGCGCCGCGCTGCGGGTAGGTGCCCAGCAGCATGTTGCGGTAGTTCTCCCAGCCTTCGTTCTTGAAGCCGCGCACCGCGTTGGTGTAGTCGAACATGGCGTTGATGCGCTCGGGCGTGTAGTCGTCCCACGCGGCGAACACCAGCAGGTGCGAGCCGTCCGTGATCTGCGCCTGGTTCCACGCGATGGCCTGGATGCGCTGGCGCACCTCGGGCTGGGTGACGAGCAGCACCTCGAACGGCTGCAGCCCGCTGGAGGTGGGCGCGAGCCGCGCGGCTTCGAGGATGCGCTCGACCTTCTCCTGTGGCACCTGGCGGGCCGGGTCCATCTTCTTGGTGGCGTAGCGCCACTGCAGGCGCTCGATCAGCGGGGTGGCATCGGGCCCGTGGATGGCGGTTTCGAGTTCGGCGGCCAGTTCGGCGGTGGGGGACATGGTGGATTCCTGAAAAGAGAGGGTGGGATGAAGGGATGGGCGGGCGTGCCACCGGGAACCGGGGCACGTTGCCTGGAATATGGCGCCAACGGCCAGGGCGCATAAGCCCCGGCGCGGGAATCACAGCGTTTCGATCCAGGAAACAAAAAACCGCGGCAGCGCGCGCGCCGGCCGCCCAGGAGGGCCGCCATCGCGCAGCCCTGCCGTGCATACACCCAGGCGCTTTCACCCTCTGAAAAACCCTCGCCGTCCTCGTTGACATTGGGCAAGCCGGGCGGCGGGCCACCGGAGTAAAACGGGGGCCTTGTGCACCGTGGAAGCCCCAGCGACATGCAACGCGACCCCTTCACCCCCGTGGCGTCCGACGCCACCCCCGTGCAGCCCATCAGCCTCGACGTGCTGCGCGAAAAGTACCTCAAGCCCGGCGAGACGGAGGTGCAGGACCTCTACCGCCGCGTGGCGCGGGCCCTGGCCTCGGTGGAGCCCGCCGCCGAGCGCGCGGCGCACGAGGCGCGCTTTCTCGCCAACCTGCGCGCGGGCGCCATCGGGGCGGGCCGCATCATGAGCGCCGCCGGCACCGACATCCAGGCCACGCTCATCAACTGCTTCGTGCAGCCCGTGGGCGACTGCATCCAGGGCATGGACGACGGCGGCTATCCCGGCATCTACGAGGCCCTGCGCGAGGCCGCCGAGACCATGCGGCGCGGCGGTGGCGTGGGCTACGACTTCTCGCGCATCCGACCCAAGGGCGCGCAGGTCAAGGGCACGGCCTCGCTGGCCTCGGGGCCGTGCAGCTACATCAACGTTTTCGACCAGTCGTGCTCCACGGTGGAGAGCGCCGGCGCGCGGCGCGGCGCGCAGATGGGCGTGCTGCGCATCGACCACCCCGACGTGCTCGAATTCATCACCGCCAAGCGCACCCCCGGGCGGTGGAACAACTTCAACGTGTCGGTCGGCGTGACCGATGCCTTCGTGCAGGCCGTGGCCGATGGCCAGCCGTGGGACCTGGTGCACCCCGCGCGCCCCGGCGCCGCGCTGCTGGCGCAGGGCGCGGTGCAGCGCACTGACGGCCAGTGGGTCTACCGCACCGTGCCGGCCCGCGACCTGTGGGACACCATCATGCGGTCGGCCTACGACTTCGCCGAGCCGGGCATCCTGTTCCTCGATGCGATCAACCGCGACAACAACCTGCATTACTGCGAGGCAATCGCGGCGACGAATCCCTGTGTCACGGCCGACACCTGGGTGCTGACGGCGGACGGCCCGGCGCAGGTGGCCGACCTCATCGGGCGTCGGTTCGGCGCGGTGGTGGACGGCCGGGTCTTCTGCACGGAAAGCGAAGGATTTTTCAAGACCGGCCACAAGCCCGTGATCGCCCTGCGCACGCGCGAAGGCCACACGCTGCGCCTCACGCCCGACCACCGCGTGCGCCGCGTGGCGCGGCAGACCCGCTACGCCCAGTCCCTGGAGTGGACGGCGGCCGGCGACCTGCAGCCGGGCGACCAGATCGTGCTGCACGACCACCGCGCGCTCGGCGGATGGGATGGCGCGGGCACCGAGGCCGAGGGCTACCTGCTCGGCCTGCTCGTGGGCGACGGCACCTTGAAGGCCGACAAGGCCGTGATCTCGGTCTGGGCACCCGAATTGCGGCAGGTGGGCAACGGCACCGTGGCCTATGCCGCCACCGGCGCGGCAGGCATCGTGCAGGCGGCCGAAGCCGCCGCGGCCACGTTGCCCCACCGGTCGGATTTCAGCGGCGTCCAGCGCCCCGTCGGCACGCGCGGGGAGGCCCGCATGGCCAGCGCCGCGCTGTGGCGACTGGCGCACGCCATGGGCCTGCGGCCCGGCCACAAGACGATCACGCCGGCCATGGAATGCGGCTCCTCCGCCTTCGCCGCCGGCCTGCTGCGTGGTTTGTTCGATGCCGACGGTTCGGTGCAGGGCGCCCAGGACAAGGGCGTGAGCGTGCGCCTGTCGCAAAGCGATGCCGAACTGCTGCGCACCGTGCAGCGCATGCTGCTGCGCTTCGGGATCGCCTCCACGCTGTACACCGGCCGCCGCCCCGCGCAGCACTCTGTGCTGCCCGACGGGCGTGGCGGCACCCGGGCCTACCCCACGCAGGCGCAGCACGAACTGGTGGTGTCCGGCGACAACCTGCAGGTGTATGCCGATCGCATCGGCTTTGCCGACACCGCCAAGGCCGCTCGCCTGGAGGCCGCCCTGGCGGGCGACCAGCGCCGGCTGAACCGCGAGCGCTTCACCGCCACCGTGGATTCCATCGCGGCCGATGGGTGCGAGGACGTGTACGACGTCACCGTGGCCGACTGCCACGCGTTCGACGCGAATGGCCTGTATGTGCACAACTGCGGCGAGCAGCCGCTGCCGCCCTACGGCTGCTGCGACCTGGGGCCCATCATCCTCACGCGCTTCGTGCGCAACCCGTTCGGGCTGGCGGGCGCGCCGGCCTTCGATTTCGAGGCCTTCGAGCAGAGCGTTGCCACGCAGGTGCGCGCGCTCGACAACGTGCTGGAGGTGACCTTCTGGCCGCTGGAGGCGCAGCGCGCCGAGTCGGCCGCCAAGCGGCGCATCGGCGTGGGCTTCACCGGCATGGGCAACGCGCTGGCCATGCTGTGCCTGCGCTACGACCGCGACGCGGGCCGCGCCATGGCCGCGCAGATCGCCGAGCGCCTGCGCGATGCGGCCTATGCCGCGTCGGTGGCGCTGGCGCGCGAGAAAGGGGCGTTCCCGAAGTTCGATGCGGCCGGCTACCTGGCGCCCGGCACCTTCGCCAGCCGGCTGCCGCAGGCGCTGCAGGCGCAGATCCGCGAGCATGGCATCCGCAACAGCCACCTGCTGTCGATCGCGCCCACGGGCACGGTGAGCCTGGCCTTCGCCGACAACGCCTCCAACGGCATCGAGCCGCCGTTCTCGTGGACCTACAAGCGCAGGAAGCGCGAGGGCGACGGCCGCATGAGCGAATACGCGGTGGAAGACCACGCCTGGCGGCTGTACCGCGCGCTGGGCGGCGATGTGAACGCGCTGCCCGATTACTTCGTGAGCGCGCTGTCCATGCCCGCCGCCGACCACATCGCCATGATGGAGGCGGTGCAGCCCTTCGTGGACACGGCGATCTCCAAGACGGTGAACGTGCCGGCCGACTACCCTTACGAGGACTTCAAGGGCCTGTACCTCGCCGCCTGGCGCGCCCGCCTCAAGGGGCTGGCCACCTACCGGCCCAACACCATCCTGGGCGCCGTGCTGGAAACGCATGCGCCCGAGGCCGCACCGGCGCCGGTCGCGCCCGTAGCGACACCCGCATCGGCCGCAGCCCCCATCGACCCGATGCGCACCGTGATCGAAAGCCGTCCCAAGGGCGCCCTGCCGGCCGTCGCCGAGAAGGTGGAGTACTGGACGCAGGAGGGCCACAAGACGCTGTACCTGGTGGTGTCGTTCCTGCCGGTGCCGAATGCCGGCGGCACGGGCACGGTGGACCGCGCCATCGAGTTCTTCATGCCCGTGGGGCAGAGCGGCGAATCGCAGCAGTGGATCACCTCCAGCATGCGCATGCTCTCGCTGGCCGCGCGCGGCGGCTTCCTGGAGCGCGCCCTGAGCGACATGCGCAAGGTGGCGTGGGATCGCGGCCCCGTGCGCCTGGGCACGCGCCAGCGCGAAGACGGCACGCGCGTGCCGCTGTGGCACGACTCCGAAGTGGCCGCCATGGCCTATGCCATCCAGAACATCCTGGCCAGCCGCGTGCCCGACCCGGTGCAGCAGGTGCTGCCGCTGGACGAGCCCGAGGCGCCCATGGGCATGCCGCCCGCGATGGCCGGCAAGAAGTGCCCCGAGTGCGGTGCGCACGCGGTGATCCGCAAGGACGGCTGCGACTACTGCACGCAGTGCGGACACCTGGGCACGTGCGGGTAAGGGGCGGGCAGGGCCGGGGGCCGGCGCGCGCTAGCGCAGGCCCAGCCGGGTGAGCTTCTTGATCAGCCCGGCGCGCGAGATGCCCAGGCGGCGCGCGGCCTCCGACTGGTTGCCCTGGGTGGCCTCCATCGCTTCCCCCACCATGCGGGTTTCCAGCTCGAAGATGGCCGCATCCAGCGCGCCGACGGGGGCGGCCGCTGCCGCATCGGCAGGGCCCGCATCCGGCAGGTGCGCCAGGTCGCCGCTGGCGAACCGCAACAGGTCGAGGTCGATGCGCAGGTGGCCCGGGGCGATGAGCGCGCCGGCCGACTCCACCAGGGCCCGGAGCTGGCGCACGTTGCCCGGCCAGGGCTGCGTGGCGAGCCAGGCCTGGGCGTCAGGCGCGAAAAGGGCCTGCGGCGCCACGCGGCGCAGAAAGTGCGCGGCCAGCAGCGGCACGTCCATGCCCCGCTCGGCCAGCGGTGGGATGCGCATCACCACGCCCTTGAGGCGGTAAAAGAGGTCCTCGCGAAAGCCGCCGTCCTGGATCATGCCCTCCAGGTCGCGGTGCGTCGCCGACACCACGCGCACGTCGGCCTTCTTCATCTCGCGCCCGCCCACGGGCAGGAAGGTGCCCTCTTGCAGGAAGCGCAGCAGCTTGACCTGCATGGCGGGCGGCATCTCGCCCACTTCGTCCAGGAAGAGCGTGCCGCCGTGCGCGGTTTCCACCAGGCCCGGCTGGTCGCGGTGGGCGCCGGTGAAGCTGCCTTTCAGGTGGCCGAAAAGCTCGCTCTCCAGCAGCTCGCTGGACAGGGCGCCGCAATGGATGATCGCGAAAGGGCCCTGCCGGCGCGCGCTGCACTGGTGCAGGGCGCGGGCCACCAGCTCCTTGCCCGTGCCGGTGGGCCCGAGCACCATCACGCTCACCGAGGTGCCGGCCACGCGGCGCACCATGGCGCGCAGCTGCTGCGCGGCAGGCGACTGGCCGACGATGCCCAGGTCTTCGCTGCCCTCGCGTGCGCGCAGCTCCCGCAGCTCTTCGTCCAGGCGGGATTTGTGCATGGCGCGCGAGACGACGAAGCGCAGCATGTCCGGGTCGATGGGCTTGGTGAGGAAGTCCCACGCGCCCTTTTCGGCGGCGCGCAGGGCGAGTTCCCGGTCGCCGTGGCCGCTCAGGACCACCACGACCGAGCCCGCGAACTGCCCGATCAGCTCCAGGCCCGCTTCGGGGTCCATGCTGGGCGGCATGGCGAGGTCGAGCAGCACCACGTGGGCGCGGTCCTGTCCGAAGGCCCAGGCGGCCTCTTCGCCGCTGCCGGCCACGGTGACCCGGTGGCCCAGTTCACGCAGGAAGGAGCTGCCCAGCCGCTGGTAGGCGGGCTCGTCGTCCACCAGCAGGATGTGGCCCAGGGAGGGAGAAGCGGTCATGGTCGGTGGGGAGGAAAGGTCAGGGTGAAGCAGGTGCGCCAGGGTGGGCGCTCGGTCAGGGTGGCCGTGCCGCCGTGCGCGGCCATGATGCGCGCGACGATGGCCAGGCCCAGCCCGGTGCCGCCCGGGCTGCGCGAGGCGAAGGGCTGGAACAGCCGCTCGCGCAGCTCGGCGGGAATGCCGGGCCCGTCGTCGCAGACATGCAGCCGCAGGCCGTCATCGCCCGACTCGGCATCCACGTGCACCCGCCGCTGGCCTGCGGCGGCCTGGGCGTTGGTGAGGAGGTTGGCCAGCACCTGGTCCAGCCGCGCGGGGTCGGCGTGCACGGGGCAGGGCCCGTCCAGCCCAGGCCCCAGTTCCACGGATGGGGCGTGGCGGATCGCCTGGTGCACCTGCTGCGACAGGTCGATGGCCCGCGGCTCGATCTGCCAGGGCTTGGCGTAGTCCAGCAGGTCCTCCGCCAGGCGCGAGATGCGGGCGATCTGCTCCTGCACGTCCTTGCGGACCTCGGCCGGGGAAAAGGCCGTGGCCATGGCGATCACGTTCAGCGGGTTGCGCAGGTCGTGCGCGACGGTGGCCGCGAGCGAGCCCAGTTCGGCCAGGCGGGCCTGCAGCTGCCGCTCGCGCTCGCGCTGCTCTGCGGCCGCGGCGTTTTCCACCTGGCCCGCGGCCTGCACGAGGACGGTGCCGAACAGCTCCGCCAGATGCCGCTGCCCGGGCGGCGCCTGCTCGAACCCGTGCAGCCGGGCCTGCCACTGGGCGCCGTCCTTGCGGCAGTGCACCGTGGGGGTGTGCGGATCGGGGGCGAGCGAGGGGCCCGTGACCACCCGCACGGCCACGCCCATGCGCTGGGACAGCAGCGAGGCGGCGATGGACGAGAGTTCGCCGAGCGATTGGGCCGTGGACAGCGCGCCGCGCCAGGTGTCCAGGTCGTGCGCCGTGGGGGTGCCGCCGGGGTAGACCAGGCGCTCGGCCAGCCGGCGCACCGGCCCGCTCCAGGCCAGGCAGGTGGCGGCCACCACGGCGGAGGTGAGCCAGCGCGACTCCACCGGCAGCAGCAGGGTCAGCGGCACGGCCAGCAGGCCCAGGAACAGCACGATCGCCCAGGCCAGGGCCCGCCGCGCCCAGGCGTTGGCCATGAAGACCCGGTAGCGCAGGATGCCGTAGACCAGGATCAGCGGGTACGCGGGGAAAGCCAGCACCTGCCAGGGGTACTGGGGAATGCGCAGGGCCGCGAACGCGTAGCCCGAGATGCACATCAGCCCCCAGCCGCACGAGAGGGCCACGGCCGCGATCTGCCGGCGTTCGGTGGCCACCCGCGTCTGCCAGAAGGCCTTGGCCAGCACCAGCAGGCCCGCGCTCGCGCAGGTGGCCCAGACCAGGCTGGTGGTCCATCCCGCCGCATTGGGCACCACCACCCACTGCACGCCGGTGAATGGCGGAAAGTGCTCGAACGCGCCCGGCGGCACCCACCAGGACAGCGCGGTCGCGCCGCACGCCGCGCCGTAGGCCAGCCGCAAGGCCCAGGGCCGCAGCCGCTGGCCCGTGAAGATGGCGCAGAAGTGCAAGAACGCCGCGGACGTGATGGGCACCGTCGCCAGCAGGGCCATGGCGAAGGGCGCGGTGCCGATGCCGGCCCAGTTGGGCAGCTCGTTGCCCACGATCCACAGCCCCACGCCGAGCAGGAAGACGATCAGCAGCCGGGCGCCCGCCACGTGCTGGGCCCACAGCCACAGCACGCCGGACAGGGCCAGGGTCTGAACGAATGCCAGGGCGAGCGCGATGTGAATGGCCATCCGGCACTGTAAACCGTGTCGACAGCGCGCCCGCGGCAGCTGTCTACCGCGTTGACAGGTGGATTAAAAAACCGTTTGAAATCAAAGGTCTGTGCGCTGGCACGTGCCCTGCAATACAGAAGGCATGAAGACCGCCACACCCCTCCTTCTGCCCCGCGATGCCGATGCCCGTGCCCCTGCCGAGGTGCCGGCGCCCCTGGACTTGGCCGCACTGCTGGGCGCGACCCAATGGCACCGGCTTTCGCCGGCGATCCGCCGCCGTTTCGCGGCAGGCCATGCGCCGGTGCGCTACAGCGGCGCGCTGGACGTCCGGCGCTCCCGCATGGGCCGGTGCTTTGCCTGGGCCTCGCGCCTGCTGGGCGAGCCGCTGCTGGATGCCGACGAGACCGGCGTGCCCGCCGAGGTGCGGGTGCACTGCGACGCACGCGGCGGTGTCGTGTGGGAGCGCCACCTTCGCCTGCCGGGGCGGCGCGACGCCGCCGTCGTGCGCTCGACCAAGCTGCGCGGCCCGGACGGCGGCCTGCAGGAGCGCACGAGCGGCGGGCTGTCCATGGCGCTCGACGTGGTGGTGGAGGACGGGGCCCTGGTGTTCTACAGCCGCCGCTATTTCCTGGCGCTGGGCGCGTTCTGCGTGCCCATTCCCGATTGGCTCACGCCGGGGCGGTGCCGGGTCGAGCACCGCGACGAAGGGCCGGGCAAGTTCCGCTTCACCCTGGACATGGCGCACCCGCTGTGGGGCTGCACGTTTTTTCAAACCGGTGTGTTCACCGATCCCGAGGAGTGATTCCATGGACATCGTTTTCATCGTTCTGACAGTGCAGGCCCTGATGGGGGCGTTCGACAACCTCTGGCACCACGAATGGTCCGCCCGCCTGCCGCAGCGAACCTCGGCCCGCCATGAGCTGCTGCTGCATGCGGCGCGCGAGGCCATCTACGGCGTGCTCTTCCTAGGGTTCGCCTGGGTGCAGTGGCAGGGCTGGTGGGTGCTGCTGCCGACGGCCCTGCTGGCGGTGGAGATCGTGATCACCGCGGCGGACTTCCTGGAGGAGGACCGCAGCCGCCGCCTGCCGCCCGCCGAGCGGGTGCTCCACACGCTGCTGGCAGTGAGCTATGGCGTGCTGGTCGGCGTGATCGCACCCCTGTTCGCGGCGCACGCGACCCTGCCGACCGGCGTGGTGCGGGTTGGGCACGGGGCCTGGTCCTGGCTGTTCACGGTGGCGGCCGTGGTGGTGCTGGCCTGGAGCGTGCGCAATGCGTTCGCCGTCGTGCGGCTGCGGGCGGCCGTGCCATCCGCTGAACCCCTGCCCGTTGCCGCCCACGGGCCTGCGGTGCTGGTGACGGGCGCCACCGGCTTCATCGGCACGGCGCTGGTGCGCCGGCTGCAAGGCGAAGGCCGGCGCGTGATCGTCTGGACGCGCGATCCGCTGCAGGCTCGCGCGACCTTCGGCCCGCAGGTCTGGGCGCTGGACCGCCTGGAGGACATCCCGGGCGAGACGCGCATCGACGCCGTGGTCCACCTGGCCGGCGCGCCGGTCCTGGGCCGGCCGTGGACCCGAGCGCGGCGCCGGCAACTGGTCGAGAGCCGGGTCGGGACGGCGCGGCAGCTCCTGGGGCTGATGCAGCGCCTGCACTACCCGCCCGCCGTGCTGGTGGGGGCGTCGGCCGTGGGTTTCTACGGTGTGCCTGCGGTCGACACGCCGGTGGACGAACGCGGCGCGCCGCAGCCCGGGCGCTTCCAGTCGGACCTGTGCGCCCAGGTGGAGCGCGCGGCAGGCGCGGCACAGGCCCTGGGCGTTCGGGTGGTCTGCCTGCGGATGGGCCTGGTGCTGGGGCCGCAGGGCGGGGCCTATTCGCCGCTGGCCTGGGCGGCACGGGCCGGACTCGGCGCCGTGCTCGGCAGCGGGCGGCAGCGCGTGCCGTGGATTCACCGCGACGATGCGGTGGGCCTGGTCTGCCATGCCCTGTCCCACCCCGGCATGGCCGGCCCCGTGAATGCCGTGGCACCGGACGTGCCCTCGCAGGCGCGGTTCGCCGCGGCGATGGCGGCCTCTTTCGGCAGGCCGGTGCTGCTGCGGATGCCGGCGTGGCCCTTGCGCGCCGCGCTGGGGGAGATGTCCGAACTCCTGCTCTGCGGGCAGCACGCGGTGCCCCGGCGCGCCCTCGCCGAGGGCTATGCGTTCACGCACCCCTCGCTGGCCGGCGCGCTGGGCGCCCTGGCCCGGCCCGGGACCGCGGCCCCGGGCGAACCGCTGCGCCCCGCGGCCCGGCCCTCCTGACCCTGGCGGATTGGTTTGCTATTAATTAAATAGCATCGAGGACAATGAGTACTAGGGCATTCGGCCTTTTTCATCGCAATCCTGGGTGAGCAAAAGGGGGCCGGTGCCGCGCGGGCGATACTTTCCCCTCCCCTGGATTTCGCCGCTCCGCGCCCGCCGATGCTCTCTTTTCCACCTGCCCGCATCCTTCTCACCCTGGCCCTGGCCCTTGCGGCTGCGGTGGTGTGCCTGGCCCTGCACACGCCACTGCCCTGGATGATCGGCCCGCTGGTCGCCACCGCGCTGCTGTCCATCTCGGGCGTGCCCACGGCCAGTTCGCGGCGCCTGCGCAATGCCGGGCAGTGGACTCTGGGCGCGGTGCTGGGCCTGTATTTCACGCCGCAGGTCACCGCGCTGGTGGCGGGGCTGTGGTGGGCGATCGCGCTGGGTGTGGCGTGGGCGCTGTTCGGGGGCTGGCTGTTCGGCGCGTGGCTGTACCGCGTGCATGCGCCGCATTTGCAGGGCGTCCCGGCGCCGGTGGTGCGCGCGACCAGCTATTTCTCGGGCGCCATCGGCGCGGCCTCGGAGATGACCCTGCTGGCCGAGCGCGAACACGCCCGCACCGACCTCGTGGCCGCCAGCCACAGCCTGCGGCTGGTGATCGTGACGGTGACCATTCCGTTCGCGCTGCAGTTCAGCGGCCTGCACGGCCTGGACCTGCTGCCGCCCGCCGTGCGCGTGGTGGATGTGCAGGGCCTGGCGCTGCTGGCCGGCCTCACCGGCCTGGGCGCGCTGGCGATGGATCGCCTGGGCCGCGCCAACCCCTGGTTCATGGGCGCGCTGCTGGTCTCGATGGGCCTGGCCATGGCGGGCGTTACGCTGTCGGCCGTGCCGCAGGCGCTGATCAACGCGGCGCAGCTGGTGATCGGCGTCAGCCTGGGGGTGCGCTTTCGCCCCGGCTTTTTGCACACCGCGCCGCGCTGGCTGGGCTCGGTGGCGATCGGCACGCTGGTGCTGCTCGCCGTGTGCGCCCTGTTCGCGGTGGCGCTGTCCCGGGCCACCGGGCTGCACTGGGTGACGATGGTGCTGGCCTCGGCCCCCGGTGGCATCGCCGAGATGTCGATCACCGCCAAGGTGCTGCAGCTGGGCGTGCCGGTGGTGACGGCCTTCCAGGTGTGCCGGCTGATCGCCGTGCTGCTGCTGGTGGCGCCGTTGTATCGGTGGATTTACCCGGGGGATGCGTTGGCCGGGTGAAGGGCCGGCAGGCGTTCCGAACGCCATCTGGTGGTGCTGTGGGCGCCCGGCGGGCAGAACCGGCCCTACAAAGTGCCGGAAGCGGTGACGGCCAGGCACAAGGTCTGGTACCCCTATATCCGCCGCTACAGCAGCACCGTGCAGGCCAAGGGCGAGGCGGAGCAGGAGCTGCTGAGCCTGACGGCCAAAGTGCCCTGGGACGACCGGTTTTGTCAGGCAACCACGGTGGCTTCGCTGTCCAAGCCGTTGATGCAGGCATTCCTGCAGGAGGTGGACAGTGCCTTGGCCGCTGATGCGGCCGACCTGTCGGTCGAAGCGCTGGGCCGGCAGATGAATGTGGTGGGCGGGCCTGCCGAGTCGCCCTGGCCCAAGAACGTGGGGCTGCTGTTCTTCAACGAGGCACCCACGGATTTCTTTCCGGGCGCACAGGTGGATGTGGTGGCGTTTCCTCAAGGCACTGGCGGGGATGTCATCGTCGAGAAGTCTTTCCAGGGCCCGTTGTCGCGCATGGTTCGCGAGGCGCTCGATTACCTGCAGCGCAACTACCTGCACGAAACGGTGGCCAAGCACCCCCAGCGGGCCGAGGCCACTCGGGCCTGGAATTTCCCGTTCGCGGCGGTGGAGGAGGCGTTGGTGAATGCGGTGTACCACCGCACTTACGAGAGCCACGATCCGGTGGAGGTCCGCATCGGCCCGGATGAACTGGTGGTGCTGAGTTACCCGGGGCCGGATCGGTCGGTGCGGCTGGAGGATCTGCGGACAGGCCGTGCCGTCAGCCGGCGCTACCGCAACCGGCGCATCGGTGAGTTCCTCAAGGAGCTTCGGCTCACGGAAGGCCGCGCCACGGGCATCCCGAAAATTCTCAAGGCGATGCGTGCCAATGGATCACCGGAACCGGTGTTCGAAACCGACGACGAGCGGTTGTCGTTCGTGGTGCGATTGCCGGTGCACCCGCTGGCCCAACCAATCACCGCGGAAGTCGCCGCGGAAGTCACCGCGGAAGTCGCGAGGCTTCTCGGGGTTTTGCAGGGGGAGATGCCCCGTGCGTCGTTGATGGACGCCGTGGGCCTCAAGCATGCGGAGCATTTCCGCAAGGCCTACCTGCTGCCCGCTCTGGCCGCGGGCCTGGTGGAAAGGACCATGCCGGACAAGCCGAACAGCAAAAACCAGCGCTACCGGATCACGGCGTCAGGCACCCGCTGGCTTCGGCAGCATGCAGGCGAGCGCGTTGATTGAACTGAAGCAATAGGTCGCAGCTGGATGATGGCTCTAGATGGTCGACGGGCCATACAGGCCTTTTCACCTGCCAGCGGTCAGTGCACCACCACCGGGTTCTGCGCCAGCCCCACGTAGCCGTCCAGCGTGTCCTCGACTTCTTCCTGCGTGGGGGTGTCGCGCTGCCAGGCCAGGATCTGCTGCTGGAACATTTCGGCCCACGAGCCGTCCAGGTACACCTCCTTGCCGGAGCGCTTGTCCACGATTTCGAAGCCGTGGCGCGCCAACTGGGGCGGGGTGGGCCAGCCTTTGGGGGCGCCGTCCGCCGCGGCATCCGGCTGCATGTGGACCACCACGAAGGTTTCGGAGTCATAGAGCATGTGCATGGTGTTCCTCTGTCGGTGTATTGCTGTCAGATGGCCACCCAGGTCGCTAAGTTCAAGCCCTGGCGCTTTCGGCGGTCGGTGAAAACCCGCCGGCTGCGTGAAAACAGTATTTCATGAATCCTGTGCGCGGACGGCCTGATCCGCGAAGTAACCGCACTGTCCCACGCCCATGTGGGCGAAACCGCACAGGTTCTCGGGCGGTTCGCCGCGCCGCAAGCCGCGATCAGGGCGGCGCGTTGGCGCTCAGGCGCAGGTCGGCGAAGTCGCCGTTGGACTGCGTGATGCGGATGCGCGCCGGCAGAAAGCCCAGCGACGGCGCAAGCCACAGCTCGGCCTTCTGGTCGTATTCCTTGCGCGGCAGGCGCTGCAGCTTGAGCGCGGGGGTGGCGCCGCGGGGCAGGTCCAGCATCTCGGTGCCTTCCACGGTGAAGGTCCAGCGGTCGGCGTAGCGCGCGCCCACGGTGGTCAGGGTGATCTGGGTGCCGTCGGGGTAGCGCTCGGGGGCGGCGGCCAGCAGGGCGCCCAGCTGGATGAACACGCTCAGGCGGTCCTGTGCGCCGGCGCCGATGGCGGCCTGCGGCGTGTTGGCGCTGAAGGTCACGCGCCCCTGGCCGAAGTTGAAATGAGCGGCTTGTTCGCTGCGGGCCTTGTCGCCGAAGCGTTCCGGCTGCAGGCCGCTGGCGGTCACCTGGCCGGTGCTGGTCTGCGAGCGTGCGCCGATCAGGAAGGCCTTGATCTCCTGCCGGGCTTCGTAGCGGGCGCCGTCGTGGCGCCACAGCAGTTCGGCGCTGGCGCGGTAGTTGAACTTCTTGGCCTGGCCGCTCACCTCGAACTCCAGGCGCACCGGATCGGGCAGGCGCGCGGGCGGTGGCGTGGTGCTGGCGGTGTTGGCGCCAGCGCCGGGCGGTCGGATGTCCACGCCGGCGCTGCTGTCCTGGGCGCTGTCGGTGGGGGCCGATGCCGCGGCGGTCGGTGGGGCGGTCGGGGCCGAAGCCGTTGGCGCGGGCGGCGTGGCCGCCTCGGCGGTGGCAGCCTCTGCCGTGGCATCTGCGGCCGGGGCCATGGCGGTGGTTTCCGCGGGGGAGGCCGCCGGGGCCGGGCCATCGCCGCCCGGCGGCGGTTCGGCGGCCTGCGCCGTGGGCTCCGGTGCCGCCGGTGGGGCGGCGGCCGGCTGGCGCGCGGGGGCGGGCCGGGGCCGGGGTTTGGCGGCTGCGGCCGGGCGGAGCGGCGGTGCAGGCGCCGGGGCGGCTTCGGCCGGCGGCGGCGCGGCGGGCGGCTCAGGTGGGGGCGGTGGCGCCACGGTGCGGGTGTGGAAGGCCATGCGCACCGGCGCGCCGCGATCCTGTCCGCCGCCCAGGGGCAGGCCCACCAGCACCCAGGCGTGCACGGCCAGCACCAGCAGGGTCAGCAGGACGAGGACGCGGCGCGGCATGGGTTCAGTGTCCGGACGGCAGCATCGTCGCGGCGGTGGCCGGACGCCGGCCTGCACCGCCGGCGTGGCCCGCACGTGGCCCCGGCCCGCTCATGCGCAACCGTGGCCCAGGTCGCGCGACAGCGCCTGGGCGGCGGCGCGCAGCGGCGCGTCGATGGCGCCGCCCCAGGCGGGATCGAACGTGGCGATCGAGCCCAGCGTGGTGATGCCCAGGGCCAGGTGCCCGTCGGCGTCGAACACCGGGGCGCAGAACGCGACGATGCCCGGCAGCAGGGTGTCCACCACGCGGGCCGCGCCGCGCTCGCGCACCTCGGCCAGCAGGGCGTCGACGGCGGCGGCGTCGGTGGGCAGATCGGTGCGGCCCAGCTTGGCGGCGTGGGCCAGCTCTTCCTGAAGCAGCGCGGCCGTGGCCTCGCGCGGCAGATGGGCGCAAAAGCAGCGGCCGGTGGCGGAGGCCAGCAGCGGCATGACGTCGCCCAGGCGCAGGTTGGCGGTCACGGCCTGGGGCGATTCCTCCCAGTGCACGATGGTCGGGCCGCGGTTGCCCCACACGGCCAGCGCCAGGGTGTGGCCGATGGTGTCCATCAGCGCGGGCATGCGCTCGCGCGCCAGGCGCATCGCATCGAGCCGCGCGAGCGAGGCCAGGCCCAGCTTGAGGGCGGCCGGTCCCAGGTCGTAGCGTGCGGTGCCCGGGTCCTGCGCCACCAGCCCCAGGCGCTGGAAACTCACGAGGTAGCGGTGCGCCTTGGCGGCGCTCATGCCGGCCGTGGCCGCGAGGTCCTTGAGCATCAGCGGTCCGCGCGACCGGGTCAGCCCCTCCAGCAGGGCGAAGCCGACTTCCACCGACTGTATGCCTGCCCGTTCCTTGTCCATCTGCACTAGAATTTCCAGAGTTTTGTTTAGTTAAATCAATTTAACCATTCGTAATTCGTGCCGGGCACCCGCCGCCGGTGCGTTGGAAGACAAGAGGTCTGAGCCCCATGAAACTCGCCACCTACAAAGATGGTTCCCGCGACGGCCAGCTGGTCGTCGTCTCCCGCGACCTGAGCACGGCCCATTATGCGACCGGCATCGCGAGCCGCCTGCAGCAGGTGCTGGACGACTGGGGCTTCCTGTCGCCCCAACTGCAGGACCTGTACGACCAGCTCAACGCCGGCCGCGCCCCGCACGCGTTTCCCTTCGATCCCGCCCAGTGCATGGCCCCGCTGCCGCGCGCCTACCAGTGGGCGGACGGCTCCGCCTACATCAACCACGTCGAACTGGTGCGAAAAGCGCGCAACTCCGAGGTGCCCGAGAGCTTCTACACCGACCCGCTGATGTACCAGGGCGGCAGCGACGACTTCATCGGCCCGCGCGACGACGTGGTCGTGCCGAGCGAGGCCATGGGCATCGACTTCGAGGCCGAGATCGCCGTCGTCACCGGCGACGTGAAGATGGGCACCACGCCCGAGCAGGCGCTGGACGGCATCCGCCTGGTCATGCTGGCCAACGACGTCTCGCTGCGCAACCTCATCCCGGCCGAACTGGCCAAGGGCTTCGGCTTCTTCCAGTCCAAGCCCGCCACCGCGTTCAGCCCGGTCGCCATCACGCTCGACGAACTGGGCGACGCCTGGGACCAGGGCCGCGTGAACCTCACGCTGCAATCGACCTGGAACGGCCGCAAGGTCGGCATGTGCGATGCCGGCCCCGAGATGACCTTCCACTTCGGCCAGCTCATCGCCCACGTGGCCAAGACGCGCAACGTGCGCGCGGGCTCCATCATCGGCAGCGGCACGGTCAGCAACCGCGGCGTGGAGCAGAACGGCCGCACCGAGTGGCCCAAGGGCTACAGTTGCATCGCCGAAAAGCGCTGCATCGAGACCATCCAGGACGGCAAGCCCTCCACCGAGTTCATGAAGTTCGGCGACACCATCCGCATCGAGATGAAGAACAAGGCTGGCCAGAGCCTGTTCGGCGCCATCGACCAGAACATCGCGGCCCCGCAATGACGACCCGCGCGGGGCTGGCCCGGCTCGCGCTGGCGGCGTGGCTGTTGCTGCCGGGCGCCTTGCTGGCGCAGCAGGCGCCGGCCATGGCCGCGCCAGCCGCTGCCCCCGCGAGTGCCGCCAGTGACGATGGCCGCGGTGCCCCGCGCTCCTGCCCGCCGGAGGCGGCCCCCTTCGATCCGGCCGAGATGCCGCAGGCCCTGCGCCACGCGCGCGACCGCGGCCTGCTGTGGCGCATCGACAAGGACGGGCGCACCAGCTGGCTCTACGGCACCGTGCACGCGGCCGAGCGCGGCTGGATGTTCCCCGGCCCGACGGTGCGCGCGGCCGTGATGGCCTCGGACCGCGTGGCGCTCGAACTCGACCTGCTGGACCCGGCCGTGATGCAGGCCCTGCAGGCGGCCATGGTGGCCCCGCCCGGTGCGCCCCCGCTTCCGCCGGCCCTGGCCGCCCGCCTCGCCGCCCAGGTGGATGCCGCCTGCCTGGCGCCGGCGATCGCCCGCCTGCGGCCCGAGCTGCAGGCCGTGACGCTCGTGGGGCAGTCGGCGCGCCGCTCGGGCGTGGACCTGGCCTACGGCATCGACGCCGTCATCGCCGGCATGGCCCGCGCGACGGCCAAGCCCATCGTGGCGCTGGAAACCCCCGAGCAGCAGATCCGCCTGCTGGCCTCCGACGACCCGGTCCGCACCGCGGCCGCCGTGGGGGCGGCGCTCGACCAACTCGAAGGCGGGCAGGCGCAACGCTCCATTACCCTGCTCACCCGGGCCTGGTCCGACGGGCGCCTGAACGTGCTGCAGACCTATTCGCAATGGTGCGAGTGCCTCGCCAGCGAGGCCGAGCAGGCCGAATACCGGCAGATGGTGGACGCCCGCAACCCCGGCATGGCCCGCGGCATCGCCGCCGCCCATGACGCCGGGCACCGCGTGTTCGCCGCCGTGGGCGCGCTGCACATGGCGGGCCCCCAGGGGCTGCCGGCCCTGATGGCGCAGCAGGGCTTTCGCGTGCAGCGCGTGGTGTTCCCCGCGCCGGTGCCGCAAGCCGCACCGCCTCGCGGGGCTGGAAATGATTCCAAGCCAGATCAGGCCCCAGCGCAATGAAATCTAGGGCATATCGCTATCAAATCAGTAGCAAATAGAAAAACACGGATGCCCACCGGCGCATCCCTTTCCCCCGACCATCCCCTTGAAGGAGACAAAACCATGCACCGCAGAACCCTGCTCAAAAACGCCCTGGCCGCCGCTGGCGCCACCGCCGGCGCCGCCGTGCCCTGGGCGGCCCAGGCCCAGTCCGACTACCCCAGCCAGCCGATCCGTTGGGTCGTGCCGTACCCGGCCGGCGGCGGTACCGACGTGCTGGCGCGCACCGTGGCCGAAGCCCTGCGCGGCCCGCTGGGCCAGCAGATCGTGGTGGACAACCGGCCCGGC
The DNA here is from genome assembly GCF_028473645.1 of Acidovorax sp. GBBC 1281. NCBI lineage: Bacteria > Pseudomonadati > Pseudomonadota > Betaproteobacteria > Burkholderiales > Comamonadaceae > Acidovorax > Acidovorax sp. GBBC 1281. The sequence continues at coordinate 589,497 of NZ_CP097269.1, forward strand.
GCTTCCACCAACATCGGCGCGCAGATGGTCGCTACCGCCAAGCCCGACGGCTACACGCTCATGTCGGCCGACAACGCCCTGCTGGCCTACAACGAGCACCTGTTCAGCAAGCTGCCGTTCAGCCCGGAAAAGGACTTCACCTACATCGCCGGCCTGAGCCGCTTTCCGCTCGCGCTGGTGGTGCACCCGGCCTTCGAGGCCAAGACCGTCAAGGACCTGCTGGCCTACGCGCGCGCCAACCCGGGCAAGCTCAACTACGCCTCGCCGGGCAACGGCTCGCCGCACCACCTGGCGATGGAGATGTTCAAGAACCGCACGCAGACCTTCCTGACCCACATCCCTTACCGCGGCGCCGCGCCTGCGCTGCAGGACGTGATGGGCGGGCAGGTGCCCTGCATGTTCCTCGACCTGGCCGCCGGCCTGCCGGTGATCCAGGCCGGCAAGGTGCGGGCGCTCGCCATCGGCTCGGCCAAGCGCGTGCCCGGCCTGCCCGACGTGCCCACGCTGGCCGAGGCCGGCGTGCCCAACACCGAGGTCTATGCCTTCCAGGGCGTGCTCGGCCCCGCAGGCCTGCCGCCTGCGCTGGTGACCCGCCTCAACACCGAGGTCAACAAGGCCCTGGCCAGCCCGCCGGTGGTCAAGCGCATGCAGGACTTCGGCATGGAGCCCCTGGGCGGCACGCCCGAGCAGTTCCGCGCGATGGCCCGCGCGGAGGCCAAGCGGTGGGGGGAGATCATCAAGGCGGCGGGGGTGAAGCTGGATTGAGGGCGGCGCCGATCGCGGCGGGTGCCCAGCGACGCGTGGGCGTTCGCATGGGCAAGGGGTGAATCCGGCAACGGGGCGGCACTTAAACTGCGCCCTTTCTTTTTTGACGCCGCTTCGCCATGCATTCGATATCTCGCCAGCGCCCCGCCACCGAATCCCGGCTGGCATGGCTTCGCGCAGGTCGGTCCATCTTGGCGACCGCTGCGTTGGTGGGGTTCGGTGCCGGTCCGGCAGGTGCTGCACCGCAGGCTTTCCCGGTCCTCGTCGATGCCGCCTTCTCGAAACCGGCGGCTGGCCACATCGCTTCGGCCGACACTTTGCAGGCGTTCCTGCGCCAGCTCCACCGCAACCGGCACGAAAACCGGTTCTGCTTCGTGCAGGAGCGGCTGCCCCCTGACGCCGCGCATCCCACAGAGCGCGACACGATCTGGATGGTGTGGACCACGGGGGCCAGGATTTACACCTTCACAAACTACCCTGGCGGGTCGCGCGAAGATCCCAACAGCGAGGCCGCAGGGCTGGCGCACTCCAACCCCGTCCATTGGAAGACCGACGTCGTGGCCGACGAGGACGCGGTGGGCGGCAGCACTTACCTCGTGACCCGGGTCTGGGTAGACCGCATCCGGCAGGCGTGCCGGCGCATGGGCGTCGCCGTCCGGGTGTCGCGTTTCCCAGCGGTCGTGCGGTAGCGCTGGCGACCCAGGCAGGCATACCCCGATCCTGGCCGGGCCGCGGCGAGCGCCAGTGCCACTGGATGCTTTACAAACGGGCGTTCGCCCCCACCTCCGGTAGATTGCCGCGCCAGGAGAGACGGAGCGGCTCCTTGACCGTCCGCAGGCCGGGACGGCGGCCCTGCTCCGGCGCCTGGCGCACCACGCCAACCCATAACTTTCCCCCCTCTGGAGAAAAACCCCCATGCTGAATTTCGACTTCCACAACCCCACGCACATCGCCTTCGGAAAAGGCCGCATCGCCGACCTGGACCGGCTGGTGCCGGCACAGGCCAAGGTGCTGATCCTGGTGGGCGGCGCCAGCGCCGAGAAGACCGGCACGCTGGCCGAAGTGCGGGCGGCGCTGGGGGCCCGGCAGCACGCCACGTTCGCGGGCATCGAGCCCAATCCGAGCTATGAAACCTCGATGAACGCCGTGGCGCAGATCCGCGAGGGTGGGTTCGACTTCCTGCTGGCGGTGGGCGGCGGCTCGGTGATCGATGCGGTGAAGTTCATCGCCGCGGCCGTGCCGTTCGAGGCCGGCGACCCGTGGGCCATCCTGGAAAAGCGCGGCGGCAACGTGGCCCGCGCGCTGCCGTTCGGCGCGGTGCTCACCCTGCCCGCCACGGGCTCCGAGATGAACAACGGCGGCGTGATCACGCACCGCGCCAAGGGCTCCAAGCTGGCCTTCGGCAGCCCGCACACCTATCCGGTGTTCTCGGTGCTCGACCCCACCAAGACCTACACGCTGCCGCCGCAGCAACTGGCCAACGGCGTGGTCGATGCCTTCGTGCACACGGTGGAGCAGTACCTCACCTACCCCGTCAACGGCGCGGTGCAGGACCGCTTCGCCGAGGGCATTTTGCAGACGCTGATCGAGATCGGGCCGCGCATCCTGGCCGCGCCCGAGCCGGTATACGACGACCGCGCCAACCTGATGTGGACGGCCACGCTGGCACTCAACGGCCTGATCGGCGCGGGCGTGCCGCAGGACTGGGCCACGCACATGATCGGCCACGAGATCACCGCGCTGCACGGCATCGACCATGCGCGCACGCTGGCCGTGGTGCTGCCGTCCCTGCTGCAGGCGCAGCGCGGTGCCAAGCGCGCCAAGCTGCTGCAGTACGGCGAGCGCGTGTGGGGCATTCGCACCGGCACCGAGGACGAGCGCATCGACGCGGCCATCGCCGCCACGCGCGATTTCTTCGAGCGCATGGGCATTCCCACCCGGCTGTCGGCCTACGGCGTGGGCGCGGACAGCGTGGCCACGCTGGTGGCGCAACTGGAGGCGCACGGCATGGTGCGGCTGGGCGAGCACCGCGACGTGACGCCCGAGGTGAGCCGCCGCGTGCTCGAAGCGGCGCTCTGAACGGGCCCGGCAAGGCCCTGCCGACCCGCGGAGCGCGCGCCATAGGCGGCGGGCCACCGTTTGCGCCCGCGCCCGTTCTTCGCGGGCCCCCCTTCCATTCGGCGGTGCCGGCCCCATCTGGGGGCAGGCGCTTTCGCTGGCGCTTCTCCTCTTTTTCTGATCTCCTTTTGAAAGCACCGCCATGGCAAAGAAAATCCTGATGGTCCTCACCTCCCACGACCAGCTGGGCGACACCGGCAAGAAGACGGGCTTCTGGCTCGAAGAGTTCGCCGCGCCCTACTACGTGTTCAAGGACGCAGGCGCCGAGATCACGCTGGCCTCGCCCCAGGGCGGGCAGCCTCCGCTGGACCCCAAGAGCGACGAGCCCGATGCGCAGACCGATGCCACGCGCCGCTTCAAGGCCGATACCGAGGCGCGCAAGCACCTGGCCAGCACGCTGCCGCTGTCCGGCATCAACCCCGACGACTTCGACGCCGTGTTCTACCCCGGCGGCCACGGCCCGCTGTGGGACCTGGCGGAAGACGCCCATTCCATCGCGCTGATCGAAAACACGTTCGCCGACCGCAAGCCCCTGGCTCTGGTGTGCCACGCGCCCGGCGTGCTGCGTCACACCAAGACGGTGGGCGGCCAGCCGCTCGTGCAGGGCCGCAAGGTGACCGGCTTCACCAACACCGAGGAAGAGGGCGTGCAGCTCACCAAGATCGTGCCCTTCCTGGTGGAGGACATGCTGAAGGAGCGCGGCGGCCAGTACGCCAAGGGCCCCGACTGGGCGCCTTTCGTGCTGACCGACGGCCTGCTGGTGACGGGGCAGAACCCCGCATCGTCCGAGCCGGCGGCGCACGCGTTGCTCAAGCTGCTGGGCTGAGGCGGACACGGCAAAAGGCCGGGCTTTCGAATCAGCCTGGCCTTTTGCTTTCGAGCCGAAACTTGCTCGGCTCGAATTGAATACGGCGAGAAGATTGCAGGAAAGTCACGCGACTATTCCGTCAATTTGTCTTCCTCTTTGAGGGGGGATTTTCTAACTTTCCGCACTGCGGATATATGATCGCGGCCATTTCAACGTAACGGCCCAGTACGCGGGCCCGTCACCATGACCCGCCGAGTCACGATCCAAACGCCCCTGGGAGAGCAATTGCAGTTCCGGCAATTGCAGGGCAAGGAAGCCATCAGCCAGTTGTTCTGCCTCGACCTGGACCTGCTCTGCGACAGCAAAAGCATCGACCCGAAGGCGCTGCTGGGCAAGAACGCCACGGTCGTGATGGAAACGCAAGGCGGCGGCCGGCGCTACCTGGACGGCATCGTCACCCGCTTCGGCATGCAGGGCGAGGACCATCGCTCCTACTCCTACCGCCTGCGCCTGCAGCCCTGGCTGTGGCTGGCCACCCGCAAGAGCGACTTCCGGATCTTCCAGAACAAGACCGTGCCCGACATCATCGAAGAGGTGCTCGGCAAATACGGCCACCCCCTGCAAAAGCGGCTCACGCGGGCATATCGCAGCTGGGATTACTGCGTGCAGTACGGCGAGACCGACTGCGCCTTCGTCTCGCGCCTCATGGAACATGAAGGCATCTACTACTTCCACCAGCACAGCGCCGGCCAGCACATCCTGACCCTGGCCGACGACATCGTCGCCTCGCACAGCCCGCTCGCGGGCGCCGCCGTCATCCCGTTTTACCCGCCCGAGAAGGCCGCCGTCGCCGACAAAGAGAACATCCACGCCTGGGAGCTGCACCAGAGCATCCACTCCGGGCGGCACTACAACGACGACTACGACTTCAAGAAGCCGCGCGCGGACCTGTCCAACATGCGCCAGACCCCGCCGGGGCACGCGCACGACGCCCACGAAGTCTACGAATGGCCGGGCGGCTACACCCAGTTCGGCGACGGCGAGGCCTATGCCCGCGTGCGCCTGCAATCGAGCCTCACCGGCCAAAGCACCGTGCGGGGCCAGTCGCGCCACCGGGCGCTGGCCCCGGGCTACACCTTCACGCTGGAGAACTACCCCCGCGAAGACCAGAACCAGCAGTACCTGCTGACCGGCCTCGAATACCACTTCAAGGAAAACCCCCGGGTCAGCGCCGCCGCGCCCGGCCCCAAGGGCACGCCGCAGGAAGAAGGGTCCTTCCAGAAGTTCACCCTGCAAGCCCAGCCCACCAGCTTGCCCTACACGCCTGAGCGCACCACGCGCAAGCCGCGCACCACCGGCCCGCAGACCGCCGTGGTCGTCGGCCCGCCCGGTGAGGAGATCTGGCCCGACCAGTACGGCCGCGTCAAGGTGCAATTCCACTGGGACCGCATCGGAGCGATGAACGAGAACTCCAGTTGCTGGGTGCGTGTATCGAGTAGCTGGGCAGGGTCGGGCTTCGGGGCCGTCTTCATTCCGCGCATCGGGCACGAAGTGGTGGTGGACTTTCTCAACGGTGATCCGGACTACCCGATCATTACCGGCAGCGTTTACAACGCCGACAACATGCCGCCGTGGGCCCTGCCTGGCAACGCCACGCAATCAGGAATCAAGACCAAATCCAGCAAGGGCGGGGCGTTCGGCGACGGATTGAAGAACGGCGCGGGCGATGCCAACGCCATCCGCTTCGAGGACAAGGCCGGGGCCGAGCAATTGTGGCTGCATGCGCAAAAGGACCAGCTCACCGAAGTGGAGAACGACGAGGACAAGTGGGTCGGTAACGACCGGCGCAAGACCGTGGACCGGGACGAGACCAACGTCATCCACCGCGACCGCACCGAGACCGTGGACCGCAACGAAAAGATCACCGTGCACGGCTGGCGCACCGAGGAAGTCGATGGCGACGAGACCATCACCGTCCATTCCAACCGCACCGAGCGGGTGGACCACGACGAGACGATCAGCATCGGCGACAACCGAAGCGAAGACGTCGGCATCGACGAGACGGTGCGCATCGGCAAGAACCGCAGCAAGACCATCGGCAAGAACGAGAAAGACCAGATCGGCAGCAACTGGACCATCCAGGTCGGGAAGATGAAAACCGAGACCGTGGGCATGGTGGCCCTGCAGAACGTCGGCATGGCCAAGATGATGAACATCGGCATGGCCTACAGCGTGAACGTCGGCATGGTGCGCAACGACCTGGTGGGCATGCACTGGAGCCGCAGCGTGGGCAAGGACGACAGCGTGAGCGTGGGCGGGGACCGCAGCGCGCAGGTGACGGGCGGCGACAGCCTGCAGGTGGGCAAGGCGCTGGCCGTGAAGGCGCAGCAGATCACGCTGGAGGCGGACCAGGAGATCACCCTGCGCTGCGGGGCCAGCACCGTGCGGCTCACGCCGGCGCTGATCGAAGTGCTGTCCAGCCTGGACAAGCTCAACTGCTGAGGCGGGCCGGCGGGGGCTGCCCTGCATGGCCTTCGCGCGCTGGCGCGGCCCCAAACCCGATGCGATGGCCAGAAGCCCCGAGGCGATTGGCGCAAAGACCTTACCTCTCCCCCTTGCCTGAACCCGGCAAACGATCCCAAGAAAGAGCGACAGCATGAGTGGCAAACCAGCGGCACGGCAAAGCGACATGACCCAAAAGGGTGGGCCGATCGTTCAGGGCTCGGCCACCGTGCTGATCGGCTCGGCGGGGGGCGTGGCGTGCTCCGTGTGCCCGGGCGGCATGGCGGTGGGCAGCCCCGTCAACCCGGCGCTGGGGGCCAAGGTGCTGATGGGCGGGGACGAACTGGACTTCAGCCTGCCCGGGCCGATGCCGCTCGTGTGGCAGCGCCAGTACAGCAGCTACGTCAACGAAGAGCACGGGGCGACCTGCGGGCTGCTGGGCTACGGCTGGAAGCTGCCCATGGAGATCGCCGTGCGGCTGGAGGCAGGGCGCACCGTGCTGCTGGACACCGGGGGGCGGGCCATCACCTTCGGCGAGCCGCTGGCGCCCGGCGAAGCGCTGTACAGCGCCAGCGAGGACCTGTGGCTGATGCGAGGTGGCGGTGCAGGCAGCGCGTTGCCTGCCGGCGCGCCTGCCTCGCGCATCCCTAGCGAACTGCAGCCCTGGGCCTGGCAGCCGCGCTGGGCCCACGTGCCCCAAGAGGCCCGGGCCGACGCGCGGTGCGTGATCGCCGCCTCGGGCAACGGCGGCGCCGTGTGGCTGCTGTGGCCGGGGGAGGACGGGCACCACCGCGTGGGCCGGGTGCTGGACCGCTTCGGGCGCAGCCAGCACTACGGATACGACGAGCACGGGCGGCTGGCCGGCATCACCGACGGCAGCGGGCGGCGCTATGCGCTGCACTACAACCGGGAGCGGGAGGGTGCCGCCGCCGCGGCCCCAACCACCGCCACCGCCACCGCCCACCCGCTGCTCGGCCCGGACAGCGGCGAGCGCCTGACCGGCGTGGACTGCGTGCACAACCCGCTGGATGCGGCCTGCACCGGCCCGGGCTACCGGGTGGCGCTGGTGCGCTACCGCTACGACAGCGCGGGCGACCTGGTGGAGGTGCTGGGTCGGGACGGCCAGCGCACGCGCGAGTTCGGCTACGACCGGGTGCACCGCATGGTGCGCCACCGGGTGCGCAGCGGACCGCTGCACACCTACGTCTATGAAGACCAGGGCGTGGCCATGCCCCGGCCCGGCGCCCGCGTGGTGGAGCAGCACAACGAGCAGGGACTGTCGTACCTCTTCGAATACCGCGATCCCCCCGCCATCCCTCCCGCCACCCCGGCTGCGATCGGCCAGTCCGAGACGGACCCCGCCACCCCGGACCCCGACACCCCGCAGCCCGTGTTGCAGCCCGTGCCGGTGAGCGAAGTGCGCGTGCGCGACAGCCTGAACCGGCTCACCCGCTACCACTTCGAAGGCGCGGGCGGAGACAAGCGCCTGGTGCGCCTCGTGCTGCCCGATGGCGCCGAGCAGCGCGACCGCTACGACAGCGCGGGCCGGCGCGTGGCGCGCACCGATCCGCTGGGGCGCACCACCTGGTGGCGCTACGACGGCGCCGGGCGGCTGCTGGGCACGCAGCACCCCGACGGGCGCAGCACCCGCTATCGCTGGGGCGAGGCGGGCTCGGCGCAGGACGGCCTGCTGCTGCAGAGCGTGGGCCTGGGGGCGCTGCCAACCCACATGGACTACGACGCCTGGGGCCGGCTGCGGCAGGTGACCGTGGGCGATCCCCAGGGCCTGGATGCCCCGGCCCTGGCCACCCGCTTCGAATACGCCCCCCTGACCGCCGAGGGCGCCATCGACCCCGCCACCCGGCCCTGGTGCGACCAGCCCGTGGCCGTCATCGACGCGCAGGGCGGGCGCAAGGAACTGGCCTACAACGGCTGCGGGCAGCTCACGCGCCACACCGACTGCTCGGGCCGGGTGCATGCCTGGCACTACGGCGCCTTTGGCGAAGTGCGCGAGAGCATCGATGCCCTGAACCAGCGCACGCGCTACCAGTACGACGGCGCGGGCCGGCCCACCCGCGTCATGGCGCCCGACGGCTCGCAAGTGCAATACCGCTGGGGCCCCAATGGCGAGCTGCAGGCGGCCACGCACGGCGCCCAGCCTGTAGGGGATGGCACCACCACCACCGTCACCACCTCCGTCACCTACGGCCATGACCTGTGGGGCCGCGTCATCGCGCAAACCCAGGCCGGCCAGGGATTCGCGCTGCGCTACGACGTGGCGGGCCGCCTGGTGGAACTCATCAACGAGAACCAGGCCGTCACCCGCTTCGTGCACGACGTGCAGGACCGGCTGGTGCAAGAGGTGGGATTCGACGGGCGTGTGCAAGCCTATGGCTACGACGCTGCCGGGCAGCTCGTGCACCAGCGTGACGGGCACGGCGCAGGCCACCATCCCGGCGTGCAAGGCGCTGCCGCGCAAGGGCTGGGCGCCACCGTGCGCAGCCGCTCGCACTACGACGACGGCGGGCGCATCGTGGCGCGCGTCCTCGTGCGATCGGCGGGTCTGCAGAGCGATGAGCCGGACGAGACCCTGCAGATCCACGCCTACGAACACGACCGCCACGGCGCCCTTGCCGCCGCCCGCACCTGGACCGCCCACCTGCCCTGGAGCCAGGCGCAAGCCAAAGCCCATAGCCTGGGCGAGCAATGGCTGGACGTGCCCGCCCCGCTGCTGCAAGCCCTGCTGGCCCTGGGCGCAACCTCTACCGGAGAGCCCGATCCGGCCCTGGCCGAAGCTGCGCAGCGCCTGCAGGCGCAGCGCCTCATCGCCGACACCCGCGTGGCCCTGGAGCGCGACCCCTTCGGCCGGGCCACGGGCGAGGCGCAGACCCTGTACCGGCAGGCGCCTGCCACGCCCCACCTGGGGGGCGAGCCGGAGCCCGAATTCGAACACCGCATCGCGCACCGCCTGGGCGCGCTCGGGCAGCGGCTGGGCAGCCAACTGCAGGGCCTGGGCGAGCTGGACTGGCTGGCCTACGGCTCGGGCCACGTGCACGGGCTGCTGCTGGACAAGACCCCGGTGCTGGCCATCGAGCGCGATGCCCTGCACCGCGAGGTTGCACGCACCTTGCAACTGGACAGCGGCGCGGAAAGGGTCCATGCCGCAGTCATCCAGACCCGGCGCCTGGACCCCATGGGGCGGCTGCTGCAGCAAGACTGGCAAGGGCTGCCCCGGACAACGGCAACAGGAGCGGCGCAGGCATCGGGCCCGCTGGGGACCCTGTCCGTGCGCCGCTACACCTACGACGCGCTGGGCCAGCTGGTGGGCGTGCAGACCCCGTTGGATGCCACGCGCTACCACTACGACGTGCACCAGCGCCTGACCGGCGTGGCGCATGCGGTCGCCGAAGGCGTGCAGCAGCGGCGCTGGCGGCTCGATCCGGCCGGCAACCGGCTACCCGACCGCTTGGGCCAAGACGCGGCCCCTGGGGCGGACCGCCAGGACTGGGCGAGCCAAGTGCAGCAGAACCTGCACGACCCGGGCTTCGATCTGCTGGCGCCGCCGGGCAGCGCGCAAGGCCGCCCGGGCGGGCCGGTGGATCAGTGGCCGGGCAACCGCATCGGCTGGAGCGGTGGAAAGGGCAGTGGCACAGAAGAAGAAACCATTCAATACCGCTACGACGCCTTCGGCAACCGGGTGCAGGCCAGGCACGCGGATGGCCGCACGCTGCGGCTGGAGTACGACGCGCTGCACCAGTTGACGGCGGTATCCGAACAGGCACGGGGCGACAAGGGCTTTACACCCATCGCGCGCTACCGCTACGACGCCTTCGGGCGGCGCCTGGGCAAGACCGTGGTGCGCGAAGGGCGGGAGGACACCACCCACTACGGCTGGGACGCCGACCGGCTGGTGCACACGCAGGATGGGCAAGGCATCCGGCACACGGTCTATGAGCCGGCCAGCTTCGTGCCGCTGCTGCAGTTGCAGCGCAGGCAAGGGGCCAAGGATGCGATGCAGACGCTGATGGACCTGGGGGCGGAGCCGGGCGAAGGCACCACGGAGGCGGCGGACAGCTTCGCGGGCATGCCCAGAATGCAGCGGGAGATGGTGCAGGCGGCGCTGCAGAGCGTGCTGGATGCGGCCACGGGTGCGAAGGCGCTGGCAAGGGCGCAGGCGCACATGCCAGCAGAGCTGGCGCAACTCATGGCGGCCAGCGTGAGCCAACTGAAGGATGAGAGACAAGCGCAAGCGAAAGACAACCCGCTGACCATCCGGCACTACCTGTGCGACCACCTGGGCACGCCGATCGGGCTGGTGGATGGCAACGGAGAGAAGGCGGGGCAAGTGACCTGGGCGGCCAGCTACGGCGCCTGGGGAGACGTGCAGGAGGAATACAACCCGCACCGGATCGAGCAGAACATCCGGTTCCAGGGCCAGCAGATCGATGCCGAGACCGGGCTGCATTACAACCGCTTCCGGTACTACGACCCTCACCTGGGGCAGTACATCACGCAGGATCCCATTGGGCTAGATGGGGGAGTTAATAAATATATTTACCCCCTTAATCCAATAATTTATGTAGATCCTCTGGGTTTGACAGAGACGACCACTCCTGAACTGGCCAATCAAGATGGACGTGCCAGCGGAGTTAATAAAGTAATAGGAATAAAAAAAGGTGGGGAAAAAATAAATAATGGCGCTAAAAAAATGGAAGGCGCTAACAAAAAAGATATGGATGTTTATGATTGCATCATGAGTGGTCCTGCTTGCAGTAAGAGTTCTGCTGAGATGGAAGATATGAGAGAATCAGCAAGGAAAGAAAGAATTCAAGGTATGAAAGATATCGGGCAAGGTTCGGTTGATGTCTATAAGTCAACGCCAGGAACGTTGGGTAATGGCATTCCTGGTGGGAGAATTCCAAAACCATGAAAAAATTATTTATTTCATTTTTTACGGCAGTTTCTGTTGTGGCGTTTGCACAAGCTGATGCCCCTGCGAGGAATTCAATTGTAAAAATTAATGGCCATGAATTTATTCTGCCTACAGGATGTGTTCAGATTGATGGCAAACGTTATCGGTTTAGATGTTTGCTCTCGACGGGAGAGGATGTTGCATTGGGTGTGGATGAAGGGCCAAATTTCGAAAAAATAATAAAATCTCCAAATGATAAGGAGGGGGTTTTAGATAGGGTTGTGCAGGAAACGTCCTATGGATATTATGTGAAATACCTTTCTCGAAAGAATGGAAATCAATATAATTTTATATATTTAAAAGATAAAGAAATTACTGTTTTTGGTGGGGATGTGGCATTGGTCTACTATTTTTCTATGCTTATTAATAATGTCAAAATTGATAATTAAAGATGGCGTGATCAAGTGTGGAAATGGGCTTGCCATACTTTAAAAAAGAAACCTGCTCAGAGAGCGCAGCACATCGGCCGTTAGCTAGGATGCATCCGGCACTACCTGTGCGACCACCTGGGCACGCCGATCGGGCTGGTGGATGGCAATGGGGAGAAGGCGGGGCAAGTGACGTGGGCGGCCAGCTATGGCGCCTGGGGCGAGGTGCGGGAGGAATACAACCCGTACCGGATCGAGCAGAACATCCGGTTCCAGGGGCAGCAGCTGGATGCCGAGACGGGGCTGCATTACAACCGCTTCCGGTACTACGACCCCAATATTGGGCAGTACATTACGCAAGATCCCATTGGGCTTAATGGCGGGATTAATAAATCAAGCTATCCAGTCAATCCGATGAATTGGGTAGATCCGATGGGGCTTGCGGAGGAAGGAGGCGGCTTGTTGTCGAAAATCTACGGTTGGTGGGACAAGGGGAGCAAGGCAAAAGATGGTATTGATGCAGGAAAATTGTCATTGGAGAACAGAAAGTTAGAAAAGGAATTGGCACGTCTGAGAGATGAATTGCTAATGTGTTTGGCAAAATCGCCTACATGCCAAACCGCAGAGATGGAAAAAATTGAGAACAGAATAGATGAAGTCAGCAAGAAAATTTTAAACAATACTGGAGAAATCACGAAAATAATGATGGAAACTCCTGGGGCTTCTGCCGGAGGTCCGGTGCATATTCCAGGTCTGTAATTATGAAAACAAAGCATCTATTATTTTTAGGATTGCTGGCTCTTTTGGCGACGGTATTCCTTCTGTTTTTTTATCTCAAAAGCCATTCAGGAATTGAATCTATGATACCGAGTGGTCGATGCGTTAAATCCGCTTATAGTGATGACGATAGGAAAGATCGCGTTTCAGTAAACTGCCAAGACTATAATGGAGAGGTATATACAATCATTCTTAGCAAAATTGACGATAAAAGGGATTCAGATAACGTTCTGGCAAATTTAAAAAATGGCGAAAAGATTGGGGAATTTTTCTGCTCTAATTTTGGAAATCCTCGCAGCAAAAGCAGTGAAAATAAAATAAATCAACTACAAGCCTGCTTTTCGGAAAAGCATTCAATATTTATTGTTTCTACAAGTCGAGACGCAGTTTTATTTTTCATAAATCAGCTCAAGGACTGATTTCGATAGCGATGTGATCTCAAAGGTTTGGTGTTCCAAACCCGCCATTGCCCTAGTTGCTATTGGCTCTTTTGCTATGAATTATGTAGCGGATTGATTTGCGTTTGATCCATGAGTGAACCTCTCAAAACCCCAATTCCTGCTAATCGACGCCCATATAAATCAACGAGTTACAACGCTAAAACTTGCGAATTCGGAGGTTTTGAGAGGTTTCCTAGGGTGGCTGCTAAGAAAAGGCCTGATAAAGAAGATGAGTCATGGGATATGTGGCATAAAAACTTTTTAATCCTGCCATAGAATATCGAAGATGAAATATTTCTTTATGGCTAATTCAATATCGGCATTTTTTGTGTCGATATTGTTTGTTGTATCAATAGATCGTCATTACAGGGGTCTTTATTTTATTGTGGGGCCGCTCGTTTTTCTGGTTTCTTTGTGTCTTATGTCTCTTTTTTTTGCCATTGATTTTAGGTATTTATAAAAAATTTGGCTGTTTTAATTCATTTTTATGCGCCTTTTTCCTTGGCGTAATTGTGATCTTTGGCTTTCTCTATTTTGTTTTAGGTACTACGCCGGCACTTGATAGAATTTCCATTTTTTATGGGGTGGCTGGCGGCTGCGCTGCAACCCTTTCTCTAATTGTCAATTTGCTTTTTAAAAAATGGCTCGTGCACAAACGTCAAAGCTGAGGTCTGGCATTTGAGATGTTGGCGCTATGGTATTAATGAGGCAGGCCACGTCGTGATCAATGGATCGCCAATAGCGGCTATCGATGCATCTTGCAATAAAGACTCCGCCGAATCTAATGTCGGTAAAAATTCTATTGTGGAAATTTATTGACTCAAGAGAATTTGAAATTGATAAGCAAAGCGCCTTTCCAAGCTCTTCCGGCATATTCGAAATGGATCTCGCGCGCGTGTTGGATTCCATTCGCCGTTCTGGGCTTGGGCATCCTCGTGTTCTTTCTGTCGATGGTCGCATCGGCCTTTCAGGAACTGCTGCCCAAATGGGTGGCCGCCCATGATTATTTGCCCAAGGCGATGGCCTATCTGCTGCTGGGCGCCCACGTCCTTCTGACTTCGGGCTTGGCTTTTCTCGTCTTCATCCTGTTTTTCATCAAAAACAAGCAGCCGCGGCACGGGTTTTATGTGGGGATGTTTTTTCTCCTTTATTTTCCCTTGCGGGTGTTTTTCATCTTTATGGTGATGCCGCTTTTCCCGCTGTGGTTGGCCCTGGAATGCGGAGAAATCTGGGTACTGAAAAAGATCTATCGCAAATTCCCGCAGCGGCCGGCACCCCCCTGACGAGAATCGGCCATCGCAGCGACGCTTGCCGCTGTGATCGGCCGAGTCGGCGGCGCCCTCACTGCGGCAGGATGCCCGGCAGCAGCGGCCGGTCCAGCCGCTGGCGCCACCATTTGAGCGCCTCGCCCATGTGATCGGGTTTCCAGGCGAGCCAGAAGGTCTCGTCGGGGCGGGGTTCCTCCACCGGCAGCTCCACCAGCACCCCCGTCTCCAGCTCCACCCGGATGCACGCGCGCGGCAGGAAGCCGTGGCCCAGGCCCGCCGCCTGGCAGGCGATCTTGGCCTGCATCGACGGCACGGTGATGCGGCGCTGGCCCGACTGCAGGCCCACGGTGCGGTCGGTGAGCGACCGCGCGCCGTCGCCCACCACCACGGCGGTGTGGTCCAGCAGGTCGCTGCGGGTGATCGGGCGCTGCAGCTGCGCCAGCGGGTGCGTGGCCGTCACGCAGAACACGAACGCCAGGCTGCCCACGGCCACGGCCTTGTAGCCGCCGCCGGCCGGGCCTTCGCCCGCCGCCACGACGATGTCGGCGCGGCCGTCGCGCAGCGCCTCCCAGGTGCCTGTGAGCGCCTCGCAGCCGATGCGCAGGCGCGTGCCGCAGTGCAGGTCCTCGAAGGCGCAGATGTCCTGGTTGAACGCGCTGGTGGGGATGAGCGAGTCGTGCACCAGCCGCAGCTCCGATTCGAACCCCGTGGCGATCTGCCGCATGCGCGATTCGAGCTGGTGCGCTGCCGTGAGCAGCCAGCGGCCTTCCTTGAGCATCTCCTGCCCCGCGGGCGTGAGCGCCACGCGCGGGCCGTTGCGGGTGAAGAGGGCGATGCCGAGTTGTTCCTCCAGTTTGCCGATGGCATAGGAGATGGTGGACGGCACCTTGTGCAGGCGCTCGGAGGCGCCGGCGAACGAGCCGTGGCGGGCGATGGCGTCCACCAGTTCGATGGCTTCGAGGGTGAGTTTCAGCATGGGGCAGGCCGTGGGATTGAATCATCGAAATTATCGATGATGGACGGCCAAACCTTTCAACCTGCGCCCCATCACGGCGCGGGATACTTTCTTCACCGCAGCACTGAAGCCCAATGAAATCGAGGCGATTTCAGCGACAGGCCCCCAGTGTGAATTTCATCGAAGAAACCGAAAGGAAACGCACCATGCTCGACATCCGCAAAGCCCACCAACGCGGCAACGCCAACCACGGCTGGCTGCATTCGCACCACACCTTCTCGTTCGGCCATTACCGCGATGCCAACCAGCAAGGTTTTTCGGACCTGCTGGTCATCAACGACGACCGCGTGGCGCCGGGCAAGGGCTTCGGCACGCACCCCCACCGCGACATGGAAATCTTCTCCTATGTGCTGGAAGGCGCGCTGGAGCACCAGGATTCGATGGGCACCGGCTCGGTCATCCGCCCCGGCGACGTGCAGATGATGAGCGCCGGCACCGGCGTGCGCCACAGCGAGTTCAACCACTCGGCCGACGAGCCCGTGCATTTCCTGCAGATCTGGATCGTGCCCGGCGTGACCGGCGCCACGCCCCGCTACCAGCAGGTGCACTTCAGCGAGGCCGAAAAGCGCGGCCGGCTGCGGCTGATCATCTCGCCCGAGGGGGCCGACGGCTCGCTGGCCGTGCACCAGGACGCCCGGGTGCATGCCGGCCTGTTCGACGGCGACGAGGCCGCCGAGCTGGACGTGGGCCCCGGCCGCAACGTGTATGTGCACGTGGCCCGCGGCAGCCTGGAGGTGAACGGCGAGCGCCTGTCCGAAGGCGACGGCGCCCGCATCCGCGACGCTGGCGCCCTGCGCTTTGCCAGGGGCGAAGGCGCCGAGGTGCTGGTGTTCGACCTGCGCCCCAACGAGCTGCCCGCCATGCCGCACTGACCGGTGAGGGGCGGCGGCACCGCCGCCCCGCCTGCCTTCTTTCTTGTCTTTCGATTCCCCGCTTTTTTGTTTTCTCTCCTCCATTCACTCGATCAACCCAGGAGTTTTGCCATGACCGCCACCGCCACCCGCATCAACGCCGCCGCCAAGCCCGTCGCCACCGCCACGCCCGGCGCCACGCTGCTGAACCCGCAGGACCACACGCTGGTGATGATCGACTTCCAGTCGCAGATGGCCTTCGCCACGCATTCGATCGATGCGATCACGCTGCGCTCCAACGCCGGCCTGGTGGCCAGCGCGGCGGCGGGCTTCGGCGTGTCCACGATCCTGACCACCGTGGCAGAAAAGAGCTTCAGTGGCCCGATGTTCGAGGAGGTGACCGCGCCGTTCCCCGGCCAGGCGCTGCTGGACCGCACGTCGATGAACACCTGGGAAGACGAGGCCGTGATCCGCCGCATCAACGAGATCGGCAAGCCGCGCATCGTGCTGGCGGGCCTGTGGACCAGCGTGTGCATCGTGGGCCCGGCGCTGTCGGCGCTCGACCAGGGCTTCGAGGTGTACGTGATCGCCGATGCGAGCGGCGACATCTCCACCGAGGCCCACCACCGCGCCATGGAGCGCATGGTGCAGGCGGGTGCGCGGCCCATCACGGCGCTGCAGTATCTGCTGGAGCTGCAACGCGACTGGGCGCGCACGGACACGTACGACATGACGACCGGCATCGCCAGAAAGTTCGGTGGCGGCTACGGCCTGGGCATCACCTATGCCAAGGCCATGTTCAACGCCCACGAGGGTTGAAAAGAGCGCACCCTTCGCGTTGCCGATCCCCCAAGGAGCCTGCCCATGACCCCGCCCACCACCCCCGACTTGATCCTGCACAACGGCCGCTTCACCACGCTGGACCGCGCCAACCCCACGGCCAGTGCCGTGGCCATCGCGCAGGGGCGCTTCACCCGCGTCGGCAGCGACCGCGAGGTGCTGGCGCTGGCCGGGCCGGGCACGCGGCGCATCGACTTGAACGGCCGCAGCGCGCTGCCGGGCCTGATCGACAACCACCTGCACATCATCCGCGGCGGGCTCAACTTCAACATGGAGCTGCGCTGGGACGGCGTGAAGAGCCTGGCCGATGCCATGGGCATGCTGCGGCGCCAGGTGGCGGTCACGCCCGCGCCGCAGTGGGTGCGCGTGGTGGGCGGTTTCACCGAACACCAGTTCGCGGAGAAGCGCCTGCCCACCATCGCCGAACTGAACGCCGTGGCGCCGGACACGCCGGTGTTCATCCTGCACCTGTACGACCGCGCGCTGCTGAACGCCGCCGCGTTGCGCGCCGTGGGCTACACGCGCGACACGCCCGCGCCGCCCGGCGGCGAGATCGTGCGCGATGCGGCCGGCAACCCCACCGGGCTGCTGCTGGCCAAGCCCAATGCGGCCATCCTCTACGCCACGCTGGCCAAGGGCCCCAAGCTGCCGCATGCATACCAGGTGAACTCCACGCGCCACTTCATGCGCGAGCTGAACCGCCTGGGCGTGACGGGCGCCATCGATGCGGGCGGCGGCTTCCAAAGCTACCCCGACGACTACCAGGTGATGCAGGAACTGGCCGATGCCGATCAGCTCACCATCCGCCTGGCCTACAACCTGTTCACGCAAAAGCCGAAGCAGGAAAAGGAAGACTTCCTGAACTGGACGGCCACGTCGCAATACAAGCAGGGCACGGACTACTTTCGCCACAACGGCGCGGGCGAGATGCTGGTGTTCTCAGCCGCCGATTTCGAAGACTTCCGCCAGCCGCGCCCCGACATGGCGCCCGAGATGGAGGACGACCTCGAAGGCGTGGTGCGCATCCTGGCGCAGAACCGCTGGCCCTGGCGCATGCATGCCACCTACGACGAGACCATCGAGCGCGCGCTCGACGTGTTCGAGAAGGTCGATCGCGACACGCCCCTGGCCGGCCTGAACTGGTTCTTCGACCATGCCGAGACCATCTCGGAAAAGTCCATCGACCGCATCGCCGCTTTGGGCGGCGGGGTGGCCGTGCAGCACCGCATGGCCTACCAGGGCGAGTACTTCGTCGAGCGCTACGGCGCCGGCGCGGCCGAGGCCACGCCACCCGTCAAGCGCATGCTGGAGAAGGGCGTCAAGGTCTCGGCCGGCACCGATGCCACGCGCGTGGCCAGCTACAACCCGTGGGTGTCGCTGTCGTGGCTCATCACGGGCAAGACCGTGGGCGGCCTGCAGATCACGCCGCAGCGCAACTGCCTGGACCGCGAAGCGGCGCTGCGGCTGTGGACCGAGAACGTCACCTGGTTCAGCAACGAAGAAGGCAAGAAGGGCCGCATCCAGGCCGGCCAGCTGGCCGACCTGACCGTGCCCGACCGCGACTTCTTCGCCTGCCCCGAATCCGACATCGCCGACACCACGGCGCTGCTCACGGTGGTGGGCGGCAAGGTGGTGTACGGCGCCGGTGATTTCGCCCGCTTCGACGACGCGGCACCGCCGCCCGCCATGCCCGACTGGTCGCCCGTGCGCACCTTCGGCGGCTATGCCGGCTGGGGCACGCAGGAGGGCGCGCCGCTGCAGGCCGTGGTGCGCCGCGCGGCCGCCGCGTGCGCCTGCGCCAACGATTGCAACGTGCACGGCCACCAGCACGCCACGGCCTGGAGCAGCCGGCTGCCCATTGCCGACCTGAAGGGCTTCTGGGGCGCCCTGGGCTGCGCCTGCTGGGCGGTGTGACCGTGGCGAACGGAATGGACGCGCTGCGCGGCGCCTTCACCGCACCCTGGGTGCAGTCGCTCGCGCTGCTGTGCCTGTGCGCGGCCTACCTGCAGGGCGGCATCGGCAAGGCGCGCGACTTCGCCGGCGCCGTGGCCGAGATGCGCCGTTTCGGCCTGGCGCCCGCCGCGCCCGTCGCGGTGGCCACCATCGCGCTGCAGTTGGGCGCCTCGCTGCTCATCGTCTCGGGCTGGCACCGCTGGCTGGGCGCGCTGGCGCTGGCCGGCTTCACCGTGCTGGCGGCGTTCCTGGCCGACCGCTTCTGGCAGGTGGCGCCGCCCGAGCGGCAGCGCGCCGCCAACGCATTCTTCGAACATTGGGGCCTGGTGGGCGGCATGCTGCTCGTCGCCTGGCACGACCTGGGAGGCCTCCATGGCACATGACGATCACCCACACGATTCACCGTCCACTGCGGCCACCGCCACGCCCGCACCTTCGGGCAGCTTCGCGCCGCTGCGCCTGCCGCTGTTCGCGGTGCTGTGGTCCGCCACGGTGCTGGGCAACATCGGCAGCTTCATGCGCGACGTGGCCAGTTCGTGGATGGTGACCGAGCTGTCGTCCAGCCCCACCGCCGTGGCGCTGGTGCAGACGGCGGCCACGCTGCCGATCTTCCTGCTGGCGATTCCGGCCGGCGTGCTGTCGGACATCCTGGACCGCCGGCGCTTCCTGATCGCCGTGCAGGTGCTGCTGGCCTGCGTGAGCGGCACGCTGCTGGTGATGGCACGCACGAACACGCTCACCGTGGAATCGCTCATCGCGCTCACCTTCGTGGGCGGCATCGGCGCGGCGCTCATGGGGCCCACGTGGCAGTCCATCGTGCCCGAGCTGGTGCCCCGCAGCGAGCTGAAAAGCGCCGTGGCGCTCAATTCGCTGGGCATCAACATCGCCCGCGCCATCGGCCCCGCGGCCGGCGGCCTGCTGCTGGCCAGCTTCGGCGCGGCCGCAGCCTACGGCCTGGACGTGGCGAGCTACGGCTTCGTGATCGCCGCGCTGCTGTGGTGGAAGCGCCCCAAGGCCGAGCCCACGGGGCTGAACGAGCAGTTCTTCGGCGCCTTCCGCGCCGGGCTGCGCTACTCGCGCGCCAGCCGCGAACTGCATGTGGTGCTGCTGCGCGCGGCGGTGTTCTTTCTGTTCGCCAGTTCCGTCTGGGCGCTGCTGCCGCTGGTGGCGCGGCGCATGCTGGGCGGCACGGCGGGCTTCTACGGCGTGATGCTGGGCGCGGTCGGTGCCGGGGCCATCCTCGGCGCGGTGCTGCTGCCCCGCCTGCGCAAGCGCCTGGATGCCGACGGGCTGGTGCTGCTGGCCTCGCTGCTCACCGCGGGCGTGATGGCCGTGCTCACCCTGGCGCCGCCGCGCGAGGCCGCCGTGGCGCTCATGCTGGGCCTGGGCTGGATCATCGCGCTCACCACGCTCAACGGCGTGGCCCAGGCCGTGCTGCCCAACTGGGTGCGCGGCCGGGGCCTGGCGATCTACCTCATGGTGTTCAACGGCGCCATGGCCGCCGGCAGCCTGGGCTGGGGCCTGGTGGCGGGGCAGGCGGGGCTGCCGGCCACGCTGCTGGCCGGCGCGGGTGGCCTGGTGCTGGCGGCGTGGCTCTTTCACCGCGTGAAGCTGCCCACCGGCGAGGCCGACCTGCAGCCGTCCAACCACTGGCCCGAGCCGCTGCTGGCCGAGCCCGTGGCGCACGACCGCGGCCCGGTGATGGTGCAGATCGAATACCGCGTGCGCACGCCCGACCTGCCCGCGTTCCTGCAGGCCATGCAGCACGTGGCGCGCGAGCGCCGCCGCGACGGCGCCTATGCCTGGGGCGTGGCGGAACACTCCGCCGAGCCCAGCCGCGTGATCGAGTGGTTTCTGGTCGAGTCCTGGGCTGAGCACCTGCGCCAGCACGGCCGCGTCTCCAGGGCCGACGCGGACCTGCAGGCCGAGGCGCTGCGTTACCACGTGGGGCCGGAGCGGCCGGCAGTGCACCACTATCTGGCGCTGGATGCGCAGAGCGTGGCGGCGGGTGCGGCGTGATGCTGGCGGGGCGGTGGCTGCCGGTACGGGCGTGGCGGGCCGGACGCCGCCACGCCGGATTTCAGGTCGAAAAGGGCTCCAGCGCAATATCCACTAAGGCATATTGCTATTAAATAAATAGCATTCATTTGTCGGCACTGCAGGGCCGATGGCGCTGGGCTGGAGCGGCGTCTGCGTCAGGCCACCCGCGCTGCGATGCGCGCCGCGTGTCATCGTCAACGCTATTCGAGAATGGATGCAAATTTCGGGAAATGAAGAGTGGCTGACGCGACCGCTCGACAAGGCGAGAGCAGAGGATTGCCGAACCCTGCAAACCAAGCGTGGGTTTCTCTCCACGACCCAGCAGTGGTTGCCCAGGCCCGCAGCACTCCATTCCTTCAGCCGTCGCCGGCAGATCCGCTTTCGGCAGGTCGTGCCAGCCGGTCTCAGTGCGCAGGGAACGCCAGCAGGTACTCCCAGCTCATGCTGGTGGTGCGTGGGTCATTGGCCACCGGCACGCGGCGGATCGCCAGCAACTGATTGATGCCCGCCGTGGGCGTGACCGTCGCAGTGCCGTCTTCAGCCGTCGTGACGGGCGCCCCCTTCTCGCCCAGCGACAGCCGGATGCCGGCGATGGGCTTCCCATCGAACAGCACGCGCACACGCATGGGTTGGCCTGCATCGGGCGTGTCCGCCTCCAGGGCCACGATCTCGAACTGTTGCCCCAATTCCTTCTTTGCGATCACGCCCCACTGGATGATGGTTTTGTGGTACTTGAGCGCATGCACACCACTGGTAGCGCCGGGGTTCTCGGTCATGGGCTTGTTCACCATCTGGCCACCCTCGACCTTGCTGAAGAAACCGTTGTCGAAGTGGGCCGCCAGCAACGCGGCCTGGCGCTCGGGCTTCACGCGCACCCCATCGGGCCGCGGTTCCACCGCCACGTCGATCTTGCGGCCACGGCGATCGAAGGCCTGCAGGCTCTTCAGCTTGTGAGCGGGGTAGGTCTCCAGCTGGCCTTCGTGCCCGCCGAACTGCACGAGGTAGCCGCCGCTGGCATCAGGCTCCACCCAGACGTTGTGGGCCTGCACGGAGCCCAGGCCCAGGGCCAGCGCTGTGATGGCCAGCAGGCGCAGGAGTGGTGTCGGGGTGGTGGTCTTCATGGCGTTCTCCTGGATTGCCTGAGCTTCCTGGATCGGGTGGTCACAGGTCAGAATTGCAGCTTGGTGCCGAGCTTGAAGGTCCGCGGCGCACCGGGTGCGAAGACCTGCGTGCCTCCGATGACCGAGGCCGAGGTGGCATAGGCCTTGTCGCTCACGTTGGCGATGGCGGCGTAGATCTCATAGCGGTTGGCGACTCGGTACGCAGCGCTCAGGTCCACCGTGGCATAGCCGCCATAGCCCACGCTGTTGTCGGCGTTCACCGCATAGGCGCCCACCCGGCGCCAGGTGGCGGTGGTGGACCAGTCCGCGGCGGGGCGCCAGGTGGCGCTCACCGTGGCCATGTAGCGCGGCACGCCGGCCACTTGCTTGCCGATGAGGGCCGCATTGCCGTTCTCGGTGATGCGCGAATGCGCGCTGCCCCAGGTGAGGGCCAGGTCCACGTCGCGGTGTGCTGCCCACAGGGCGCTGGCCTCCACGCCGCTGCGCCGCGTGGCGCCATTGTTCTCGTACACGCCGGGGGCCACGGTGCGGATCTCGTCGGAGGAGGTGAGGCGGAAGGCCGCTACATCCAGCACCAGGCCCTGCACGGGCTTGAACTGCGCACCCACCTCGGTCTGGCGAAAGACGTTGGGGTCCAGCGTGGCGGCGCCCAGTGCGTACTTGGCGAAGGTGCTGGGCAAGGCAAAGCCCTCGGCCCAGCTGGCGCGCAGCTGCACGCCCGGCGCGACGTCGGAGCGCACGCCCAGCTTGGGGCTGGCATGGGACGTCCTGGCCAGCGGGCCGCAGGGATCGGTACCCGTCTCGGCACCGTTGCGCTCGCAATTGCCGGTGAAACGGTCCCAGCGCAGGCCGGCCGAGGGCTTGAACAGGGGGTGGATGGGCGCTTCGATCTCTCCGAAGGCCGAGACACTGTTCAGCTTCGAGGTGCGGTTGTTGATGGCAGGGGCCAGGCGCGCACGGTTGTCCAGCCCGTCGAAGTACAGGTAGTCGGTGGCTTCGCGGAAAGTCTCCAGCCCGGCCACCCAGTTCAGCGGGGTTCCTGCCACCGGGGTGCGGCCGTTCAGGCTGGTGCCCGCACCATGGACATTGCGGTCGTAAGTCTCCTCGCGCTGGCGCCAGGTGGTGGCATTGACCGGGCGGCTGAACCAGCGTGTGAAGTCCTGCTGCGTGGTGTAGGCAAACGTCAGCA
This sequence comes from Acidovorax sp. GBBC 1281, assembly GCF_028473645.1. Classification (NCBI taxonomy): domain Bacteria; kingdom Pseudomonadati; phylum Pseudomonadota; class Betaproteobacteria; order Burkholderiales; family Comamonadaceae; genus Acidovorax; species Acidovorax sp. GBBC 1281. The sequence goes on from NZ_CP097269.1 coordinate 612,524, forward strand.
GCTTCACGTCGGGCGAGAGTGCGTAGTTCACGTCCGCGCGCAGCGTGGCGAAGTGCTTGTTGGCGCCATCGTTCATGGCGCGCGGGTCCTTGCCATAGGGGTTCTGCGCGAACTGCGCGGCCGTGACGTAGCCGGGCGAATCGCCATCGGCCTCGTGCCAGCGGCCCGACAGCGCTACGTCCAGGTCGGCGCTGATGCGCTTGCTCCAGCGGCCTGCCAATGTGCTGCGGTGATCGTCCGACTGTGCCCGGAAGCCATCGGTGCGGTCGTGCTGCGCCGCCAGGTTCAGGTATTCCCCCTCACCCAGTTTGAGACCCCATGCGCCTTGCAGATCCACCGTGCTGTGGGAGCCGAGACTCGCATCCACCTCCCGGTAATCGCCACGCTTGCGCGTCTCTATCGCCATCAGCCCGGCGCGATTGAAGTTGCCGTACAGCGCCGATACGGGGCCCTTGTAGAGCGTGAAGCGCTCGATCTCCAGCGGCACGATGACATTGAGGTCCACATACCCATCGGCGTGCGACATGGCTTCGTTCAGCGGAATACCGTCGAGCACGACGCCCACGTCGCCGCCATGCCCCCCACCGCCAAAGCCGCGCATCACGATGGTGTCGGCCACGCCCGAGAGCTGGTAGTTCTGCACGTTCATTCCGGGCACATGGCGCAGCAGCTCTGTCGGCTGGCTCACATGCTTGTCGGCGATCTCTTCGCTGTCGAAGCTCGTGCTGGAATAGGCGGAGGCAGCCCCCTGCAGCGCCTGACCTTTGATCTCGATGGAGTCCAGGGTGGGCGAGGCTTGCTGAGCCGCGGCACACTGGGCTCCTAGGGCCAGCGCCATGGCGGCGTACAGGGGGCGACCATGCAGATTGCTGGCCTGGTGCAGGAATAGACCTCGTGTCATGGGTTTTGCGGTATGAAATGAAGACGCAGGACCGGTGGGCCACGCAGGGTCCATCCCGATCATGGGTCTCGCGCAGTTGCGTCATATGCCCGCGCAGGATGTCGCGGATGCCGCCATGGCGTTGCAGCGCAGCTCCAAGGCTCGCCGAGTATGAAGAACTGCCGTTTGATCTTCAATACGCCGGATGGCGTATCGCAGCTCCCAGCCGAGGCCCTGGTTCATCCAGGCGCCCAGCGGTGGGGCGGCCGCAACGGCACCCGGCTGGCGCGGCGTGCGGGGCGCCGAGTGAGCACCTCCTTCATGGAAGCGAAGGCATCGTGCCCGTTGTTGTGGTCGATGCAGCCGCCATGCGCAGCGACAAGGCCGCTTGCTGCTTACGCCTTCACATCAACCACCGGTTCGAAGCCCCCAAAGATCATGCGTTTGCCGTCAAAGGGCATGGGCAGGTTGCCAGGAACAGAGGGGTCCATGCGCGGGTCTTCCATCATCTTCTTCATCCCTGCATCGCGCGTGGCCTTGTCTGGCCATTCAATCCAGGAAAAAGCCACCGTCTCCTCTGCCGTGGCCTGCACTGCTCTGCGGAAATCGGTGACCTTGCCGTCGGGGACATCGTCGCCCCAGCACTCGATCACGCGGATCGCCCCCAACTCGATGAATATGGGATCGAGCGTACGGGCATGCTCGATGAACTTTTGCTTGTTGGCGGTAGGCACTGCAATCACGAAACCATCGATGTACGACATGTCATCACTCCTGTTGGATTGATCGTTGGCGCGCTCGTTGGGGCATGCCCCGTATTCCTTCCGCTGGCAGCAGGAGAACCAAGTCGATCGTCAGGACGGACCGGGGGCAACGGGTCATGAGAGGCGCAAGAACCGCGCAAAGCCTATCGCTTCCGACAGCGCGGCCCTCTCAGGATAGACCCTCGGGATGCAGACCACTGCCGCTGCAAGATTCTCCAATCATTGCGTGGGCTGGCCGGCCTGCGCACGGACCATGAATGAAAAGGCGCGCCTTGGTCCGGGCGAGTGGCGCCGTGCGCATCAAGCCTCGGACACCGCCGCCACTTCCACCACGCAGTCGTAGAACGTGGGCGCCGCACCGATGTCGGACAGGGCCTGGCTGGTCAACTCGTTCACGTTGGTGCCGTTCACGCCGAACTTGCGCCACCAGATGCCCAGGCCGTTGACCACGCCGGGGCGGGCGCGGCCGTTCACGGCGGCGTGGCATTCGTAGCTGCCGCGGTCGTTGAACACGCGCACCCGCGTGCCGTCGGCGATGCCGCGCGGGGCGGCGTCGTCGGGGTGGATCTCCAGCACCGGCTGCGTCTCGATGTTGCGCAGGCTCTGCACGTTCACGAAGGTGGAGTTGAGGAAATTGCGCGCGGGCGGCGAGATCATGGCCAGCGGGTAGCGGCCGCCGGGCTGCGGCAGCTCGTGGTTGGGCACGTGCACCGGCACGGGCGGCAGACCCTGGGCCGCCAGTCGCTCGCTGTAGAACTCGCACTTGCCCGACGGCGTGTGAAAGCCGCCTTCGGCGAACGGCGCATCGGGCAGGGGCAGGGGTGCGAAGCCCACTTCCAGCAACTGCCCGAAGTCGATGCGGTCGCCGTAGGCCTGGCGGCACAGGGTCTCGTCGCTGTCGGCAAAGCAGGGCTCGGTGTAGCCCATGCGCTCGGCCAGGTCGCGGAAGATGCGGGCGTTGGAGCGCGACTCGCCCAGCGGCGCGATGGCCGGGCGGTTGAGCAGCACGTCGGTGTGGCCGTAGGAGACGTGCACGTCCCAGTGCTCCAGCTGCGTGGTGGCGGGCAGCAGGTAGTCGGCGTAGTCGGCCGTGTCGGTGCGAAAGTGCTCCAGCACCACGGTGAACAGGTCGTCGCGCGCGAAGCCCCGGGCCACCTGCGCGGAGTCGGGCGCCACGGCCACGGGGTTGCTGTTGTAGACCACGACGGCCTCGATCTTCGGGCCGAACTCCGGCGAGGATTCGCGCAGCAGGTCGTCGCCGATGGTCACCATGTTGATGGTGCGCGGCACCGGGCCCGTGTGCAGGTCGGGGCGCTGCAACTGGGCGCGCTGCACGGGAAAGTGGCCGGAGCTCGACAGCAGCAGGCCGCCCGCGCGGTGGCGCCATGCGCCGGTGAGCGCGGGCAGGCAGGCCACGGCGCGCGTGGCGTTGCCGCCGCCGCGCACGCGCTGCATGCCGTAGTTCAGGCGGATGGCGGCGGGCCGCGTGGTGCCGTAGTCGCGCGCCAGCTGGCGGATCTGTTCCACCGGCAGGCCGCAGACCTCGGCCGCGCGCTCGGGCGGCCACTGCAGCGCGTTCTCGCGCAGCGCGTCCCAGCCCACGGTGTACTGCGCGATGTAGTCGTGGTCGAGCCAGTCGTTGGCAATCAGCTCGTGCATGAGCGACAGGGCCAGGGCCGCATCGGTGCCGGGGCGCAGCTGCAGGTGTTCGTGGCACTTCTCGGCGGTCTCGCTCTTGCGCGGGTCGATGCACACCAGCCGGGCGCCGTCGCGCTTGGCCTGTTGCGCGTAGCGCCAGAAGTGCAGGTTGCTGCCGATGGAGTTGCTGCCCCAGATGACGATGAGGCGCGATTCGGCGAAGAACTCCACCTTCATGCCCAGCTTGCCGCCCAGCGTGTAGTTCAGGCCTTCGCCGCCGGCGGTGGAGCAGATGGTGCGGCCCAGCTGCGATGCGCCCAGCCGGTTGAAAAAGCGCCGGTCCATGCTTTCGCCTTGCACGAGGCCCATGGTGCCGGCATAGCTGTAGGGCAGGATGGCCTGCGGGGCGCGGGCGGCGATGCGCGTCAAACGCGCCGCGATATCGGTGAGCGCCTCGTTCCATGTCACCGCCTCGAACTGCGCCCCCGGGCCCTTGGGGCCGACGCGCCGCAGCGGCTGCAGCAGGCGGTCGGGGTGGTTCGTGCGCTCGGCATAGCGCGACACCTTGGCGCACAGCACGCCGCCGGTGTGGCCGTGCGCCGGGTTGCCCTGCACGCGGGTGGCCACGCCGTTGTCCACGGTGGTGAGCAGGGCGCAGGCGTCGGGGCAATCGTGGGGGCAGGCCCCGCGCACTTGCCGGACCGGCTCGGAAAGGGGGGAGATTTCAGTCGTGGACATAGGGGTTTTCCTGTCGATACACTCACCGACCAGCAGCGATGGCGGGGTGGCGACCCCGCGGAACGTCGACGTTTTTGATCGAAGAGGGGATTTCACCATGAAGCATATTGCGTTGGGGCGCAGACGGTTTTCCATCGGCCTGGGGGCCGCCGCGCTCGGCGGTTTCGGGCTGGCACGGGCGCAATCGGAGGCGCCCATCGTGCTGGGACAGTCCGCCCCGTTCAGCGGGCCCGCCGCGCAACTGGGGGTGCAACTGCACCAGGGGGCCCAGCTTTACTTCGAGCAATGGAATGCCCAGGCGGGCTCCGGCCGGCGCACGGTGGAGCTGCGCACGCTGGACGACGGCTACGAGCCCGACCGCTGCGCCGCCAACACGCGCAAGTTCATCACCGACGATGTGTTCGCGCTTTTCGGCTACGTGGGTACGCCCACCAGCCTGGCGGCGATGCCGCTGCTCACGCAGGCCAAGCTGCCGTTCTTCGCGCCGTTCACCGGGGCCGAGGCCTTGCGCCAGCCCTTGAACAAATTGGTGTTCCACGTGCGGGCCTCCTACAACGACGAGACCGCCGTCATCGTGAACAAGCTCACCCACCTGGGCCTGAGCAAGATCGGCGTTTTCTACCAAAACGATGCCTATGGCAAGGCGGGCCTGGATGGCATGGCGCTGGCACTGGGCGCCCACAAGCTCGCCCCGGTGGCGCAGGCCACGGTGGAGCGCAATTCGGTGGACGTGGCCGCCGCGGTGCAGACCCTGGTGGCGGCGCGGCCCGAGGCGATCGTGCAGGTCAGCACCTATGCCGCGAGCGCCGCCTTCGTGCGCGCCGCGCGCAAGGCGGGCTACGGCGGCACGTTCTACAACCTGTCGTTCGTGGGCACGCAGGCGTTGATGGACGAGCTCAAGGCCGATGGCGCGGGCGTGGTGGTCTCGCAGGTGATGCCCTCGCCCTACCAGTCCGCCCGCCAGCTCACGCGGGAGTTCCAGGACGCGATCAAGAAGGGCGGCAACAAGGTCCAGGCCAATTACTCCAGCCTGGAGGGCTACCTGGCCGCGCGCGTGTTCACCGAGGGGTTGCGCCAGGCCGGAGGCCGGCCTACGCGCGAATCGCTGATATCGGCGCTGGAGGGGTTCGGCACGCAGCAGGTCGCGGGCTTTCAGGTGGCATTCGGCCCCGGCAACCACATGGGGTCGCACTTCGTGGAGATGTCGATGCTCACGGGCGACGGCCGCGTGCGCGTCTGAACCGGCGCGGGGCTTTCCTTCCTACAGCTGGCGCGTCGCCGCCAGCCCCTGCATGAAGGCCTCGCAACGGGCGAGCTGGTCCAGCGAGACGTATTCGTCGGGCTGGTGCGCCTGCTGGATGCTGCCCGGTCCGCACACCACGGTGGGAATCCCGGCGTTCTTGAACAGCCCCGCCTCGGTGCCGAAGGCCACCAGCGTGGTGCCCTGTTCCCCGGCCAGGCGCTGCGCGAGCCGCGTGACGGCATCGTCCCGGTTGCCCAGGAAGCTCGGGATCTCGCAGATCGTCTCGAAGGTGATGCCGGTGCTGGGCGCCACTTTCTGCATCGCGGGTTCCAGCGACCGGGCATAGGCGATCACCTCGGCCTGCATGCCGGCGGCGTCCGCCGTGGGCAGGTCGCGGAATTCATAGCGGAACTCGGCATCGCGCGGCACCACGTTGTCGGCGATGCCACCATGGAACTGGCCCACGCTGGCGGTGGAGAAGGGCACGTCGAAGCCTTCGAAGCGCGGTTCGTGCCGCTCGAAGCCCTCGGCCATGTCGCGCACGCGACCCACCACGCGCGCGGCCATCTCGATGGCATTCACCGAATGCGGCGTGAGCGAGGAGTGCGCCTCCTTGCCGCGCACGCAGCACTTGTAGCGATACACGCCCTTGTGCGCGATGGCCGGCACCATGCTGGTGGGCTCGCCCACGATGCAGGCCAGCGGGCGGATGCCGGCGTCCTTCATGTCGGCGATGAGTTCCTTCACGCCGAAGCAGCCCACCTCCTCGTCGTAGCTGAAGGCGTAGTGGATGGCGAAGGGGGCATCGCTGTTCAGGAACGCTTCGGCCTGCGCGAGCGCGATGGCGATGAAGGCCTTCATGTCGGCGCTGCCCCGGCCGTACAGGCGCCCGTCCTGCACGGTGGCGCCGAGCGGGTCGAAGGTCCAGTCCTGGCCGTCCCACGGCACGGTGTCGGTGTGCCCGGACAGGATGATGCCGGCGGGCTTGCCCTCGCCCAGCGTGGCGAACAGATTGGCCTTGGTCTTGCTTGCGTTGTGGGTCACCCGGCACTTCACCCCCAGGCGGGCCAGCGCCTGCTGCACGAAGTCGATGAGCGCTAGGTTCGGGTTCTGGCTGACCGTGTTCATGCGGACCAGGGTCTGGGCGAGGGAAAGGGCGTGGTCGGAGATCATGGGTGGAGTTTCCAATCCCCGGTTGTCGGGCTGCATGCACCGGGGCTAGACTGTGAGATCGCAAGGCAAGGAACAGACAGACATTATGAAACTCATCGATTCCATCGTGACCGAGGCGGCTTCGATCGCCTCCGTGCGCCGCGATATCCACGCGCATCCCGAACTGTGCTTCGAAGAAGTCCGCACCGCCGACGTGGTGGCCGGCAAGCTCACCGAATGGGGCATTCCCATCCACCGCGGCCTGGGCAAGACGGGCGTGGTCGGCATCGTGCACGGGCGCGACGGCGGCGCCTCGGGCCGTGCCATCGGCCTGCGCGCCGACATCGACGCGCTGCCCATCACCGAATTCAACACCTTCGCCCACGCCAGCACTCACCCCGGCAAGATGCACGCCTGCGGCCACGACGGCCATACGGCCATGCTGCTGGCCGCGGCGCAGCACTTCGCCAAGCACCGCGACTTCGACGGCACGGTGTACCTGATCTTCCAGCCGGCCGAGGAAGGCGGCGGCGGTGCCCGCGTGATGATCGAGGACGGGCTGTTCGAGCAGTTCCCCATGCAGGCCGTGTTCGGCATGCACAACTGGCCCGGCATGAAGGCCGGCCAGTTCGCCGTGAGCCCCGGCCCGGTGATGGCCTCCAGCAACGAGTTCAAGATCGTCATCCGCGGCAAGGGCAGCCACGCGGCCATGCCGCACATGGGCACCGATCCCGTGCCGATCGCCTGCCTGATGGTGCAGGCCTTCCAGAACATCATCAGCCGCAACAAGAAGCCGGTGGATGCGGGCGTGATCTCGGTCACCATGATCCACACCGGCGAGGCCACCAACGTGGTGCCCGACAGCTGCGAACTGCAGGGCACGGTGCGCACCTTCAGCGTCGAGGTGCTGGACATGATCGAGCGCCGCATGAAGCAGGTGGCCGAGCACATCTGCGCCGCGCACGAGGCCACGTGCGAGTTCGAGTTCGTGCGCAACTACCCGCCCACCATCAACTCGTCGACTGAAGCGGATTTCGCGCGCCAGGTCATGGCCGGCATCGTGGGCGAGGCCAACGTGGTGCGGCAGGAACCCACCATGGGCGCGGAAGACTTCGCCTTCATGCTGCAGGCCAAGCCCGGCGCCTATTGCTTCATCGCCAACGGCGACGGCGACCACCGCGCCATGGGCCATGGCGGCGGCCCCTGCACGCTGCACAACCCGAGCTACGACTTCAACGACGACCTGATCCCGCTCGGCGCCACCTACTGGGTACAACTGGCACAAGGCTGGCTGGCCCGGCCGGCCGGCTGATCCGCTGGGCCTCCCGCCCCCTTTGGCGCCATGGGCGCCGGGGTGTGCCCCCTTTTTACTTCTGCGCATCCGGTGCCCGGCGCACCTGGGCCCTGCCGCTTGCGGCGGGGCGTTCGCGCTGCTTTTTCAGCCCCCTCGGCCCTTGAACGGAGATCTTCATGATCGGTATCGTCCCGGCGTTTTCCCCCAGCTACGCGCTCGCCCGCACCCAGTTCCTGGAGGCCGCGGCCGCCGCCGGATTGCTGGTGGAGTCGCACACGCACCCGCTCAAGGGGCGCGACGGCGAGACGCTGGCGATGGACGTGGTGCGCGACGGCCCCCACTACGCGCAGCACCTGCTCATCGTGAGCAGCGCCTGCCATGGGGTCGAAGGCTACTGCGGCAGCGGCGTGCAGGTGTTCGCGCTGCACGACGCGGCCTGGCGCGCCAAGGCCCGCGAGCAAGGCGTGGCCGTGCTCTACGTGCACGGGCTCAATCCGTATGGCTTCTCGCACATCCGCCGGGCCACGCACGAGAACGTGGACCTGAACCGCAATTTCCACGACTTCGCCCAGCCGTTGCCGGTGAACGCGGCCTACCGCGAGATCCAGCCGCTGCTGCTGCCCGACCAGTGGCCGCCCACGGCCGAGAACCGCGAGGCGGTGTTCCGCTGCATCGCCGAGCGCGGCGAGGCCGCGTGGCAGGCCGCCATCAGCCGCGGCCAACATGAGTTTCCGGGCGGGCTGTTTTTCGGCGGCACGGCCCCGACCTGGAGCAACCGCACCTTGCGCCAAGTGCTGCGCGAGCAGGGCGAGCACGCCCGTCGCATCGCCTGGATCGATCTGCACACGGGCCTGGGGCCGAGCGGCCACGGCGAGCGCATCTATGCCGGCCGGGACGACGCCGCCTCGGTGCAGCGCGCGCGCGACTGGTGGGCCGGCGGCGGCGCCACGCCCGTCACCTCGATCTACGACGGTTCGTCCACTTCGGCCTTTCTCACGGGCTTGATGTGGAACAGCGTGTACGACGAATGTCCGCAGGCCGAAATCACCGGCATCGCGATGGAATACGGCACCGTGCCGGTGCTGGTGGTCATGCAGGCCCTGCGCGCCGAGCACTGGCTGAACCTGCATCCGGAGGCTCCGGCTGAGCTGGCAACGCAGATCAGGGCTCAAATGCTGGCCGCCTTCTACACCGACACCGATGCCTGGAAAGGCCAGGTGGTGAGCCAGGCGCGGCAGTCGATGTTCCAGGCCGTGGACGGACTTTGCGGCCCGGCATAGCGTCGCAGCGACAGATTCTTGGCATCCATGGCGACACGGGGGGCTGGCATTTCCCCTGAATAACGCGAACAATGGCCTTCGCGCGCAATCCGCAGCGCCGCGTGAGCCCGCCCTGCTGCAGGCCCGTCAGAACAATCAAATGCAGAGGGGATCGCCATGGAGGTTCGACAAGGACGGAACACGCTCGCACGCCGCCTGATGCTCATCAACGGGGCCATCCTGTTGCTGCTCGGTGCGGTGGCGGTCGCGATCTGGATCATGATGGGGCAGATCAGCGAGGATGCGGAGGTGGTGCGTTCCAGGAACGTGCCGCAGCTGCAGCGGATCGCGGCGCTTGAGCTGAACGTGACGCGCGTGTCGCTGCAGCTGCGGCACTCGATCCTGGCGCGCACGCCGCAAGAGCGCAACGCCACCTTGGCCGACATCGCCGAAAAGCGCCAGCTGCTGCAAAAGACGCTCGACGAGTTCGGCGCCAACATGATCAACGACGAGGGACGCCGCTCCTACGAGCCCCTGCCCGCGCTCATGCGCGCGTTCTGGGCCACCGGCGAGCAGAACCTCGCGCTCATCCAGGCCGATCGCAAGGAAGACGCCTTCGCCTTCCTGGTGGACCAGACCATCCCCGCCCGCAACCGCCTGCTGGCGCCCTTGGGCCTGGAAAAGGACCGCCAGGGCGAGCGCCTGTCTTCCCGCATCAACGACGTGAAGGAATACGCTGCCACGGGCCGTGCGGTGGCGACGGCCGCGGTGCTGGCCGTGGTGGCCTGCCTGGCCGGCCTGAGCGTCTACCTGCGCACGGTGGTGCGGCAGCTCGGCGCCGACCCTTCGGAGCTCAAGCGTGTCGCGGACGCGGTGGCGGCGGGCGATCTGGCCTCGCGCATTCCCGTGCGGCCGGGGGACACGGACAGCATCATGGCGGCCATGGCCAGCATGAGCGCGCAGCTGGGCACGGTCGTGCGGACCGTGCGGACCAGCGCCGAAAGCGTGTCCGGCGCCAGCAGCGAGATCGACGCCGGCAACCACGACCTGTCCTCGCGCACGGAGCGGCAGGCCTCGGCCCTGGAGCAGACCGCGGCGTCGGCGGAGCAACTGGGCAGCACCGTGCGGCAGAACGCCGACAGCGCGCGCCGGGCCAACGAGCTGGCACAGACCGCCTCCTCGGTGGCCGAGCAGGGTGGCGCAGTGGTGGCCGAGGTGGTGGACACCATGCGCGGCATCCAGGACAGCAGCGGCAAGATCGGCGAGATCATCGGCGTGATCGATGGCATCGCCTTCCAGACCAACATCCTCGCCCTGAACGCGGCGGTGGAGGCGGCCCGCGCGGGCGAGCAGGGCCGGGGCTTCGCGGTCGTCGCGTCGGAGGTGCGCAGCCTCGCGCAGCGCAGTGCCGAGGCCGCCAAGGAGATCAAGGGGCTCATCACCGCCAGCGTGGACCGTGTGGAGCGCGGCAGCGCGCTGGTGGACAAGGCGGGCCACACCATGGCCGAGGTGGTGGCTGCGATCCGTCGCGCCACGGACCTCATGGGCGAGATCAGCGCGGCCAGCGCCGAGCAAAGCAGCGGCGTGGACCAGATCAGCGAAGCCATCACGCATGTGGACCAGGCCACGCAGCAGAACGCGGCCCTGGTCGAGGAGATGGCCGCGGCGGCCAGCAGCCTGAGCGCCCAGGCCAGCGAGCTGGTGCGCGCGACCGCGGTGTTCCACCTGGGCGGCGAGGGCGTGCTGCCTGCCGCGGCGGCGCCGATGCACCGCGCCGCGCCGGTGGCGGCACCACGGTTCGCGGCTTCCGCCGCCGCCAAGCCGGCGGTCAAGCGCCTGGGGCCGGCCGTGGCCCCCAAGGCCGGGCCGCAGGCGTCGGACTCGCCGCCTGCATCGCCACCCACCGCGCCGCCATCCGCTTCGCCAGCGTCCGCAGCCAAGCCTGCACCGGCCGCTTCGGCACCGGCGGCAGCGCGCGCTGCGCCGCCGGCCTCCCGGCCCGGCTCCGAGAGCGACTGGGAAACCTTTTGACGGGATGCAGCGCTGACGCGATGGGGGTTGCGGTGCTTCGGGCGGTCCAGGGTGCAGGAGGAACAGAGGCCCTAAGATGGCAGTTCGACCACCAACGGAGACCTTTTCCATGTCCGATCTGAACACGGCGTTCGAAGCCGCCGTCGCCCAGTCCAAGAACCTCAGCGAGCGCCCCGACAACCCGACGCTGCTCAAGATCTACGCGCTGTACAAGCAGGCCACGGCGGGCGACAACGCCGAGAAGAAGCCGAGCTTTTCCGATGTGGTCGGCCGTGCCAAGTGGGACGCCTGGGAAAAGCTCAAGGGCACGGAGGGCGATGCCGCCCGCCAGCAGTACATCGACCTCATCGAATCGCTGAGCTGACGCCGCACTGAGCGCCAGCGTTTCCATGCGGGGCCGTGCAGTGCGTGGCCCCGCATTTTTATTGCGGTCGCCGATGCGGCTCAGGCCGCGCTGGGCGACGGCCGGCCCAGCAGCTTGTCGAACTGCCCATCGATCTCGGCGGCGATACGGTTCTTGAAGGCGCTGAACAGGAAGCCCAGCTCCGCCTGCAGTTCGAAGCGGTCGGCATGCACCTGCAGCGTGCCTTCGATGCCCGGGCGCTGAAAGCGCAGCGTGTCCTGCGCCGTGCCTTCTTCGTAGGCGCATTCCATGTCGAACTTGGCCTGGGCTTTCTGGGCCCACAGGCCGGCGATCTTTCGGGCCTCGGGCAGGCCGAGCCGGTGGGGGCGTTGGATGTGGATGTCAGGCAAGGGGCTTCTCCGGGGATGGCGTGGGCAGCAGGGCGCGCATGGCGGCCTGGCGTTGTTCGTGCGGCAGGGCCGCGAGGCGTTTCACTGCATCATAAAAGCGCGGCCATTCGCGGCCTTCGCGCTCGAACAGCGCCTCGAAGGCCGGCACCCATTCGTCGTAGGCGGCCTGCGCGCCGAACGTGGCGTTGTTGGCCTCTGCCACCCATCGGTCGTAGCCCGCCAGTTGCGCGGGGGGGGCGCCGTCCTCGGCGATCCAGCGGGCGCGCAGGGCGGCGTAATCGGCGCGAAACGCTTGCATGGCCTCCTGTTTCGAGGTCGCCATCTCCGCGCTGGCAGCGGCGTTTTCGGTCGCCTCAACCACCGCAGCGGTGGAGGCCGGGGCCGGGGCTTCCGAAGCACGGGGCCCATGGGCCGCGTAGACGGCGGCCAACCGCTCGCGGGCGGCCCGTGTGAGCGCACGGAACGCGTTGCGGCGGCCATCGCCGCGTGCATAGTCGGCCCGCGCCTGCGGTGTGGCGCGCTCGGCCAGCCAGCGCGCCACGCCCAGGCGCTCCACGGCGGTGGCGAACGATTCATTGAACAGCGTGTCGCCATGGGCGTACACGACCTGGTGCGCCAGCTCGTGGAAGAGCAGCCGCACGAACTCGCCCTCGGGCCAGCCGATGAAGGTGTTGAGCAGCGGGTCGCCGCCCGCCCAGTTCATGTAGCCCAGGGTGGAATACGCCGGCACGCCGTACACGCCCACTTCCAGGCCTTGCGTGGCGAGAAGCGCGGCCTCGGCGCGCGCATCGGCCTCGTTGAAATAGCCGCGGTAGCCGATGCACCCTGTGATCGGAAAGCACCAGCGGTGCAGCGTGAGCGAATCGGGCGGCGCGGCCACCACGTTCCACGCGGCCGCGCGGCGGCCCAGGTCGGCATAACGCCGGTAGCTGGCGTTGTCGGGCAGCGCCAGTTCGGTCACGGCGAAGCGCCGGGCCTCCTGCGACAGCTGCAGGCGATCGCGCAGCGGCTGCGAGGTGTCGCCCCGCGCGAGCCACGTGTCGATGGGCTCGGCCGCGTGCATGAGCTGCAGGTGCCCGCGCACCGACTGCCAGTAGTACGCCAGCGATTGCCCCGTGCTGGCGCAGCCGGAGAGCAGGAGCGAGGCGGCCAGCAGCAGGGGGCGGGGCGACCGCAAGGGTGACTGGGGAAAGGGTGGCAGGGGCATTCGGCAATGGGTCGGCGGTCGGTGGGCCAAGGATAGCGAAAGCCACTGTGCGCCGCCAGGTGCCCCCGCGTTCGGGGCGCGGGCAGAATCCCGGCATGCCCGCGCCTCTTTCCGCTCCCGTTTCCGCCCACCCGTCTCCCAGTCCGGACACCGGCCTGTTCACCGACGAGTCCGGATGCGCCCTCTGCCAATGGTGCAGTGCCACGCCGCTCTACCGCCACTACCACGACCATGAATGGGGCTTTCCGGTCGCGGACGACCGGCGCCTGTATGAAAAGCTGTGCCTGGAAGGCTTCCAGGCGGGCCTGAGCTGGCTCACCATCCTGAACAAGCGCGAAGCCTTTCGCGCCGGGTTCGCCCATTTCGATGCCGAGCAGGTGGCGCGCTTCGGTGCGGCCGAGGTGCAGCGGCTGCTGGGCGATGCCGGCATCGTGCGCCACCGCGGCAAGATCGAGTCGGCCATCCAGAACGCGCAGCGCGTGCTGGAGCTGCGTCGCGAGTTCGGCTCGCTGGCGCACTACGTGTGGCGTTTCGCTCCGGCCGCCGCCGAGGGGCGCCCCGGCCGCATCACGCTGGAGTCGGTGCGCGCCATGCCCACCACGCCGGCTTCGGTGGCGATGTCCAAGGACTTGAAAAAGCGGGGTTTCAGCTTCGTCGGCCCCACCACGGTCTATGCCTTCATGCAGGCCATGGGGCTGGTCAACGACCACTTCGAAGGCTGCAGCGTGCGCGCGGCGGCCCAGGCGGCGCGTGCGGCGTTCGTGGTGCCCGGTCCGGGCTGATCACCGGGCCGCGGGCTACACCACCGTGTCGGAGCGGATCACGATGCGGTCGAAGCCCAGGTGCTGCATGCATTCGCGCAGGATGAGCAGCGTGGCGGCGAAGGCGGAGCCCTCCGGCAGCCCTTCCTGGGCGGGTGGGCGGCCCAGGGCCACGGCGGCCAGGCGGTGGAAGGTGCGCTCCACGGCATCGAGCGGCAGCGTCATCTCGGGCTGCGCTTCGATGCCGGCCGCCAGCGCCACCTGCCGGATGCCGGCATCCGCCGTGTAGAGCGTGGTGCCCGGCGGCAGCACCGCGTGCACGGGCATCACGGCCTCTTCCACCACCTGGATGGCATGCTCCAGTTCGCCCTCGGCCGGGGGATCGTGGCGAAAGCACGCGGCGGCCGTGGCGTAGTAGCCCACTTCCAGTGTGCGCAACAGCCGGGCCTGGGCCTGGGTGCCGCTGGCGATGGACGAGTGGCCCGCTCCGATGCGCAGCGCCGTGATGGGGCTTCCGGCCAGCGGGCCCGCCTGCAACGCCTGGTACAGGGCGCCGGCGTCGTTCGGTGAAAGGTGGGTGGACATGGTGCGGTCCCGGCAGGTGGAAAAGGGTGGATCGATTGTGCCCTTTGCCGCAGGCCATGGGCCCTGGCGGGTCACCGGCCTGGATCGGCGGGCCGCCTGGGACGGCCGATGGCAGCCCCCGCCCCGGCGGCGCGCAGGAGGCGCCGGAAGGTGGGGCATTCCATGTGGCTGGGCGCCTTGCAGCGCGCGGCGTGCTGCAGACCGTCGCGCATGGCGGTGAGCTGGCGGATGGTGGTGTCCAGGTCGTCGGCCTGGGCCAGGAGCCGGTCGCGGTCGATGCGCGGCTGGCCGTCGCGGCCGAACATCTGCCCGATGGCGTCCAGCGAGAAGCCGGCCGCGCGCCCGAGCGCGACGAGCGCGAGCCGCTCCACCACGCCCGCATCGAACAGCCGCCGCAGGCCGTGGCGCCCGACGGAGGCGATCAGCCCTTTTTCTTCGTAGAAGCGCAGCTTCGATGCCGGCAGGCCCGAACGGCGTGCCACTTCGGCGATGTCCAGGATCTCCATGGGCTTGACCTCAAGTCGGCTTGAAGTCGCACAGTCTAGCTTTCACTCCCCTTCCGGGCACCCAGGAGATCGCCATGAACCCACCCATTTCGATCGATTCCCCGCAAGCCGCGCTCTGGAACGGCGCCGCCGGCCACGGCTGGGTCCAGGCGCAGCCCCTGCTCGACCGCATGTTCGCGCCCTTCGAGGCCCTGCTCGCCGAGGTGCCCGATGCCCCTGGCGCGGGGCCCGGCATGCAGGTGCTCGACATCGGCTGCGGCACCGGGGCCACCACGCTGGCCATCGCGCGCCAGCTGGGCGAGGAAGGGCGCTGCACCGGGATCGACCTTTCCTCACCCATGGTCGCCGCGGCGCGCCAGCGCGGCCTGCGCGAGGGGCTGACGGCGCCCCGCGCGGACTTCGTCTGTGCCGATGCGCAGACCCATGCGTTCGCGCCGGCTTCCGTGGATCGGCTGGTGTCGCGCTTCGGCGTCATGTTCTTCGGCGACCCGGTGGCGGCGTTCGCGAACCTGCGCCGCGCGGCGCGCCCCGGCGCCAGCCTGTGCGCCATCGCGTGGCGCAGCGCGGCGGAGAACCCCTTCATGACGGCCGCCGAACGCGCCGCGGCCCCGCTGCTGCCGGGCCTGCCCGTGCGCCAGCCGGATGCGCCGGGCCAGTTCGCGTTCGCGGACCGCGAGCGGGTGGCGGGCATCCTGCCGGCCAGTGGCTGGGCCGGCATCGAGATCGAGCCCCTGGATGTCGTCTGCACGCTGCGGCGCGACGAACTGGTGCCTTATTTCACCGGCCTCGGCCCGGTCGGCCTGGCCCTGCGCAGCGCCGACGGGCCGACCCGCACCCGGGTCGTCGCGGCCGCGCGAGCGGCTTTCGAGCCCTACGTGCAGGGCGAGGTCGTGCGCTTCGGCGCGGCCTGCTGGCGGATCGCCGCACAGGCCGCGGCGGGTGGCACGCAAGGCTGGCGTTAGAGGGCCGTGGCCCGCCTCCTGGCCCGCTACGGAGTGAGCGATCGCCTGTCGGTCGCGCTGAACGTGCAGAACGTGTTCGACCGCAAGTACATCGCCGCGATGTCGGGCTGGTGGTACTCGGGCATGTACGGCGCGCCGCGCAGTGCGCAGGTGACGGCGCGCTACCGGTTCTGAGCCGGCGGGCCGAGCTCGGCGCCGCCGCGTCGGGTCGCCACCCATCGCACCATGAAAAAAGCCCTCGGAAGAGGGCTTTGGCGTTGCGCTGGGCGCGAAGGGGGCTTTTCAGCCGCCCTTCTTGGAGCGCTTGCCGGGGTTCTTCTTGCTGCGGGTGGCGACGCCACGCTCCAGGCTCACGCGCTGGCCGCGACCGGGGGTGGCCAGGGTCACGCCGGGCAGTGGCTGGGGACGGGGGGTGCGCTTGCGGTCGGCTTCGGTAACGATCTTGTTGCCCATTTGGGAGGCTCCTGGAGAGAAAAGTGAAAAACACGCTATTAGGCCACATCGTGCAGCCGTGCCCGGTGCGGGCCGTTTCCGCCCCTGCCGGGGCGCTGGGAAGTGCAGGGGGCCGCGCTCAGTCCGGCAGCACCGCGGTGGCCTCGATCTCGATGCGCGCGCGCGCTTCCATGAGGCCGGCGACCTGCACGCAGGCCATGGCCGGAAAGTGCCGGCCCAGCACCTCGCGGTAGGCCGTGCCAAGCTCTTTCAGGCGCGCGTTGTATTCCTCGCGGTCCACCACGTACCAGGTCATGCGCACCAGGTGCTCGGGACCGGCGCCGCCGGCCTCCAGCACGGCGCGCACGTTCAGGAAGGTCTGGCGGGCCTGGACGATGAAGTCGTCGCTCTCGAACTCCTGGCGGGCGTTCCAGCCGATCTGGCCACCCACGAAGAGCAGCGTGCCGCGGGCGGCCACGCCATTGGCGTAGCCCTTGGGGGGCGCCCAGTCGGGCGGTTGCAGTCGGGTGTGCAGGGTCATGTCTTGGGGGATGGAAGTGGGGCGTTGGCGGCCGCAGCGGCCGCGCTGTCGCGGGCCAGCGCGGCGGCCTGGCGCAGCTTGAAGCGCTGCAGCTTGCCGGTCTCGGTGCGCGGCAGGGCGGTGGCGAACTCCACGATGCGCGGGTATTTGAAGGGGGCGATGCTGGCCTTCACGTGGTCCTGCAGCGCCTTGGCCAGGGCGTCGTCGCCGGCATGGCCGGGGCGCAGCACGCAGATGGCCTTGACGACCATGCCGCGCTCGTCGTCGGGCACGCCGATCACGGCGCACTCGGCCACGGCGGGGTGGCGCAGCAGGGCATCCTCGACCTCGGGGCCGCCCACGTTGTAGCCGGCCGTGATGATCATGTCGTCGTCGCGCGCCTGGTAGAAGAAGTAGCCGTCGGCGTCCTGCACGAAGGCGTCGCCGGGGTGGTTCCAGCCGTTCTTCACGTAGTGGGCCTGGCGCGCATCGTCCAGGTAGCGGCAGCCCGTGGGGCCGATCACGGCGAGCTTGCCGACCGTGCCGCGGGGCAGCTCGCGCCCGCGCCCGTCCACCACCTTGGCCTGGTAGCCCGGCACCACGCGGCCGATGGCGCCGCGGCGCACCTCGCTGCCGGCCGACGAGATGAAGATGTGGAACATCTCGGTGGCGCCGATGCCGTCGGTCATCTCGATGCCGGTGGCGTCCTTCCACAGCTGGCGCGTGCCGTCCGGCAGGGCCTCGCCCGCACTCACGCAGGTGCGCAGCGCGGGCAGGCCCAGGGCCTTGGCGAAGGGCGCCATCTGCCGGTAGAAGGTGGGCGCGGTATAGCAGACGGTGGCGCCCACCTCGCGCATCAGCCGCACCATCACCTCGGGGGTGTAGGGCACGTCGGGGAAGTACACGCTCGCGCAGGCGGCCATGGGAAAGAGCAGCAGCCCGCCCAGCCCGAAGGTGAAGGCCAGCGGCGGCGATCCGACCACGATGTCCTCGGGCGTGGAGCGCAGCACGTGGTGCGGCCACGCGCCGCAGGCGGCGAGCACGTCGCGGTGGCTGTGCACCGGCGCTTTCGGGTGCCCCGTGGTGCCCGAGGTGAAGGCCATGAGCGTGATGTCGTCCGCCGCGGTGGGGCATGCGTGCAGCGGCGCGCAGCCGGCCGCGCGCACCAGCAGGTCATCGGCCGCCGGCGCGGTGTGGAAGGGCACGATGGCGCGCAGCACCGGGTGCTGCGCCTGCGCGGCCTGCAGCTCGTCCAGCAGCCGGCCGTCGCACAGCGCGGCGGCGGGCTGGGCGCGCTCGATCACGTCGGACAGCTCCCGCGCGCGCAGCAGCGGCATGGTGGCCACGGCCACCAGCCCGGCATGCACCACGGCCAGCCAGGCGAGCGCCATCTCGGGCGTGTTGCCGCCGCGCAGCAGCACGCGGTTGCCGGGCACCAGGCCCAGGCCGTCCACCAGCACGCGGGCGATGCGCGCGACCTCGTCCTGCGCCTGCGCGTAGGTCCAGGTGCGCGTGGGCGAGCGCAGCAGCGGCCGCCCGCCGTGGCCGGCCTGCGCGGCGCGCTCAAACAGCACCTGCACGAGGTTGGCCTGCGCCGGCACCTGCAGCGAGGGCAGGTCGTAGTGCAGCGCGGGCCACTGCTCGCGCGGCGGCAGGCGGTCGTGGACGAAAGTGTCGGTCTGTGCGCTCTGGGTCATGCCTGCTGCTCCTGCAAGACGGCTTTGCCGATGATGAGTTGCTGTACCTCGGTGGCGCCTTCGTAGATGCGCAGCGCGCGGATGTCGCGGTACAGCGATTCGATCTTGGCGCCCACCTCGACGCCGCGCCCGCCGTGCATTTGCAGGGCCATGTCGATCACGCGCTGGGCGTTCTCGGTGGCGGTCATCTTGGCCATCGCAGCGGCGACGCTGCGATTCCGGGCCTCTGCGGCGACGCTGCGATGGCGAGCCTCGGTGGCGTTGCCCGCCCGCCCAGATAGCAAGCTCTCGTCGCGCATCCAGGCCGCCCGGTACGTGAGCAGCGCCGCGCCATCGACCAGCGCCGCCATCTCGCCCAGCTTGGCCTGCGTGAGCTGGAAGTCGCCCAGCGTCTGGCCGAACATGCGGCGCGTGCGCGCATGGTGCACCGCCTCGACGAGCGCGCGCCGCGCCAGCCCCAACGCGGCGCCCGCCACCGAGGCGCGAAAGATGTCCAGCGTGCGCATGGCCAGCTTGAAGCCGCCGTGCAGCTCACCCAGCAGCGCATCGGCCGGCACGGTGCAGCCGTCGAACGCCAGCGTGGCCAGCGGGTGCGGCGCCATCACCTGGATGTGGCGCGAATCGTCCAGGCCCGGCGTGGGCGCATCGACGATGAAGGCGCTGATGCCGCGCGTGCCGCCGGCCGGGTCGGTCTTGGCGAAGACGCAGTAGAAGTCGGCGATGCCGCCGTTGCTGATCCACGTCTTGGTGCCGTTCAGCGTGTAGGCGCCCATGGCATCGCCCGCGGTATCGGAGCCATTCGGGCCCGATGCCGGCGGATTGTTTGCCTGTATCGCTATTGTTTTCATAGCGCCAACGTCGGAGCCGGCCTCGGGCTCGCTGAGCGCGAAGGCGGCGATCTTCTCGCCGCGTGCCACCGCGGGCAGGTAGCGTGCCTGCTGCGCGGCGCTGCCGGCCAGCGTGATGGCGCCGCTGCCCAGGCCCTGCATGGCGAAGGCGAAGTCGGCCAGGGGCGAGTGGTAGGCCAGGGTCTCGCGCAGCAGCACCAGCGCGCGGGAATCGAGTTCGGCCAGCGCGCCGCCGTGCGCGGCGGGCACGCAGTAGCGCAGCCAGCCGCCGTCGCCCAGGCGGCGCACCCACTCGCGGCAGGCGGCGCGGTCGTCGGATTCGTCCACCGCCTGCGCGGCGGCCCAGGGCACGAGGCCATCCATCAATGCCCGGTGGGCTTCGCCGAAGAACGGCAGGGCGAGGTGCGCCGTGGGCGGGGCGGTGGGCGCGGGGGGCGTGGCGGCGTGCATGGCCTCAATCCCCCGCGAACACGGGTTTCTGCTTGGCCGCGAACGCCTCGTAGGCGCGGCGGAAGTCCTGCGTCTGCATGCAGATGGCCTGCGCCTGGGCCTCGGCCTCGATGGCCTGGTCGATGGTCATGCTCCACTCCTGGCCCAGCATGGTCTTGGTCATGCCGTGCGCGAAGGTGGGGCCCTCGGCCAGCGAGCGGGCCGCGGCCTGCACGTGGGCGAGCAGGTCGGCCGATTCGTGCAGGCCGTTGAAGAAGCCCCAGGCCAGCCCTTCCTGCGCGGTCATCGCGCGGCCGGTGAACAGCAGCTCGGAGGCGCGGCCCTGCCCGATCATGCGCGGCAGCAGCGCGCAGGCGCCCATGTCGGCGCCGGCCAGGCCCACGCGGGTGAACAGGAACGCGGTGCGTGCGGCGGGCGTGCCGTAGCGCAGGTCGCAGGCCAGCGCCACCATGGCGCCGGCGCCGGCGCAGATGCCGTCGATGGCGCCCAGCACCGGCTGCGGGCAGGCGCGGATGGCCTTGACCAGGTCGCCCGTCATGCGCGTGAACTCCAGCAGTTCGGGCATGGTCATGCCGGTGAGCGGGCCGATGATTTCGTGCACGTCGCCGCCCGAGCAGAAGTTGCCGCCCGCGCCGGTCACCACCACGGCCTTCACGTCGGTCGCCGTGCGCAGCGCGCCGAAGAAGTCGCGCAGTTCGGCATAGCTCTGGAAGGTCAGCGGGTTCTTGCGCTCGGGCCGGTCCAGCGTGATGGTGCCCACGCCGCGGTCGAACTGCCAGGCGAAGTGCCGCGCCGCGTAGGGGGCCCGGGGCTCGAACTGCAGGCGCATGGGGTTGCCCGCGGAGATGTAGTGCTTCATGCGTTGGTTTCCTGGAGGGTGGGGGTGGCTGCCTGGGCGTGGGCCTTCACCTTGCCGAGCAGCCGGTGCAGGCTGGCGATGTCGCGCTCGCCGAGCGGGCCGAAGGCCTCGACGATCCACTGCGCGTGCGCGTGGGCCATCGCGTCGAACTGTTCGCGCCCGCGCGGCGTGAGCCGCACGAGGAACACGCGGCGGTCGCCCGCCACATCCACGCGTTCCACCAGCCCTTCGGCGACGAGCTGGTCGGTGATGCCGGTGACGTTGCCGCTCGTGACCATCATGCGGCGCGAGAGGTCCTTCATCTTCAGGCCCTCGGGCGCGCGTTCGAGTTGCGCCATCAGGTCGAAGCGCGGCAGCGTGGTGCCGAACTGGTCGCGCAGGCGGGTGCGCACCTGCTTTTCCACCAGTTGCGTGCAGGTGAGCAGGCGCAGCCACAGGCGCAGGGCCTCGGGGTGCTCGCTGGGAGCGGCGCCGTGCAGGCGGGCTTCGAGGTCCATCGTTTCAGTCCAGCGCATCGTTTGCTATTGTTTTAATAGCGTTATGCCCTAGTATCGATTGCGCTGGGGCCTGTTTTTGCTTGGAGGCCTCGCGCAGCAGCTGGTCGCGGCCCGGGCCGTAGGGGCGCGGCCAGTGCACGTGGCGACTGGCCGTCTCGCCCAGTTGCGCGGCGGCGTGCAGCGTCCAGGCCGGGTCGGCCAGGTGCGGGCGGGCGAGGGCGCACAGGTCGGCGCGGCCGGCGGCGATGATGCTGTTGGCATGGTCGGCTTCGCTGATGGCGCCCACGGCCATGGTGGCGATCTCCACCTCGTTGCGGATGCGGTCGGCGAACGGCGTCTGGTACATGCGCCCGTACACCGGCCGGGCGGCGCGCGTGGTCTGGCCGGAGGAGACGTCGATCAGGTCGCAGCCCGCGGCCTTGAACCACCGCGCCATCGCCACGGCGTCGTCCGGCGTGGTGCCGCCGGGCGCCCAGTCGTGGGCCGAGATGCGCACGCTCATGGGGCGCTCGGCGGGCCACACGGCGCGCACCGCCGCGAACACCTCGAGCGGGTAGCGGCAGCGGTTTTCCAGGCTGCCGCCGTATTCGTCGGTGCGCTGGTTGGTGAGCGGGCTGATGAAGCTGGCCAGCAGGTAGCCGTGCGCGCAGTGCAGCTCCAGCCAGTCGAAGCCGCAAGCGGCGGCGCGCCGGGCGCTGGCCACGAAGGCGGCGGTGAGCGCGTCCATGTCGGCGCGCGTCAGCGCGGCGGGCGTCTGGTTCTGCGGGCCGTAGGGCAGGGCGCTGGCGGCGCGCAGCGGCCAGTTGCCGTGCGGATCGCCCTCGGGCAGGGGCTCGTCCGTGCCCTCCCAGCCCACGCGCGTGGAGCCCTTGGGGCCGCTGTGGCCCAGCTGCAGGCCGATCTTCGCGCGGCTGCTGCCGTGCACGAAATCCACGATGCGCGTGAATGCGGCCTGCTGCATATCGTTCCACAGCCCGGTGCAGGCGGGGGTGATGCGGCCGTCGGGCGTGGGGGCGGTCATCTCCACCATCACCAGCGCCGCGCCGCCGAGGGCGCGGGCGCCCAGGTGCACCAGGTGGAAGTCCTGCGGCACGCCCTCGACCGCGCTGTAGGTGGCCATGGGCGAGACGACGATGCGGTTATCGAGCGTGAGGCCGCGCAGCGTGAAGGCCGTGAGCATGGGCGGCACCGCGGCGCTGCTGTCGCCGGGCACGCCGGCGGGTGCCGGGGCGGGCGCCGCGCCGACCCTGGGGCGCGCCTGGGCCAGCCAGGCCTCGTAGCCCTCCAGCCAGCACGCATCGCGCAGGCGCAGGTTCTCGTGGCTGATGCGCTGACTGCGCGTGAGCAGCGAATACGCGAACTGCTCCACCGGCAGCCGGCTGTAGCGCGCCACGTTCTCGAACCACTCGGTGGAGTTGCGCGCGGCGTTCTGGATCTTGAGCACCTCGACGCTGCGGCGCGCCTCGTAGTCGTGCAGCGCCTGCTCCAGGGTCGCGCCGGTGGCCAGGGTCTGGGCCAGGTCGATGGCGTCTTCCAGCGCGAGCTTGGTGCCGCTGCCGATCGAGAAATGCGCCGTGTGCGCGGCATCGCCCATCAGCACGATGGGCACCGCCTTGCCGCCGATGGTTTCGCGGTGCACCCAGGTGCGGCAGATCACGCGCGGAAAGCGGATCCAGTTGGCCGAGCCGCGCAGGTGCGTGGCGTTGCTGATGAGCGCGTGCCCGCCCAGGTAGGGCGCGAAAAGCCGCTCGCAGAAGGCGATGGCCTCGGGCTGCTCCATGCGGTCCAGCCCGTGGGCCTGCCACACGGCCTCGGGCGTCTCGACGATGAAGGTGGAGGTGTCGGCGTCGAACTGGTAGGCGTGCGCCTGGAACCAGCCGTGCTCGGTCTCTTCGAACGCGAAGGTGAAGGCCTCGAACTTCTGGTGCGTGCCCAGCCAGACGAAGCGGCACTGGCGCAGGTCGATGTCGGGCTGGAAGACCTCGGCATAGCGCGTGCGGATGCGGCTGTTCAGGCCGTCGCTGGCGATCACCAGGTCGGCTCGGTAGCGCGCGGCGAGCGCCTGGTCGTCGGCCACGTCGGTCTCGAACACCAGCTCCACGCACAGCGCCAGGCAGCGCTCCTGCAGGATGTTGAGCAGCCGCTTGCGCCCGATGCCGCAAAAGCCGTGGCCGCTGGAGCGCACGCTGCGCCCGCGCAGGAACACCGCCACGTCGTCCCAGTGGTTGAACGCGTCGCCGATCTGCGCGGCGGTTTCGGGATCGGCCGCCTGCAGGTTGGCCAGCGTCTGGTCCGACAGCACCACGCCCCAGCCGAAGGTGTCGAACGGCCGGTTGCGCTCCACCACCACGACGCGGTGCGCCGGGTCCTGCCGCTTCATCAGCAGGGCGAAATAAAGGCCGGCGGGACCACCGCCGATGCACAGGATGTTCATGTGAAAGCAGTTTATGCTTAAACGAATTGCTGTCAATGGGGCCTGTGCCGATCGGGCGCGTCCGTGTCGGACAACGGCCATTGACGAGGCGTTGGGGCGGTTCAAGAATCGACGGCCATGAAACCGCTGCTGCACGCCCTGCAAGCCCGGCTGGAATCCCTGCCGGTGGACCTGTCGCTCGAACTGCCCGGCGGGCAGCGGCTGGGCCGCGCGCAGGCCCCGGTGGCACTGCAGTTCCGCGACCGCCGTTCGCTGGCGGCGCTGCTCTCGGGCGAGGTGGGCGACCTGGGCGCGGCCATCGTCGAGGGGCGCGTGCGCTTCGAGGGCCGCATGCGCGATCTGGTGGCGGCCGCCGCCGCGCTGCTGCACGGCGACCCGGCGCGCGAGCAGGCCGGGTGGTGGACGCGCATGATGGCCCGCGCCCGCTCGCGCGCGGTGCACACCATCACGCGCGACGCGCAGCAGGTGCGGTTCCACTACGACCTGTCCGACGACTTCTACGCCCTGTGGCTGGACCCGCGCCGCGTGTATTCGTGCGCCTACTACCGCGACGGCACCATGGACCTGGCCCAGGCGCAGGAGGCCAAGCTCGACCACATCTGCCGCAAGCTGCGGCTCGCGCCGGGCCAGCGCTTCCTGGACATCGGCGCGGGCTGGGGCGGGCTGCTGCTGTGGGCGGCCGAGCACTACGGCGTTGACGCCACCGGCATCACCCTGTCGCGCAATCAGCACGCGCACGTGTCGCGCCTCATCGCCGAGCGGGGCCTGTCGGGCCGCGTGCGCATGGAACTGCGCGACTACCGCGAACTGCAGCACCCCGAGCCCGCGCCGTTCGACCGCATCGCCTCGGTGGGCATGTTCGAGCACGTGGGCCGCGCGCACATGCCCGATTACTTCGCCACCGTGCGCCGGCTTTTGCGGCCCGGCGGGCTGCTGCTCAACCACGGCATCACCTCGGGCGGCGTGGACAACGCGCAGCTGGGCGCCGGCCTGGGCGACTTCATCGAAAAGTACATCTTCCCGGGCGGCGAACTGCTGCATGTGAGCGCCGTGCTGCACGACCTGGCGGCCAGCGGCCTGGAGATGGTGGACACCGAGAACCTGCGCCCGCACTACGCGCGCACGCTCTGGGCCTGGTCCGACGCGCTGGAGGCGCGGCTGCAGGAAGCGCTGCGCGTGCTCTCGGCCGGGGTCGGCGCGCCGCAGGGCGAGCGTGCCCTGCGCGCCTACCGCCTCTACCTGGCCGGCAGCGCCATGGGATTCGAGCGCGGCTGGATGGCCCTGCACCAGATGCTGGCCGCGCGGCCCGACGGCGACCTGGCCACCGGCGCCCTGCGCGGTGCCCAGTCGGACTATCCTTTCACCCGCGACTACATGCATGCACGCACCAGCCCCGCCGGGCATTGACGGCCGCAAGCCACCCCATCACCCCTACCGACCCACCCAACCCACCTCACCAAGGACCCTCGCCACCCATGCTGTACAAGTTCAAATCCCGCGCCACCGCCGACGTCATCATGCTGGAGGCCAACGGCCGCCAGCTGCTGCAGATCATGGGCAAGGGCACCGACCCGCACGGCATCGTCACCGCCGCGCAGATCCCCGCCGCGCTCCAGGCACTGGAAGCCGCCGTCACGGCCGACGACGCCAAGGGTCGGCCCGATGCCGACGAGGCGCAGGGCAACGAGGACGACGATGCGGGCGAGCGCCCCGACACCGTGCGCTTGCGCCAGCGCGCGGCGCCGATCATCGACATGCTCAAACGCAGCGCCGCGGAAGGGCACGACGTGGTCTGGTGAGCCAGGCCAGGCCGGACCGGCGCTGCGGCAGGCCGCCACGAGGCCGGGCACGCGGGCGTCGGCCGCGGCACGCAAGGCCCTCCTGGCAGCGAGGGTGAAGGCCAGGATGGAAGCCGGCGTGCCGGATTTTTCAGCCGCGAAAGTTTCGAATTTCCGCAGCGCGGCACCCGTGGTACCGATCGGGCGGGCCCAGCCTTAAAAGTTCTGAAACCTGCTTCAGCGCGGCATGGAAAGCGTGAATTTCAGGACCCGCGCGCCTACAGTTCGAGTCCGAAGCCAGGGGTCGAGCGACCGACACGCGAGACCCGGGCCCACCGCCCACTGTGGGCACCATACCCTGCGTTCTCACCGCTTTTCATGTTGACCCTCGTTCCGCGCGGCATCCGCAACCACAATCCCGGCAACATCGTGCGCGACCACATCGGCTGGCGCGGCATGGCCGAGGACCAGTCGGCCGACCCCCGGTTCGTGGTGTTCTGCGAGCCGTACTGGGGCCTGCGTGCCATGGCCCTGCTGCTGCGCAACTACCAGGCCAAGTACCAGCTGTGCACCATCGACGGCATCATCCGCCGCTGGGCGGCCTGCGGCGAGTGCGACCCCTGCGACTACGTACGGCAGGTCGCCGGCAGCCTGGACATCAGCCCGCACGCCTTCATCTGCCTGAACGCCGCGACCCTGCCGCCGGTCATGCGCACCATCGTGCAACTGGAAAACGGCATGCAGCCCTACCCGGATGGGTTGATCGCCCGGGCGGTCAGCGGGTACTGAGCACCCACTGGGGGGCGTGCCCCCCGCCACCGCGATTCAGTCCACCTTCGCTCCCGACGCCTTCACCACCTTGGCCCACTTGCGGTGTTCGCTGTCGATGTGTTTGGCGAAGTCGGCCGGCGAGTTGCCGCCGGGGATCGCGCCCTGCGCCAGCAGGCGCTCCTTGACGGCCGGGGTGGCGAGGGCCTTGGCGGTTTCCTGCTGGATGCGGGCCACGATCTCGGGCGGGGTCCCGGCGGGGGCGAGCAGGCCGAACCACGAGCTGGCCTCGTAGCCCTTGAGATCCGGGCCGCCGACCTCCTCCACCGTGGGCACATCGGGCAGGGCGGGCGAGCGGTGGGCGCTGGTCACGGCCAGGGCCTTGAGCTTGCCGGCCTTGATCTGCGCCATGGAAGACGGCAGGTTGTCGAACATCACGTCCATGTTGCCGCCCACCAGGTCCAGCAGCGCGGGGCCGGAGCCGCGGTAGGGCATGTGCAGCATGTAGGTCCCGGTCATGCTCTTGAACAGCTCGCCGGCCAGGTGGATCGAGGTGCCGTTGCCGCTCGATGCCATGTTCAGCTGGCCCGGGTGGGCCTTGGCGTAGCGGATGAAGTCGGGCACCGACTGGATGCCCAGCGTGCGCGCCTTGTCGGCGTTGATCTCCATCACGTTGGGCACGGCCGCCACCAGGGTGATGGGCACGAAGTCCTTGATGGGGTCGTACGGCAGCTTGCTGTACAGCGCGCGGTTGATGCCGTGCGTGCCAACCGTGCCCATCAGCAGGGTGTAGCCGTCGGCCGGCGACTTGGCGACCACTTCGGCGCCGATGTTGCCGCCCGCGCCGCCCCGGTTGTCCACGATGAACTGCTGGCCGAAGGCGCGGCCCAGCTCAGGCGCCACGGCGCGCGCCAGGATGTCGGTGGTGCCGCCGGGGGCGAACGGCACGACGATGCGCACCGGCTTGGTGGGCCATGCGCCGGACTGGGCATGGGCGCCGGGCATCGCGTTCCAAAGGCCGGCGGCCAGCAGCAGGGCGGCGAGCGCCAGTGCGCGGCGGCGCGGCGTGGCAAGGGGCTGGCGAAGGGTCTTGGACGGGGTGGCGGAAAAGCGCATGGGGATCGGTCCTTGGGGCTGGCGGTCAATCCCCCGTTGTAGGCCCCGCTGCGCGAGGCGGGCAGAGGGATGACCCGTAGGCCGGAGCGCGTTCCACGCCTCGCAAAATGCGCGCCCCAAGAAAAAACCGCCCGGGGCGCAAGGCCTGGGGCGGTCGGGGCGATGCGCGGGCGCTGCGTGTGGCGCAGTGCCCGGCCCGTCAGTGGGATCAGTCGGATCAGTCGGCGTAGGTGCCGGCGGCCTTGATGATGGGGCCCCACTTGTCGATCTCGGCCTGCACGAACTTCTTGTGCTCGGCCGGTTCGACGCGCTGGTCGGCCGCCACCACGGCGCCCAGGCCTTCCTGCTTCTTGATGAAGTCGGGGTCCTTCAGCGCGGCCTTCAGGGCGTCGTTGAGCTTCTTGAGCACGTCGGCGGGCGTGCCCTTGGGCGCGTACAGGCCGTGCCAGATCGTGACCTGGAAGTCCTTGACGCCGGACTCGGCCAGCGTGGGCAGGTCCTTGAGGGATGGCGTGGTGAGGCGCTTGGGCGTGGTGACCGCGTAGGCCTTGACCTTCTTGGCCTCGATCTGCGAGGTGGTGTTGGTGGTCTGGTCGCACAGCAGGTCGATCTGGCCACCGATCAGGTCGGTGATGGCGGGTGCCGTGCCCTTGTAGGGCACGGGGGTCATCTCGACCTTGATCGCGCTCTGGTACAGCAGGCCGCACAGGTGGGACGCGGCGCCCAGGCCCGCATGGCCCAGGTTGATCTTGCCCTTGTTCTGCTCGATCCAGGTGGCCAGTTCCTTGTAGTTGTTGGCGGGCAGCGTGGGCTTAGCGATGAGCGTCATGGGCACGTCGTTCACGACGCCCAGGTACTCGAAGTCGTTGGGCACGCTGAACGGCAGCTTGCGGTACAGCGCCGGCATGGTGGCCATGGCGATGTGGTTGAGCAGCAGGGTGTAGCCGTCGGGGTTGGCACGCGCCACCTTGGCGGTGCCGATGCTGCTGCCGGCACCAGCAGCGTTGTCGATCACCACGCTCACCCCACCCAGCGGCTTGCGCATGGCCTCCGCCAGATCGCGTGCCACGCGGTCGGTCGGGCCACCGGCGGCGAAAGGAACGACGATCGTGACCGTCTTGTCCTTGGAGGGAAAACCCTGCGCCTGCGCGCCGAAAGCGGCGGCCACGGCAACGGCCACCAGTGCGGTCTTGAATGTAGTTTTCATGAGGTTCCTTTGAAAAGACGCGCCATGATAGCCACCGGTTTTTACACCGCCATCAAGGTAATTACTTAGCAGTAACGTGTAGGGGTTTAAAGGTTTATAGGCCTGCAGCGCTGGTCTGTATTGGTTTTTCAGCTATTAATATGGGAGCGGCGGGTGCGACGATGCAGTGGGCGGCTGCCGGGCTCATCGATAGCTGCGTGCGTCCTCGATCACACGGCCGTCGTTGGGCAGCGTGCCGGGGGCCACCATCTCGACCTCGCCGCGCAGCTTGGTCTGCTCGCGCATCGCCTCGGCCAATTGCACGGCCAGGCCGGCGGCGGTCTCGGTGGTTTCCACGCGCAGCAGCATCTGGTCGCTGGCCATCTCGCCGCTCACCACCAGGCGCGCGCGCAGCACCTGCGGAAAGCGCCGCACGATGTCGGCCACCTGGCCGGGGTGCACGAACATGCCGCGCACCTTGGTGGTCTGATCGGCCCGGCCCATCCAGCCCTGGATGCGGGTGTTGGTGCGGCCGGTGGGGCAGGTGCCGGGCAGCACGGCCGAGAGGTCACCCGTGCCGAAGCGGATCAGCGGGTAGTCGGGGTTGAGCGTGGTCACCACCAGTTCGCCCACCTCGCCTTCAGGCACCGGGTCGCCGGTGCCGGGCCGCACGATCTCCACGATCACGCCCTCGTCCAGCACCAGGCCTTCGCGCGCGGTGGTTTCGTAAGCGATCAGGCCCAGGTCGGCCGTGGCATAGCACTGGTAGCCGGCCACGCCCCGCCCGGCCAGCCAGTCGCGCAGCGAGGGCGGAAACGCCTCGCCCGAGACCAGGGCCTTGCCCACGCTGGGCAGCGGCGTGCCCAGCTCGGCCGCCTTGTCCAGCAGGATCTTGAGAAAGCTCGGCGTGCCGATGTAGCCCGCGGGTTTCAGTTCGGCCATGGCCTGCACCTGCTGCTCGGTCTGGCCCGTGCCGCCCGGGAACACCGAGCAGCCCAGCGCATGGGCGCCGGTCTCCATCATCGAGCCGGCGGGCACGAAGTGGTAGCTGAAGCTGTTGTGGATCAGCTCGCCGGGCCGAAAGCCGGCGGCGTGGATGGCGCGCGCCATGCGCCAGTAGTCGCGCCGCGTGCCCTCCGGTTCGTACAGCGTGCCGGGGCTGGCGAACACGCGCGGCATGGCGGCGCCGAACGACAGCGCGCTGAATCCGCCGAACACGTTGGTGGCACGGCCGGCCTGCTGGCGCGCGAGCAACTCGTGCTTGCGCGTGACCGGCAAGGTAGCCAGCGCCTGGCGCGTGGCGATGCCCGCCGGATCGATGCCCTGCAGGATGCCGGCGAACGCAGGCGAGGCCCGCTGCGCATGCGCCACCTGCGCGGGCAGCGCGGCCATCAATGCGCTTTCGCGGGCTTCGGGCGGGCGGGTTTCGAGGTCGTCGTAGAAAACGCTCATGGATATACCTCCGGGGTGCACGTTCTGGGTGTGCTGGGGATGGGAGACAGGCAAACGGTGGGCTGGACTGCGCCGCGCGGTCGCGGCGCGCCGGATTCGCGGTGGACCTAGGCCAGCCAGCGCTTGCGGCGCTTGTAGCTCTTGACGTCCTTGAAGCTCTTGCGCTCGCCGCCGCCGACGCCCAGGTAGAACTCCTTCACGTCCTCGTTGTTGGCCAGGTCGCTCGCCGCGCCGTCCATCACCACGCGGCCGCTTTCCATGATGTAGCCGTAGTCCGAGTATTTGAGCGCCATGTTGGTGTTCTGCTCGGCCAGCAGGAAGGTCACCTTTTCCTTGGTGTTGAGGTCCTTCACGATGTTGAAGACCTCCTCCACGATCTGCGGCGCCAGGCCCATCGAGGGCTCGTCGAGCAGCACCATGCTGGGGTTGGCCATGAGCGCGCGGCCGATGGCGCACATCTGCTGCTCGCCGCCCGAGGTGTAGGCGGCCTGCGACGTGCGGCGGGTCTTCAGGCGCGGGAAGTACGCATACACCTTCTCCAGGTTGGCCGCGATCTCGGCGCGGCTGGTGCGGGTGTACGAGCCCGTCATCAGGTTCTCTTCGATGGTGAGGTGGGCGAAGCAGTGGCGCCCCTCCATCACCTGCACCACGCCGCGCTGCACGAGGTCGGCGGGCGAGAGGTTCTCGATGCGCTCGCCCCGCAGTTCGATGCTGCCCTTGGTGACCGCGCCGCGCTCGCCCTGCAGCAGGTTGGAGATGGCGCGCAGCGTGGTGGTCTTGCCCGCGCCGTTGCCACCCAGGATGGCGACGATGCCGCCTTCGGGCACCTGCAGCGAGACGCCCTTGAGCACGAGGATCACGTGGTTGTAGATGACCTCGATGCCGTTGACGTTCAGGACGATGTTTCTGGGTTCCATGGTGTTGCCTTCGCTGTGCCAATCGAAAGCGCTGCGGTGCAACGCTTTCGATTGGCGGCTGTGAACACAGCCTCAAAAAACCGGCGCGCCCCACGCCAGCAGACGCCGCGCAAGGGCCGCCCCGCGGCGCTGGCGTCGTCCCCCTTCCGCTTCGCACAGCGAAGCCAGAGAAGGGGGAAGCCGCGCAGCGGCTCAGGGGGTTGTCCTTAGCTCTGGCAGTCGGCCGCATCCCGCCGCGTCATCTTCTTGTCGGCCAGGTACTTGTCGGAGCCGGCCTTGATCATGGGCTTCAGGATCTGCTCGTCGGCCTGGTACCAGTCGGAGGAGAAGTCCCACTTCTTGCCGTCCCAGGTGTGCACGCGCGACCAGGTGGAGCCCATGTGGTCGGAGCAGCTCGTGGACAGCGGCCGCATGATCCCGTCGAAGCCCAGCGCGTCGAGCTTCTTCTGATCGAGCGCGAGGTTCTCCATGCCCCAGCGCACCTGCTCGCCGGTCATGACCTTGCCCTTGCCGAAGCGCTCCTGCGCGCGGCGCACGGACTCGACGGCCAGCATCTGGATGATCACGCCGCGCGTGTACAGCACCGATCCCACCTCGTCCTTCGGCCCCGTGCCCTGGCCCTTGTCGTGCACGTTCTTCAGGATGTCCTGGATCACCTTGGACTGCGTGCCGTAGCCGTTCAGCGCCAGCGCGTGGTAGCCCTTGGCGCCTTCGCCCACGTCGCGCACGTCCGGCTCGGCGCCGGCCCACCACACGCCATAGAGCTTGTCGCGCGGGAAGCCCGTGGCCTGCGCTTCCTTCAGGGCGGTGGAGTTCATCACGCCCCAGCCCCACAGCAGCACGTAGTCGGGGCGGCTCTGGCGCACCTGCAGCCAGGTGGCCTTCTGCTCCACGCCGGGGGCGGTCACGGGCAGCATCTGCAGCTCGAAGCCGTGCATCCTGGCGCGCTCCTGCAGCACCGGAATGGGCTCCTTGCCGAAGGGGCTGTCGTGGTAGACCAGCGCGATCTTCTTGCCCTTGAGCTTGTCCAGCCCGCCCGCCTGCTTGCCGATGTGCTGGATCAGGATGTCGGCGCCCGTCCAGTAGCTGCCCATGAAGGGGAAGTTCCACTTGAAGGCCATGCCGTCCTGCGCGACCGACAGGCCGTAGCCCAGCGTCATCAGCGGGATCTTGTCCACCGGGGCTTTTTCGGTCAGCGCGAAGGTGATGCCGGTGGCCTGCGGATCGAACAGCGCCACGCCGGGGCGGCCCTTCAGGCGCTCGTAGCACTCCACGCCGCGGTCGGTGGCGTAGCCGGTCTCGCATTCCTCGAACGTGAGCTTGACGCCGTTCACGCCGCCGTCGCGCGCGTTGATCATCTTGATGTAGTCCTGCTTGCCGTTGGCCCACGGCACGCCGTTGGGCGCATACGGCCCCGTGCGGTACGACAGCAGCGGAAAGAACTGCTCCTTGGCCTGCGCGACGGCGCTGGTCGCCACGGACGCACTGCCTGCCGCCACGAGGGCAGCGATCACGAGTTTCGAAAGCTTCATTTGTCTCTCCTTGGAAATTGAATGGATTGAAGCGCGGGGGGGAACCGGGTGGATCAGTGTGGGAAGGGCCACAAGCGCAGCTTTTGCTTGGCCGTGGACCACAGCTTGGCCAGGCCGTGCGGCTCGACGATGAGGAACCACACGATGAGCGCGCCGAAGATCATCAGCTCGGCGTGCGACACGCCGGCCGTGGAGATGTGGATGCCGAACAGGCCCATCAGCGCGGGCAGGAACTGGTTGAGCACGATGGGCAGCACCACGATGAAGGCCGCGCCGAAGAAGCCGCCCATGATCGAGCCCAGCCCGCCGATGATCACCATGAACAGCAGCCGGAACGACACCTCCACCGAGAACGCCGCGGGCTCCCACGCGCCCAGGTGCACGAAGGCCCAAAGCGCGCCGGCCATGCCCACGATGAACGAGCTGACGGCGAAGGCGCTGAGCTTGGCGTACATGGGGCGGATGCCGATCACCGCGGCGGCCACGTCCATGTCGCGGATGGCCATCCACTCGCGGCCCACCGCGCCGCGCACCAGGTTCTTGGCCAGCAGCGCCACCACCACGAGCAGGGCGAGGCAAAAGAGGTACTTGGACTGCGCGCTCTCGATGGGCATACCGAACACCTGCAGTCCGTTGACCGACACCGAGCCCGAGTCGGAATTGTTGGTGAACCACTTGATGCGCAGGAACATCCAGTCGCTGAAGAACTGCGCTGCCAGCGTGGCCACCGCCAGGTACAGCCCCTTCACGCGCAGGCTGGGCAGCCCGAAGAGGATGCCGAAGAACGTGGCGCACAGCCCGCCCAGCACGATGGCCGGAATGAGCGGCAGGCCCGGCACGCGCACGAAGAAGTTGTAGGCCCCGTAGGCGCCCACGGCCATGAAGGCCCCCGAGCCCAGCGAGATCTGCCCGCAGTAGCCCACGAGGATGTTCACGCCCAGCGCGGCCATGGACATGATGACCAGCGGGATCAGGATGGCGCGGAAGAAATAGTCGCTCGCCAGCATCGGCACGGCGATGAAGGCCACGGCCAGCAGCACCACCATGGCGATGCGGTCCTGCGCGATGGGAAAGATCTGCTGGTCGGCGCGGTAGCTCGTCTTGAACTGGCCGTTTTCGCGGTAGAGCATGGCGTGTCTCCTGTGTTCTTGTCGTTATGGTTTACACGCGGTCAATGATCTTCTCTCCGAACAAGCCCTGGGGCCTGAAGAGGAGAAAGACCAGTGCCAGCACGTACGCGAACCAGATCTCGATGCCGCCGCCCACGAACGGGCCCAGGTACACCTCGGAGAGCTTCTCGCCCACGCCGATGATCAGTCCGCCGATGATGGCGCCCGGCACCGAGGTCAGGCCGCCCAGGATCACCACCGGCAGCGCGCGCAGCGCCACCGTGGTGAGCGAGAACTGCACGCCCAGCTTGCTGCCCCAGATCATTCCGGCCACGAGCGCCACCACGCCCGCCACGCACCACACGATCACCCAGATGCGGTTGAGCGGAATGCCGATGGACTGCGCCGCCTGGTGGTCGTCGGCCACGGCGCGCAGCGCGCGGCCGGTGGAGGTCTTCTGAAAGAAGATGCTCAGCAGGATCACCAGCCCCGCGGCGATGGCGGCGGCGATCACGTCTTCCTTATTGATGAGCACGCCGCCCTCGAACATCGATTCGAGGGCGAAGATCGGCTCCTTGGGCATGCCGATGTCGATCTTGTAGATGTCGCTGCCGAACATCGTCTGGCCCAGGCCTTCGAGGAAGTAGGTGATGCCCAGCGTGGCCATGAGCAGCGTGGCGCCTTCCTGGTTGACCAGGTGGCGCAGCACCAGCCGCTCGATGCACCAGGCCACCACAAACATGAGCGCGCCGGCCAGGACGAAGGCCGCGATGCCGGCCAGCAGCCGGCTGTCGATGCCCGTCCATTGGGGAATCCATTCGGACAGCCGCGCCATCGCGAGCGCTGCGAACAGCACCATCGCGCCCTGCGCGAAGTTGAAGACGCCCGAGGCCTTGTAGATCAGCACGAAGCCCAGGGCCACCAGCGAATACAGCATGCCCGCCATCAGGCCGCCGATCAGGGTTTCGAGAAAGAAAGCCATGGTGTGTGTTCTCCGGTCAGTGCGAGGTGCCGAGATAGGCGCTGATCACGTCGTCGTTGCTGCGCACTTCGTCGGGCGTGCCGTCGCCGATCTTCTTGCCGTAGTCGAGCACGACCACGCGGTCGGAGATGTCCATCACCACGCCCATGTCGTGCTCGATGAGCACGATGGTGGTGCCGAACTCGTCGTTCACATCGAGGATGAAGCGGCACATGTCCTGCTTTTCCTCCACATTCATGCCGGCCATGGGCTCGTCCAGCAGCAGCACCTGCGGCTCCATGGCCAGGGCCCGGCCCAGGTCCACGCGCTTTTGCAGGCCGTAGGGCAGCTGGCCCACGGGCGTCTTGCGCCAGGCCTGGATCTCCAGGAAATCGATGATGCGTTCGACGAACGCGCGGTGGCGCATCTCCTCGCGCTCGGCCGGGCCGATGCGCAGCGCCTGCAGGAACAGGTTGATCTTGATCTTGAGGTTGCGCCCCGACATGACGTTGTCGATCACGCTCATGCCCTTGAACAGCGCCAGGTTCTGGAAGGTGCGCGCCACGCCCATCTCGGCCACCTGGCGCGAGTTCATGTGCGAGAACGTCTTGCCCCGGAAGGTGATGGAGCCGTCCTGCGGCGCATAGACGCCGTTGATGCAGTTGAGCATCGAGCTCTTGCCCGCGCCGTTGGGGCCGATGATGGCGCGGATCTCGTGCTCGCGCACGTTGAACGAGATGTCGGTGAGCGCTTTCACGCCCCCGAACCGCAGGCTGATGTTCTGGACGTCGAGGATGACGTCGCCGATCTTCTTGGTGGTCATGGTGGGGTCTTGCGGCGTTGCGGTCAGGCGGCCTGCTTGGTCGGGGCGAAGGTCCGGGCGTCGTCGAGCTTGAGCGTGGCGCTCACGCTGCCCGTGCGGCCGTCCTCGAACTTGACCTGCGTCTCGATGAACTGTTCGGTGCGGCCGGCGTACAGCGCCTCCACCAGCGTGCCGTACTTGTCGGCGATGAAGCCGCGGCGGACCTTGTTGGTGCGCGTGAGCTCGCCGTCGTCGGCATCCAGTTCCTTGTGCAGCACGAGAAAGCGGCTGATCTGGCTGCCCGCCAGCAGCGCATCGCCCGCGAGGTCGGCGTTCACCTTCTCCACGCAGTCGCGGATCAGCTCGTACACCTCGGGCTTTTGCGCCAGGTCGGTGTAGCCCGCGTAGGGCAGGTTGCGGCGCTCGGCCCAGTTGCCCACGGCGTCGAAGTCGATGTTGACCATGGCGCACACCTTCTCGCGCCGGTCGCCCAGGGCCACGGCCTCCTTGATGTACGGAAAGAACTTGAGCTTGTTCTCCACGTACTTGGGCGCGAACATGGCGCCGTCGTTGGCGCCGCCCTGGATGCGGCCCACGTCCTTCACGCGGTCGATGATCTTGAGGTGGCCGTGCGCATCGAGGAAGCCCGCATCGCTCGTGCGATACCAGCCGTCGGCCGTGAGCACCTCGGCCGTGGCGTTGGGGTTCTTGTAGTACTCCTTGAGCAGGCCGGCGGACTTGACGAGGATCTCGCCGTTGTCGGCCACCTGGATCTGCACGCCGCGGATCGGCACGCCCACGGTGTCGGCGCGCGCCTGGTGGTCGGGCTGCAGGCACACGAACACGGCGGTCTCGGTGGAGCCGTACAACTGCTTCAAGTTGATGCCGATCGAGCGGTAGAAGGTGAACAGGTCCGGCCCGATGGCCTCGCCGGCCGTGTAGGCCACCCGCACGCGCGAAAAGCCCAGGTTGTTGCGCAGCGGGCCATAGACCAGCAGGTCGCCCAGCGCGTACTTGATGCGGTCCAGCAGGCCCACGGGCTGGCCGTCCATGCGCGCCGGGCCCACGCGGCGGGCCACCGCCATGCAGGCGTGGAACATCTTGCGCTTGAGCGCGCCCGCGTCTTCCATGCGGATCATCACGCTGGTGAGCAGGCCCTCGAAGATGCGCGGCGGGGCGAAGTAGTAGGTGGGGCCGACCTCCTTCAGGTCGATGGAGACGGTGCCGGCCGACTCGGGGCAGTTCACCACGTAGCCGCAGGCCAGCCACTGCGAGTAGCTGAAGATGTTCTGCCCGATCCACGCGGGCGGCAGGTAGGCAAGCACCTCCTCGGCGGACGTCAGGCGGTCGAACTCGGCGCCGGCCTGCGCGCGGTCGAGCAAGGTGGCGTGCGTGTGCACCACGCCCTTGGGGTTGCCCGTGGTGCCCGAGGTGAAGAACATGGCCGCCACGTCGCCGGGCTGTACCCGGTCGACCTGCGCGTGGAACCAGCCGGGGTTCTGCGCCACGAAGGCGGTGCCGGCCTCCACCAGCGCATCGAGCGATGCCAGGCCCGGCTCGCTGTAGTTGCGCAGGCCGCGCGGGTCATCGAAATACAGGTGCGACAGGGTGGGGCACTGCGCGCGGATCTCCAGCAGCTTGTCCACCTGCTCCTGGTCTTCCACCACGCAAAAGCGCACTTCGGCGTTGTTGAGCGGGTAGATGCATTCGGCGGCCACCGCATCCTGGTACAGCGGCACGGGAATGGCGCCCAGCGACTGCGCCGCGAGCATGGTGGCATACAGGCGCGGGCGGTTGGCGCCGACCACCACCAGGTGCTCGCCCGCCTGCAGCCCGGCCTGGTGCAGGCCGGCGCACAGCGTCTCCACCATCGCGGCCAGGCCCGACCAGGTGCGGGTCTGCCAGATGCCGTATTCCTTTTCGCGCAGCGCCGCGTCGGTGGGCCGTTCGGCGGCGTGCCGCAGCAGCAGTTGGGGGAAGGTGGTCGTCATGCCTGTTCCTACCGGTGGTGTCCGCCGAGGCTGCTGGCGGGGCGCGCAGCCATGCAAGGGAGATGCAACGGATGGTAGGAACCGCTTTGACGTCTTCTTGTCTTGCCGACGACAATTTGCGGGAAACTCCTGACGGGTGTAACCCTGCCCGTGGCGGGTCCAGGGGGAAAGGGCGCCGCTGCAGGACCGCCATGGCAGGGCGGTATCCTTGCTGCCATGTACGCCCCGTTTTTCGGCCTGGAGCACGCGCCGTTTTCCATCGCCCCCGACCCGCGCTATCTGTTCATGAGCGACCGCCACCGCGAGGCGCTGGCGCACCTGCTCTACGGCCTGGACGCCGGTGGCGGCTTCGTGCTGCTGACGGGCGAGATCGGCACCGGCAAGACCACGGTGTGCCGGTGCTTCCTGGAGCAGATCCCGGCGCATTGCAACGTGGCCTATATCTTCAATCCGAGGCTCACGGTGGGCGAACTGCTGCGCTCCATCTGCGACGAGTTCGGCGTGGCGCACACCCCGGCGGTGCCGGGCTCCGAGACGGTCAAGGACTGCATCGACCCGTTGAATGCCTTCCTGCTCCAGGCCCATGCGGCGGGGCGCAACAACGTGCTCATCATCGACGAGGCGCAGAACCTCTCGGCCGACGTGCTGGAGCAGTTGCGCCTGCTCACCAACCTGGAAACCAGCGAGCGCAAGCTGCTGCAGATCATCCTGATCGGCCAGCCGGAGCTGCGCGGCATGATCGCCGGCCCGTCGCTGGAGCAGCTGGCCCAGCGCGTGATCGCCCGCTTTCACCTCGATGCCCTGAGCGCCGAGGAAACCCGCCAGTACATCGCCCACCGCATGGCCGTGGCCGGCCTGCAGGGCGCGTTGCCTTTCACGGCGCGCGCCCTGCAGCGCGTGCATGCCCTGGCGCGCGGTGTGCCTCGGCGCATCAACCTGCTGTGCGACCGGGCGCTGCTCGGCGCCTATGCCGGCGGCGTGCGCGAGGTGAACGAGGCCATCGTGGACCAGGCCGCGCGCGAGGTGTTCGATGCCGCGCCTGCCGCCCGCACGGCCGCCGCGCGGGCGCCGCGCTGGGCGGTGGCGGGGGCCGGCGCCCTCGCGGGTGCGGCGGCCGTCGCCTGCGCGGGCTGGGCGCTGGGCTGGTGGCCGCCCACGGGCGCTGCGGTGGCGGGCCCGGGGCCGGTGGTGGCGGCTGGGCCGGCGTCCTCCGCGGCGCCACCGGCGGCCTCCAACGCGGCCGCCCTGCCCGCCGCCTCGGCCGCCGCCACCGTGCCCCCTTCGGCGTTGCAAGGCTTCCTGGCCCTGCAGCCCGAGGGCGACCACGACGCCTGGCGCGCGCTGGCCGCGGCCTGGGGCGCACCTTCCGCGCCCGGAGCCGATGCCTGCGCGGGCCTGGCTGCCCAGGGGCTGCGCTGCTTTCGCCAGCGCCGCACGGCGCTGGGCCTCGTGCGCCAGCTCGACCGGCCGGGCGTGATCACGCTGTTCACGGCGGACGAGCGCCCGGTGGCCGTCGTGCTGTCGCGGCTGGACGGCGCCGTGGCCACGCTGTCGGGCGCGGGGCGCACGCTGCAGGTGCCCCTGGCCGATCTGGCGCAGGCCTGGCGCGGCGAGTTCGCCACGCTGTGGCGTGCGCCGCCGGGCCTGCAGGACGGCAGCGATCTGGCAGACCAGCCCGCCACGCTGGCGTGGCTGGACGCCCAGTTGCCGCCTGCGGCCGATGCCGCCGCCGCGCGCAGCGCCTCGCGCGCGGAAGCCACGCAGCGCCGCGCCCGCATCCAGCGCTTCCAGGTCGCGCAGGGCCTGGTACCCGATGGCCGCGCCGGGCCGCTGACCCTGATGCTGCTCAACCGCGCCGCGGGCGTGGCCGAGCCGCGCCTGAGCACTGGAAACTAGCGCATGCCAGGCCTTCTCCGCATTTCGATGTCCCTGCCCGGCGGGCACCGCCCCACGCACTTTTTTCCATCCTATGTCCTACATCC
Organism: Acidovorax sp. GBBC 1281; assembly: GCF_028473645.1. Taxonomy (NCBI): domain Bacteria; kingdom Pseudomonadati; phylum Pseudomonadota; class Betaproteobacteria; order Burkholderiales; family Comamonadaceae; genus Acidovorax; species Acidovorax sp. GBBC 1281. Next base: position 651,628 of record NZ_CP097269.1, read on the forward strand.
TTGACGCCCTGCGGCGCGCCGAAGCCGAACGCGGCCGCGGCGCCGTGCCCGGCCTGCACACGCCGGCCGTGCCGGCGCCGGGCGCACCGTCTGCGGCCGAACCGGCGCGCACCGGCGCCCTGCCGTGGCTACCGGTGCTGGCGGCCGGCGTGGCCGTCGCCGGCGCGGCGGCGGGTGCGTCCTGGTGGTTCGCGCACCGCACGGCGGTGCCGTCCGAGCCGGTGCGGCTGGCGGCCGCGCCCGCGTCCAGCCCCGCGGGCCCGGTGGCCGCGCCTGCCGCTGCGGTGACGGCGCCTTTGCCTGCGCCGGCCCCCGCACCCGCCGAAGCACCCGCCCGCACCCGCGTGGCCCCGTTGCCGGCGCCGGCCCCTGCTCCGGCGCTGCGGCCGGAGCGTGTGGCCCCGGTCGCCGTGCCTTCGGCGGCAGTGGCTCCTGTGCCCGAACGCGCCACCGAGCGCGCAGCGTCCGCCCCGCTGTCGCGCGCTTCGGCCGCGGCGGCGGCCACCGCGCGCCTGCTGCCGCCGGCCCAGGCCCCGGCCCAGCCCGTCGTGGCGCAGCGCGATCTGCCGCCGTCCGTGCGCGAGCAATTGCCGGCCATGCAGTTCAGCGGCGCCACCTATTCGGCCAACCCGGCCTACCGCATGGCCATCGTCAACGGGCAGGTGCTGCACGAGGGCGACCAGGCCGCGCCGGGCGTGGTGCTGGAGAAGATCGAGCCGTCCCGCACGGTGTGGGCATTCCGGGGCTACCGCTACGCCGTGCCGTCGCAGTGAAGGCGAAGCCAAGGGCGAATTAGAGGGCGCAGCGGATGCGCTGGTACAGGCCAAAACAGGCCCATGCCGGCGGATTTCATGCCTGTATTGCTATATATTTAATAGCAAATGATTCGTCCACCGCGCTCCGATGATCGCGGGCCGGCGACCGCTGTGCGGCTCAGCGGATGAACCGCCCATCCCGCCCCACGAGGGTCAGCTCGACGAAGCGCGAGGCGCTGCGTTCCGGGCCGGTGGCGTTCACTTCGAAGCCGCCCAGGTCCCAGTTCTTGAGGCTCCAGGTGGCGTCCACGAAGGCGGCGCGCGACGGGTTGCGGCCCGCGCGCTGCAGGGCCTGGGCGAACACGCGGGCGTTGATGTAGCCCTCCAGCGCCAGGTGCGAGGGCTCGGCCGTGGCGCCCACGGCTTTCCATGCGGCCTGGAATTCGCGCACCACCGGCACCACCACGTTGGTGGGCAGCGGCACGACCTGCGAGATGGTCAGGCCGACGGCATCCGGCCCCAGGGCCTTGACGGCGGCCGAGGTGCCCATCACGGACGTGGCATACAGCGCGGTGCCGCGCCGAAGGCTCCGGAACGCTTTCACAAACTCCAGCGCCGGCTTGCCGGCCAGGCCGATCAGCACCGCCTCGGGGTTGCCGTCGGCGACCTGGCGCGCCGTGGCGCCGGCGTTCGACGCATCGCTTTCGACGGTGCCGGACAGCGGTTCGCCCAGCTTCAGCCGGGCCATGGCGTCGCGGGCGGCGTTGAACACCTCCTTGCCGAAGGCGTTGTTCTGGTAGGCCACGGCGATGCGCCGGATGCCCAGCGTGGAGAAGTGCTGGACCAGCTTGTCGGCCTCGTCGGCGTAGGTGGCGCGCACGTTGAACACGCTGCGCGCGCCCTTCACGCGGCTGAGCATGGCGCCGGTGAACGGGGCGAAGAACGGCATGCCCGAGGGCAGCACCTTGGGCAGCATGGCCTCGACCATGGGCGTGCCCATGCAGTTGAAGAGCGCGAACTGCTCGCGGTCGGCGAGGAATTTGTCCACGTTGGCCAGCGCGCGGGGGATGTCGTAGCCGTCGTCCAGCGTGGTGAGTTCGATCGCCTGGCCCTGCACGCCGCCCTGGGCGTTGATGGCGGCGAAGGCGGCCTTGGCGCCCTGGTGCATGGCCGAGCCCAGGTCGCCCAGCGGGCCGGTGAGCGCGGTGGACTGCGCGATGCGCAGCACCGTGCCCTGTGCGCGTGCCGGCGCCGCGCCGATCCACGGCAGGGCCAGCGCGGCCGCCCCCGCGAGCAGGCGGCGGCGCTGCAGCGGGGCCGGCGGCGCATCGCGGTGCAGGTGGCGGGTGGTGGGCGAGGCAGGCGCGGTCGAACAGGGGGCCTGTTGGAATGTTCTTGGCATGGTGTCTCCGTGGCCGGTGGGCGGATCATCGGTGTGCGCGGGTCGATTCTTTGTCGCCCCGGCAACAGTCCGCGTCGTGGTATTCCCGCAAGCGCCCAGCGGCCTTCCTGCGCCATGCTCGCAGTCCATGAACGACGACCTTTCGCTGCACCAGCGCCGCCGCCTGCCGTCCCAGGTGGAGCTGGACGGCATTCCCTGGCTGGCGCTGCTGTCCGCGCCCGAGCGCGAGCGCGCCGTGGCCGCGCTGCTGGTGGGCGATGCGAAGGTGGGCGACTACGTGTGCCGCGTGGGCCGGCCGGTGACCTACTGGTTCGGCGTGGTGGAGGGGTTGCTCAAGATGAGCACCGACAACGCCCAGGGCCAGACGATGACCTTCACCGGCGTGCCGCCGGGCGGGTGGTTCGGCGAGGGCACGGCGGTCAAGCGCGAGCCCTACCGCTACAACATCCAGGCGCTGCGCAAGAGCGTGGTGGCGGGCCTGCCCATCGACACCTTCCACTGGCTGCTGGACCACTCCATCGGCTTCAACCGGTTCGTGATGAACCAGCTCAACGAGCGGCTGGGCCAGTTCATCGCCGCGCGCGAGATCGACCGGCTGGGCAACCCCGACGTGCGCGTGGCGCGCAGCCTGGCGGCGCTGTTCAACCCGGTGCTCTACCCCGGCGTGCGCGAGGTGCTGCGCATCACGCAGCAGGAGTTGGCGTACCTGGTGGGGCTGTCGCGCCAGCGCGTGAACGAGGCGCTGGCCGAGCTGCAGGCGCAGGGCGCGATCTGCGTGGAATACGGCGGACTGCGGGTGCTGGACCTGCCCGCGCTGCGCGAGAGCGTGTTCGCCGCGCAGGCCGAGGCGCCCGTGCGGCGCGCCGTCCGCGCGCCGGAGGCCCCGGATGCCCAGGCGGTCATGCGCGGCTGACGGGCGCTGCCAGCTCGGGGGTGCGCGTCAGGCGGAAGGTGCCCACCATGTCCGTGAGCCGGCCGGCCTGGTCCTTGAGGCTGCCGGCGGCCGCGCTGCTTTCTTCCACCAGCGCGGCGTTCTGCTGCGTCATGGTCTCCAGCGCGCCCACCGACTGGCTCACTTCGGCGATGCGGTCGCTCTGCTCGCGGGCCGATGCGGTGATCTCGGCCATGATGCCCGACACCTGCTGGACCGACTGCACCAGTTCGCCGATGGTGGCGCCCGCGTGGCCCACCAACGTGGTGCCTTCCTGCACCTGATTGGCGCTGGCCAGGATCAGTGCCTTGATCTCGCGCGCGGCATCGGCCGAGCGCCCCGCCAGCGCGCGCACCTCGCCGGCCACCACCGCGAAGCCGCGGCCCTGTTCGCCCGCGCGCGCGGCTTCGACCGCGGCATTGAGGGCCAGGATGTTGGTCTGGAAGGCGATGCCGTCGATCACGCTGATGATGTCCGCGATCTTGCGCGAGCTGGCGCTGATCACGTCCATGGTGCGCACCACCTGCGAGACGACCTCGCCGCCGCGCTCGGCCACCTGCGAGGCGGCGGCGGTCATCTGGTTGGCCTGGCGCGCGGCGTCGGCGCTTTGCTGCACGGTGTGCGTCAGGTCTTCCAGCGCCGAGGCAGCCTGCTGCAGGTTGCCCGAGGTCTGCTCGGTGCGCTGGCTCAGGTCGAGGTTGCCCGAGGCCACTTCGGAGCTGGCCAGCAGGATCGAATCCGCCGTGGTGCCGATGCCGCCCACCAGCGAGCGCAGCTGCTCCTGCATGGCGGCGATGGCGTCCAGCAGCCGGCCGGTCTCGTCCTGGATGCGCACTTCCACGCGCGAGGTGAGGTCGCCGCGCGCGATGCGTTCGGCCACCACCACCGCACGCCCGATGGGCTGGGTGATGCTGGCCGTGGTGCGCCAGGCGATCAGCGCGCCCAGCACGATGGCCAGGGCCACCAGCCCGCCGCCGATGGCGCGGGCCCGGTTTTCCATGCGCGACGCGCCGGCCGCGGCTTCGGTGTTGAGGGTGTTCTGCAACTGCACCAGTTCGGCCAGCTTGTCGCGCCAGGCGGATTCGGCGGGGGCCACGCGCGTCATGAGCGAGAGCGTGGCGCTCACGGTGTCACCGTCGGAGATGGCCTTAAGGGCCGTGTCCAGCTCGGGCCGGGTCTTGCGGGCCAGGGCCTGGATGTCGGTCTGCAGTTGCCGTTCGGCCGGCGTGGCGCCGGAGTCGAGCAGCGTGGCCAGTTCGGTCTCCTGCGCCGCGTAGCGCTGCAGCGCCTGGCCGACGCGGCGGGTCTGCTCTTCGGCGCTCTTGGGATCGACCTCGCCGAGCATCGCCGCCGACCGCCCCTGGATGCCGATGGCGCTCACGTTCTCCAGCATGCTGTTGACCAGCCGCATCTTGGCGGCACTGGCACCGGTCATCTGCTGCATTTGCTGGTTGACCTCGTTCAACGAAGAATGCGCAACCATGGCCACCGCGATGAGCAGTGCCAGCATGCAGCCGAATCCCAGGAACAGACGGCGGGAGATGGAGAGGGTCTTGAAGAACGAAGCGGTCTGCATGGTGTTTTCCGTGGCCGATGGCCTTTGAACGAAATGCACAGCAAAAGCAGTGCCAGTGATCGATGCGCGGCGCCGTCCGGGCCATGGCCGGTATCGCAATGGATGTTACATATGAAAGACCCACCGCAGAGTATCTGCCTCTAAAGTGCCGGGAGGGCGGCGCACTTGTATGAATTGATTTAATCGCTCATATCTTATTAAATGCATCGTTCCGATGCTATTTTTTTGGTAGCGTAGCGCCGTGCCATTTTTGCGCATTCCACTTTGGCGCCATTCGATCCACCGTGGACTTGTTACATTTTTTGGAAGGAACCGGCCCCATGATCCGACTTCGCTCGCCCATGCCCCGGGGCATGGTTGCCGTGCTCTGGGCACTGGCATGGCCGGCGATGGCCGCGGAGGTCCAGGTGACCGTGCAGGACGGCTCCGGCAAGCCGCTGCTGGGCGCGATCGTGTTCCTGGATTCGCCGGAGGCGCACAAGCTGGTGCGGCCCATGGCCCAGCAGGACATGGGGCAGCTCAAGCGCCGCTTCGTGCCCGAGGTGCTGGCCGTGACGGTGGGCACCGAGGTGCGGTTTCCCAACAGGGACAACGTGCGCCACCATGTGTATTCGTTCTCGCCGGCCAAGAAATTCGAGCTGCAGCTGTATTCCGGCACGCCGGCCAACCCTGTGCTCTTCGACAAGCCCGGGGTCGTGGTGCTCGGCTGCAACATCCACGATCAGATGGTCGCCTGGATCCTCGTGCTGGAGACACCGTATTTTTCGCAGAGCGCCGCGCCGTTCGGCATCGCGCGCATCGAGAAGGTGCCCGCGGGCAACTACACGCTGCGCGTGTGGCATTCGGGCCTGCCGGTGGGCGCCGCGGCCTACGCGCAGCCGCTCGCGGTGGCCGAAGGCGGGGCGCCGGTGGTCGTGCGGCTGGCGGGGGTGACGCCTTGAACCTGCGCGCGCTGCACCGTAGCCTGATCCTTCGGCTGGTTGGAATTTCCCTGCTGCTGCTGCTGATCGTTCAGGCGGCGGGGTTTGCCGTGGTGCAGACCTTCATCGTGCGCAATGCCCGCGCCCAGATCGAGCGCAGCCTGGACGTGGACGAACGCGTCTGGCGCTGGCTGCTGGCGCAGAACGCCGTGCGGCTGCAGGAGGCCTCGGCCCTGCTGGCGGCCGACTACGGCTTTCGCTCCGCCGTTAATTCCGGCGACTCGGCGACCATCCAGTCGGTGCTGGAGAACCACGGCGCGCGCATCGGCGCCGCGATGACGGCGCTGCTGGACACCCGCATGCACCTGCAGTCCACCAGCCCCTCGCGCACCGCGGCCGACTACCAGAGCGCGGTGGACCAGGCCGTGCCCGCGCTGGTGGCGCAGCCGCAGGGCAGCCAGATCGCCGTGGTGCACGGCATTCCGTACCAGTTCGTGATGGTGCCCATGCGGGCGCCGCTGCTGGTGGGCTGGGTGCTGATGGGCTTTCCGGTCAACGAGACACTGGTGTCCGAGATGCAGCAGCTGCTGTCGGTGGACGTGGCCATCCAGGTGCGCGACGCCACGGGTGCCGTGGCCGTGCCGGTGAGCACCCTGCCGGATCGCGCGCTGACCGATCTGCGCGACTTTCGCATGGGCGGGGAGCAGGTGCTCGGCGGCGAGACGCTGCTGGTGCGGCCCGTGCGCCTGGACAGCGGCACCACCAGCGCCCGCGCGCTGCTGCTGCGCTCGCTCGACGACGTGGTGGCGCCCTACCGCCAGCTGCAGATCCTGCTGGGGGTGATCACCGTGGCCGGTCTGGTGCTCTTCGCGCTGGGCAGCGCCTTCATGGCGCGCCGCGTGACGATGCCGCTGCGCTCGCTGGTCTCGGCCACGCACCGCCTGTCCCAGGGCGACTACGACGCCCCCATCGAGCACACGCGCCGCCACGACGAGATCGGCAACCTCGCCCGTTCGTTCGACCGCATGCGGCTGGACATCGCCGGGCAGCAGGGCGAGATCCTGCGGCTGGCCGACACCGACCGGCTGACCGGCGTGCCCAACCGGGAGCGCTTTCGCCGCGCCATCATGGAGGCCATCGGGCCCGGCAACGGCCAGCGCCCCGTGGCCGTGCTCGCGCTGGACCTGGACCGCTTCAAGCACGTGAACGGCGTGCTGGGCTATGCGCTGGGCGACCGGCTGCTGCAGGCCGTGGCCGAGCGCATCAGCGGGCAGGCGCGATCGCCGCAGGACGTGATCGCCCGCCTGGGCGGCAACGAGTTCGCCATGCTGATGCCCGGCGCCGACGAAGCGGCCGCGCGCGACATGGCCCAGCGCATCCTGCGCGCCTTCGAGACGCCCATGGCCTTCGGCGACCGCACGGTGGATCTGAGCGCGGGCATCGGCATCGCCTGCTGGCCCGGTGCGGCGCACGATGCCGACACCCTGCTCAGCCACGCCGAGATCGCCATGTACGCGGCCAAGCTGCGGCTCAGCGGGGCGCTGCTGTACGAGCCGTCGATGGATTCCTCCAGCGCCGTCTCGCTCTCGCTGCTGACCGAGCTGCGCCGCGCGGTGGACCGCAACGAACTGCGCCTGTTCCTGCAGCCCAAGGTGACGCTGACCGGCCAGCCGGGCCATGCGGCCGAGGCCCTGGTGCGCTGGCAGCACCCCGAGCGCGGCATGGTGCCGCCGCTGCAGTTCATTCCCTTTGCCGAGCAGACCGGCTTCGTGCGGCAGCTCACGCTGTGGATGTTCGAGCAGGCGGTGATCTTCCTGGCGCAGCCGCGCGTGCAGCCCTTGGCGCTGCGCATCTCGATCAACCTGTCCACGCGCGACCTGCTCGACCCCGAACTGAGCAACCGCCTGGGCGCGCTGCTGGCGCGCCACGGCGTGAGCGCCGAGTCGTTCTGCCTGGAGATCACCGAGAGCGCCATCATGGACGAGCCCCTGCGGGCCGAGGCCATGCTCAATCTTCTGTCCGAGCAGGGCTTCAAGCTGTCCATCGACGACTTCGGCACGGGCTATTCGTCGCTGGCCTACCTCAAGCGGCTGCCGGTGGACGAGCTGAAGATCGACAAGTCCTTCGTCATCGGCATGGCCTCCGACGACGGCGACGAGCAGATCGTGCGCTCCACCATCGACCTGGCGCACAACCTGGGCCTGAGCGTGGTGGCCGAAGGGGTGGAGACCGTGTCCATCCTGGAGCGCCTGCGGGCCCTGCATTGCGACGATGCGCAGGGCTACTACATCAGCCGGCCGCTGCCCATGGACGACTTTCTCGCCTGGCACGCTTCGGCGGCCGAGCGAAAATAGCGCCCATGTCCGATTCGCCGCCCCGCCGCCGCCTCTCCCTTCCCCCCGCCGCCCCCGCCAAGGTGGCGCCGCCTGCGGCCACCGCACCCTCCGCACGCCGGGCACCGGCCACCGCGCAGCCCGCCGCCCGGGCGAATGCCGGCCCCGCCGCCCGGCCGTTCAACGGCCCGAATGCCGGCGCCAACGCATCGCCTCGCCCCCCTGTCCGCCCTGCCGCGGCCCGGGCCCCTTCCGGGCCCGACCCCTGGCAGGGCCGGTCGCCGGACCGCGCACCGCCGCCTGCCGCCCGGCGCGCGCCGGCCGCCGCGCCCCCGGCGGGCGAGGGCGGCACCTCGCGCCTGAACAAGCGCATGGCCGAGCTGGGCCTGTGCTCGCGCCGCGAGGCCGACGACTGGATCGCGCAGGGCTGGGTCAAGGTCAACGGCGAAGTCGCGCCGATGGGGCTGCAGGTGCTGCCTACCGACCGCATCGAGGTCGAGCGCGTGGCGCAGGGCTTTCAGGAGCAGAAGGTCACCATCCTGATGCACAAGCCCATGGGCTACGTGAGCGGCCAGGCCGAGGACGGGCACACGCCCGCCGTCGCCCTCATCAACCCGCGCACGCACTGGCGCGAGGACCCGAGCCGCATGCGCTTTTCGCCGCCGCAGCTGCGGGGCCTGGCCCCCTGCGGGCGGCTGGACATCGATTCCGTCGGCCTGCTCGTGCTCACGCAGGACGGCCGCGTGGCGCGCCAGCTCATCGGCGAGGACTCCGACGTCGAGAAGGAATACCTCGTCCGCGTGCAGTACGGCGACGTGGCGCTGAACGTGCAGGACGCCTTTCCCGCCGACCAGCTGGCCCGCCTGTGCCATGGCCTGGCCCTGGACGGCCAGCCGCTCAAGCCCGCCCGCGTGGACTGGCAGAACCCCGAGCAACTGCGCTTCGTGCTCAAGGAAGGCAAGAAGCGCCAGATCCGCCGCATGTGCGAACTGGTGGGCCTGAAGGTGGTGGGCTTGAAGCGCATCCGCATCGGCCGCATCACCCTGGGCAACCTGCCCGTCGGGCAGTGGCGCTACCTGGGGGCGCACGAGAAGTTCTGACGCCGGGCGCGGGGCATGGCGCCGCCGCGGGTACTCGTGGCAGGATTTTGGGCGATTTTGCCTTCATGCCCTAGTGAATCATGCCTTGATTGCTATTGAATTAATAGCAATCTCCTTGTGCAGGTCCCATCGGGGCACCGGCGCGCTCAGGGCACGGCGCCCCCGGCGGTGCCGATCACGCCGACGCCCGCCTGCCGCCGCACCGAGCGGGCCGTCTCGGCGGCGGATTCCGGCGCGATCAGCCATGCCCGCCACGCACCGAAAGCCTGGATCGCCGGCGCATCCAGCGCTGGCGCGTCGGCGGTGCCGCTGGCGGTCTGGTCGTTGGGCACGCAGTCCCGCCCGATGGCCTGGCGGCACAGGCCATTGCCCGGGGCGGGCTGCCCGGCGAACGGGGCGAAGACCGGGCCCGGGCCGGGCGCATGCGGGTAGCGGTACACGGGCCGGGTCACATGGTCGAAATGGTTGCCCTCCATCAACAGGCGGGCCGTGGCCGTCAGGGGCATGGCCGCGCCTTCGCCGCTGAGGTTCTCGAAATAGTTGTTGACCAGGTGCGCGGCCACGGTGGCGTTCTTCATGCCGCCCGCATGCGGCCCGCGGCCCGAGGTGTCGTGCACGTAGTTGCGGGCCACGGTGATCGTGTCCTGCGCGCCCAGGAACAGCCACAGCCAGTAGTGGTGGCCGTCGCAGGTGGCCGACTGGCCGGTGCGCCCATCGAACTCGTTGCCGGACAGGGTGACGTGCGCGGCGCTGCCGAAGCCCGTCACCACCATCTGGCGGCCGATGCGCGCGAACAGGTTGTGGTCCACCCACACGCCGTCGGCGCCGTCGATGGTCAGCGCGTCACCGCCCCAGACGACGCCCGGGTTGATGTCGGTGATGCGGATGTTCTGGACGATGACGTTGCGGTTGCCGTCGCCGATGCGCAGGCCCCGGCCCTGGATGCCGGCGTTGCGCCCGACGCCGACGAGGGTCTTGTTGGAGCCCACGGGCAGGGGGCGGCGCCCGGCGTTGTCGTAGGTCACCGGGGCGGCCGGGCGGCCGTCGCAGAAGTGGGCGACGTTCAGGCCCCACTGGCCGCCCTGGCCCGGCGGGGCGTCCCGGCAGGCGAAGGCCAGGCACCCGGCCTCGGTGGTGGTGGCGGAGCCGTTGGCCTGCAGCGACCCCCGGAAGTCGAACAGGCGGTCCAGCACGATCACGCGCGGTGCGTCGTCGGTGCACCGCGGGCCCTGGGCGCGCTGGCACAGCGCGCGCTCCAGGCCCTCCAGCGAGGTGGGGCGAACCACCTCGGCCTGGCCGCCGCCGGTGACCCCGGCGGCGAAGCCATCGGGACGGCCCGTGGCCTGTTGCGCCCACAGCGGCGGGGTGGGGCCCAGCAGCAGGGCCAGGCACGCCGCCATCGGCAGGTGCCTGTGAAGCAGGCTTCGGAGTAGTGGGCGCATGGATCGGGTTCCGTCGTCGGGGTGCGGCCGGGGGGCTGGGGGCTGGGGGCTGGGGGCTGGGGGCTGGGGGCTGGGGGCTGGATGGCGGCTTGGAACGGGGCGCGCGCCCGGAGTTCAATGGTCGCCGGTGCCCCGGGGCGGCGCCTCGGCCGGGGATGGACCCGCCAGCCTTGATAATGCGGCGCTTGCCCCGAACTGCCGGGGCATCCCTCTTTTTGTGAATGACCCCGACCTCCCAATCCACACCATGAGCAAACAGACCCATTCCTTCCAGGCCGAAGTGGCGCAACTGCTGCACCTGGTCACGCATTCGCTGTACTCCAACCAGGAAATCTTCCTGCGCGAGCTGATCTCCAATGCGTCCGACGCCTGCGACAAGCTGCGTTTCGAGGCCCTGAACAACAACGCCCTGTACGAAGACGCGCCCCACCTCGAGGTGCGCGTGGCCTTCGACAAGGACGCCAAGACGCTCACCATCACCGACAACGGCATCGGCATGAGCCAGCAGGAGGCCATCGACCACCTGGGCACCATCGCCAAGAGCGGCACCAAGGACTTCATGGGCAAGCTCTCGGGCGACCAGAAGGCCACCGCGTCCGAGCAGGGCCAGTTGATCGGGCAGTTCGGCGTGGGCTTTTATTCCGGCTTCATCGTGGCCGACAAGATCACCGTGGAATCGCGCCGGGCCGGCCTGCCCGCCGAGCAGGGCGTGCGCTGGATCAGCGGCGGCACGGGCGACTTCGAGGTCGAGACCATCACCCGTCCCGAGCGCGGCACCAGCATCATCCTGCACCTGCGCGACGACGCCGAAGAGTTCCTGAACGCCTGGAAGATCAAGTCCATCATCGGCAAGTATTCCGACCACATCAGCCTGCCCATCCTGATGGAAAAGGAAGAGTGGAAAGAGGGCGAGCTGATCAACCCCGGTGACGAAAACGGCGGCCGCCAGCCCGGCGGCATGGTCAAGACCGGCGAGTGGGAAACCGTCAACAAGGCCAGCGCCCTGTGGACCCGCCCCAAGAAGGACATCACCGAAGAGCAGTACCAGGACTTCTACAAGGCCATCAGCCACGACCACGAGAACCCGCTCACCTGGAGCCACAACCGCGTCGAGGGCAACACCGAGTACACGCAGCTGCTGTACGTGCCCGCCAAGGCCCCGTTCGACCTGTGGAACCGCGACAAGAAGGCCGGCGTGAAGCTGTACGTCAAGCGCGTGTTCATCATGGACGACGCCGAGGCGCTGATGCCCACCTACCTGCGCTTCGTGAAGGGCGTGATCGACTCAAGCGACCTGCCGCTCAACGTGAGCCGCGAGCTGCTGCAGGAAAGCCGCGACGTGCGCGCCATCCGCGAAGGCTCCACCAAGCGCGTGCTCGGCATGCTGGAAGACCTGGCCAAGCACGACAAGCACACCGCCGGTGAAGAAGGCGCCGACGGCGTGACCGATGTGGTGAGCGACGAGGACAAGGCCAAGGAAGGCAAGTACACGGCGTTCTATGCCGAATTCGGCGCCGTGCTCAAGGAAGGCCTGGGCGAGGACTTCGGCAACCGCGAGCGCCTGGCCAAGCTGCTGCGTTTCGCCTCCACGCAAAGCGATGCGGTCACCGTCTCGTTCGCCGACTACAAGGCGCGCATGAAGGAAGGCCAGGACGCCATCTACTACATCACCGCCGACACGCTGGCCGCTGCCAAGAACAGCCCGCAGCTCGAAGTCTTCAAGAAAAAGGGCATCGAGGTGCTCCTGATGACCGACCGCGTGGACGAGTGGGCGCTGAACTACCTGCAGGACTTCGACGGCACGCCGCTGCAGTCCGTGGCCAAGGGCGCGGTCGATCTGGGCAAGCTGCAGGACGAGGCCGAGAAGAAGGCCGCCGAGGAAGCCGCCGAGGCCTTCAAGCCGCTGCTGGCCAAGCTCAAGGAAGCCCTCAAGGACAAGGCCGACGACGTGCGCGCCACCACCCGCCTGGTCGATTCGCCCGCCTGCCTGGTCGTGCAGGACGACGGCATGAGCACCCAGCTGGCGCGCATGCTCAAGCAGGCCGGCCAGCAGGCGCCCGAGTCCAAGCCCGTGCTGGAGGTGAACCCCGATCACGCCCTGGTCAAGAAGCTGGACGGCAGCGTGCACTTCCACGACCTGGCGCACATCCTGTTCGACCAGGCGCTGCTGGCCGAAGGCGGCCTGCCCGAGGACCCCGCAGCCTATGTGAAGCGCGTGAATGCATTGCTGGCCTGATCGGCCTCCAGCGCATGATCCACTAGGGCGTATTGCTATTAAATAAGTAGCAAACAAAAGCCCGGTCTTCTTGGGAGGCCGGGCTTTTTGCATGGCGGCGGGCCTGCTGGCCGATAATGCGCCCGTCTGAAACGCCACCCCTTCGAGGCCGCCGCCATGCTGCGCTTTTTCCTGCTCTTCCTGACCCTGCAGTTGACGATGTTCGGCATCAACATGCTGGGCTGGGTGCAGCAGCACCTGGTGCTGCCGTGGACGGCGCTGCTGGCGCGCATCTGCGCCGGGTTGGTCACCTGGTTCGACAGCTCGGCCGCCGCCTCGGGCAAGGTGCTGTGGAACCAGGCCACGGGCTTCGGCGTCTCCATCGAGGCGGGTTGCAACGGCATCGAGGCGTGCATCGTGCTGTTCGCCGCCGTCATGGCGTTCCCGTCCACCTGGCGGCACAAGCTGGTCGGCCTGGTCGCCGGTTTCGTGGCCGTGCAGGCCATGAACATCGTGCGGGTGGTCAGCCTGTTCTACCTGGGGCAGTGGAACACCGCCATCTTCAACTTCGCCCACGAATACCTCTGGCAGGCGCTCATCATGGTGGACGTGCTCATCGTCTGGCTGCTGTGGGTGCGGGCCGGCAGCCGGGGCGGCGCGGGCGCCCCGCCGAACGAGCCGCCGGCGGCACCGCCTTCGGCGCCGTCCACCTCCCCTGCGGCCGTGCCGGCGTGATCCGCGGCACCGCATGCGCCGCGCCGCCAGCCTGAAAATCTTCGTCCTCGGCCTGTTCGCCGGGGTGGTGCTGCTCACCCTGCTGTGGATCCGGGTCTCGCCCTGGACCTCGTACCCCGTGGGCATGGTGGCCGGCGCGGTCCTGGAGCATGCTGCCCCCGGCTGGGTGCGCGAGACGCGGCTGCGGCCCGGGGCGTTCGAGGTCGATACCTCGGTGGCGGTCGCCACGCCGCAGACCGGCAACCGCCTGGTCGAGATCACCGTCGAATCCGACCCCGGCCGCTATGCCTACGGCCTGCCCATCTTCCTCGCCCTGCTGCTGACCGCGCGCGGCCCGGGCCGCACCTGGCGCGCGCTGGCCGGCTTCGCGCTGCTCGTGCCGCTGCAGGCCTTCAGCCTGGTGATGCACCTGCTCATGCAGGTGGTGCTGACGGCGCAGCTTGACGTGCGCGTGCTCAAGGTCGCCCAGTGGCAACTGGAGGCGCTGGTGTACGGCTACCAGGTGGGCGTGCTGGTGCTGCCCACGCTCGCGCCCATGGTGCTGTGGCTGTGGCTGGACCGGCAGTTCGTCAACGAGGTGGTGATCGAGGCCTGGCGCCGCTCCCTGCCGGCTGCGCGCGCCGCTGCGCCCGTGCCGGCTGCAGCGGCGGTGGTGGCATCGCCCGAGCCTGCCGCGGGCGTGGTGGCCGAGCCTGCGGACGCCATCCCTGAGCCGGTCCCCCACGTGCCGCCCGGGCTGGGTGGCAAGGTCTCGGCCAGCGCCGCAGCCACCCTGCCTGTGCGCAAAAAACCACGCTGAAGCGCGCGGCGGTCGCGCGGACACGCGCAGGCCACCGGGGCCTGACAGAATGCCGCCGCATGCTGTTGCTCCTCTCCCATTTCTTCCGTGGCTTCGGGCCCCGGCGCGTGCTGCAAGCCGCGCTGGGTGGCACCGCGGCCGTCCTCGCTGCCCAGGCCCTGGCCGCCCCGTCCGGCGATGCCGGCGGCAACCCGGCGGACGGTGACCCGCCCCCCTGGGCCCTGCATGCGCAGACCACCTACGTCTGGCAGCACAAGCCCTCGTTCGATGCGCCCTACACCGGCCCCAACAGCCTGGTGCCCACTGCCGAGCGCTCGTATTCCTTTACCGCCACCGCCGACCTCGGGCTGCGCCCCTGGAGCGGCGCGCAGATCCACTTCAACCCCGAGGCGGGGCAGGGCGTGCCGCTGTCGCACCTGTCGGGCGCGGGCGGGCTTTCCAACGGCGAGCTGGCCCGCACCTCGGGCGCGCAGATCAAGGCCTATCGCGCGCGCCTGTTCCTGCTGCAGCGCTGGGACGCGGGCGGCGACACCGAACGCATCGAGCCCGACTTCAACGAACTGGGCGGCAGCGCCAGCGCGCGCCGGTGGACCCTGGTGGCCGGCAACATCTCGCTGCTGGACTACTTCGACAACAACCCCTACGCCAAGGACCCGCGCGAGCAGTTCTTCAACTGGTCCTTCCTGACGCCCGGCGCCTGGGACTACGCGGCCGATGCGCGCGGCTACACCTGGGCCGGCATCCTCGAATACCGCACGCCGCAGTGGGCCGTGCGCGGTGGCCGCGCCCTGCAGCCGCGCGAATCCAACGGCCAGCCGCTGGACCGCTCGTGGACCAAGCACTACGGCGACCAGATCGAGGCCGAATCCGACCTGCCGGTGGCCCTGCCCGCCGGCCCGCTGCGCGGGCGCGTGCTGCTGTTTCGCAACCGCGCCGTCATGGGGGCGTTCGCCGATGCGCTGGCCGCGTCCCGGGCCGTTGGCGGCACGCCGGACGTCGGCGCCGTGCGCCGCCTGCAGACCAAGACCGGCTGGGCCCTGACCCTGGAGGCCCCGCTGGCCGAAGACGCCGGCGTCTTCGTGCGCGCCAGCCGCAGCAGCGGCCGCCAGGAGACGTACGCCTTCGCCGAGATCGACCGCCAGCTGTCCTTCGGCGGCCAGATCGGCGGCGCCGCCTGGGGCCGCGCCGCCGACCGCGTGGGCGCCGCCTTGGCGGTCAACGGGTTGTCGGCCGACCACCGTAACTATCTGGCGGCCGGGGGGCTGGGGGCGTTTCTGGGCGACGGCGCCCTGCGCTACGGCAGCGAGCGGGTGTGGGAGGCTTATTACCGGTTCACGTTCGCCCCGGTGGTGATGCCGGGCGGGCCGCTGCAGTCCGCCGTGTCGCTGGGGGTGCAGCACATCGTGCACCCGGGCTACAACCGCGACCGGGGGCCGGTGGATGTGGTGTCGGTGCGGGTGCATGCGGAGTTTTGAGGGGCGGCTGGTCATGCATGCATTGATTGCTTGTGAATCAATTGATTCGTGACTAATAATTCAGTTTTTTGGGCATTAGACAAAACAGCAGGCGGGAGAAGAAATGCAATGTGCGAAAAATGAGGCATCGGTTGAAAGTGCCTTGACTGTGGGCTGTCCTGTGTTTGGCATGCCGGTGCTCAGAGCCACTGGACCTCAAGGCGGTTTTTTAGGGTGGACAGCGTTTGTCATGCGCCGGCTGAGCGGGTTTTGCCGTTGCGCGATGGCGCGGGCACTGTTACGCGCTGCGTTGGGCCTACTCATGCTCACAGGCAGTCTCGCTGCGCATGCGGAACTGCAAAAGAGCTTTCTATACGCTTGGTCGACGGGAAACCCGAAGTTCGCCACCAAGGAGGCGTACTGCGCATGGTTTGCCGGCCACTATTCCAATGCCACAGGCTTTGCGGTCGCAGGCGACTACTGCGCCGTCGACTCCTCTGAGGGCCCGGCGTATTACTGGGCCCCCATCTGGAAACAATCTACGTTGTCCTGCCCGCCCAACAGCACCGCCACGGCGAGCGGCACCTGTGCCTGCCAGCCGGGGTTCGCCGAGGACGTGCCCACCAACGCCTGCATTGCCGCCACGCCCGAACCACCGGTACTTTCCTGCAGGGCCTCCGGCGTGGAGGTGGGGCAGCCCATCATGCCGTCGAACGAAGCCAAGGTCCGCTCCGAGACTGATTGGAGTGGGCAAGGGCCTGCGGCGCTGTCTTTTACTCGGCGGTACGAAAGCACCTGGGGCAAAGACCCGGGCCGGCCCGAAGGGCCCTTGAGCATGGCCTGGAGCCACAATCACCAAGCGTTTCTGTTGGCCAGCAGTGCGGCCACCGGAATCAGCGTGAGCATCACGACGGGAGAGGGCCATCTGCGGACCTTCTTCAAGGCGACGGGCAGCAGCACGTGGACCACGGCCAGCAACGACGTGCTGACGCAATCGGCCTCCGGCACCTGGACCTACCAGCGCAGCGACGACGACGCCACGCTGCAGTTCAGCAGCGGCGGCAAGCTGCAGTCGGTCACGGCGCGCAACGGCTGGGTGACGTCCTACGCGTACCACGCTTATGGACTCTTGGCCTCCATCACCAATCCGTTCGGGCAGAAGCTCTTGCTTGATTACCAACCGTCGGGCCGGCTGACCTCTGTTACGACACCGGATCAGCAAGTCATCCGCTATGCCTACGACGGTAGCGGCCGGCTCTCCAGCGTCACCTATCCCGATGGCAAGAGCCGGTCCTTCCTGTACGAGGATGCGGGCTTCCTGCAGGCCCTCACCGGCATCGTGGACGAGACCGGCGCCCGCTGGGGCACCTTCGGCTACGACAGCACGGGCCGGGCCACCAGCACCGAGCTGGCCGGCAGCGTCAACCGCTACCAGGTGAGCTATCCGGCAGCCGATGGCTCCGGCGCCACCGTCATCGACCCCCTGGGCACGGCGCGCACCTTCAACTACAGCCTCAACCTGGGCAAACTGGTCGTCAGTGGTGCCAGCAAGCCCGATCCACTGGGCAAGCCCGATGCCGCGCAGCGGGTGCAGAACGCGCAAGGGCTGATCGACTCCGAGACGGACTTTCTCGGAAGCGTGACGACGTACCAATGGGATGCGGGCAGGCGCGTGCCGCTGAGCACCACGCAGGCCAGCGGTACGGCGGATGCCCGCACCACGAGCACCGAATGGCACCCGCAGTGGCGCCTGCCGGTCAAGGTGACGGAGGCGGGCCGCGAGACGGCCTACACGTACGACGGCCAGGGCAACGCCCTCACGCAGACGATCAAGGACACCTCGGTGAACCCGCCCGTCTCGCGCACGTGGGTGTGGACCTACCACCCCTCGGGGCTGATCGCCAGCGAGACCGACCCGGGCGGCGCAGTGACCACCTACGCCTACGACAGCGCGGGCCACCTCACCCAGGCCACCAACGCGCTGGGCCAGAGCAGCCTGTACACCCACGACGCGGCCGGCCGGGTGCTCACCCACACCGCACCCACGGGCCTGGTGAGCAGCTACCAGTACGACGCGCGCGGGCGGCTCACACGGGCGCAGCGCGGCGACGAGGTCAGCAGCTACACCTACACCGCCAGCGGGCAACTGGCCAGCGCCAGCGTGGCCAGCGGCTACGCCACCAGCTACACCTACGACGCCGCGCAGCGCCTGACCGGCTGGAGCGACAACCGGGGGGCGAGCGCCAGCTACACCCTGGACGGCATGGGCAACCGGATCAATGAGAGCATCACCGATGCGCAAGGCCAGGCCGCATGGACGGTCGCGCGCACCATCAACAGCCTGAATCGGGTGGAGAGCGTCACCATCGGCTCGGCCGCCACGGGCACGGTCAGCACCAGCGGCTATGGCTACGACGCCAACGGCGACCTCGTCCGCAGCACCGAGACCGTGGGGGGCGCCAGCCGCAGCACCACGCTCGGGCTGGATGCCCTGCGGCGCGTGAAGACCCTCACCAACGCGCAGAACGCCAGTGCTGCGCTGGAATACAACGCCCAGGATGCCGTCACCAAAGCCACGGACTTCAAGAGCGTGGCCACCAGCTACACGCGGGATGCCCTGGGCAATGCCAGCCAGGAAGCCAGCGCCGACAGCGGCACGCTCACGCGCACCTACGACAGCCTGGGGCTGCCGCAAAGCCTCACCGACGCGCTGGGGCGTGCCACCGCCATCACGCGCGATGCGCTGGGCCGGCCCACGCAGATCGTGAGCAGCCTGGGCGGGGCCAGCCGCACCACCGTGCTGCGCTACGACCTGCCCGGGCCCGAGTACAACGCCAGCGGCAGCCCGAGCGCCAGCGTGGGGTCGTTGAGCGAGATCCAGGACGCGGGCGTCACCACGCGCTACCAGCGCGACGCGCAAGGGCGCATCACCGCGCGCACGCAGGTCCTGGCCAACGGCAGCAGCAGCACCGTGGGCTACCAATACGTTCCTGCCGGCAGCGCGGGCGCGGGGCAGATCGCCCGCATCACCTACGCCAGCGGCCGCCAACTGGTGCACCAGTACGACGCCACCGGTCAACTCACGGGTCTGCAGTGGAACGGCCAGCCGCTGGTCAGCGGCATCACCTGGAGCCCGCTGGGCCAGGCCACCGGCTGGCAATGGCCCGGCTTCGTGCAGACCCCCGGCAACCCCGCGCCGCTGGCCGAGCAGCGCAGCTACACCAGCGCGGGCCAGTTGGCCGCCAGCGCCCTGCTGCAACTGACCTGGGACAGCGCCGGGCGCATCGCGCAGATCACCCAGCAGCACATGCTGCCCACGCAAAGCAGCACGGTGGCGCAGCAGGTGGCGCTCACCAGCGCATACAGCTACGACGCGGTGGGCCGGCTCACCGCCAGCGCGCACAGCGCACCCAATACCCTCACGCTGCCCAGCGGAGCGGCCTTGAGCGACACCATCGGGGCCAACGCCAGCGGCTACGCGTGGGATGCCAACGGCAACCGCAGCCAGAGCTACTACAGCAGCAGCACCGCAGGGGGCACCGCCACGCTGCAGCGCGACTATCAACTCGCCAGCACCAGCAACCGCCTGGGCGGCTACACGCAGACCTTCACGCCCGCGGGCGGCAGCGCGCAGACCACCAACGTCAGCTACAACCACGACGCCACCGGATCGATCACGAGGAAGGGCGACAGCTACCTGCACTACGGCGTGGACGGCCGCATTGCCAAGGCGGGGCCGAGCGCCGACCCAGCCAGCGCACTGGCTGTGAGCTACACCTACAACGCCCTGGGCCAGCGCGTGTTCAAGAGCGATGCGAGGTTGTCCGGGGCCAACAACCCGGCGATCACCCAGCAGACCGTCTATGCGGAGGACGGCATCGGCAGCACCGTGCTGGGGCAGTACGGCAGCCGGCGGAGCGGCGACAGCGCGGCACCGGCGGGCGAGATGGACAGCACCGAAGTGATCTACCTGCCCACCGCGAACGGGCCGATGCCCATCGCCGCGCAGATCAACGGCAGGCTGTACGCCATCGATGCGGACCACCTGAACACGCCGAGAAGGCTGACGAACACGCAGGGCCAGGTGGCGTGGCAGTGGCTGATCACGGGGTTTGGGGAGGCGAACCCGACGACGGGAGCGACCGGCTACACGCAAAGCGGGCAGGGCAGTGCAGCCTATGCGGAAGCCATCAAGTTCGACCTGCGGTATCCGGGGCAGGTGTTCGATGAGGAGACCCAACTGAACTACAACCTGAACCGCTCCTATGACCCGCCTTCGGGGCGGTACTTCCAGGCCGACCCGATCGGGCTGGATGGCGGGTGGAATCGCTTTGCTTATGTGGAAGGGAACCCTCTAAGCTATATCGATCCTGAAGGTTTAGAAACCATCTACAACCTCGGTCCTGTGACTTTTGTCGCTTACCCAGGACCACCTGCTACTGACTTTCGTGCTGAGCATGGCTCCAAGACAGGCGCAGGACATCATGTTCATACCTTTATGAATGGGCGAGAAGGCCCCAGGATTTTGACTGGGACGTTTCAGGTCTATCCAGGAGATGAAAAGTTGTGCACCGGGCCATTTAAAGATGCTCTGGACAAGCTGAAAGAAGGCGAAAAGCAATACCTTAAGCGTGCACAAATGCAAGTATTCAATGATGGAAAACTTGGCCCCCGGCTGCAAAACGTCAGAGCACGTACGATGCTGCCGCGACTCATGGGTGGTGGCGTTGCCAGGGGGCGGGAATGACCTACCGCCAAGCCGCAGAAGCCGCTCATTTGCTGTGTTGCAGCGAAGATATCGAAATCGCTCAGTTGGGAATGTCTATCGCAACGGATCTCGCCGAGCAGGGTTGCTATTTAGCGAAGCTGACTTTGGTGTACGTGTACTCGCGAGGTGGGCCAACTTCGGTCGACAAGAAATTGGCAATGAAGTGGGCGCAGAGCGCAAAGGAAATGCATGGCTGCCTGAGTGATGCCGCTGATCTTTATGACGCCGGTCTCCGGTGCATGTGGGACGAGTTTTTCCAGTCAACTAGAGATGAGGCGTTGGAACTATGGTTGCAAGCCGCAGCTTTAGGCAATGGCGAGGCTTTATACGCTTATTGCGATGCAACGAGGCATGCTGATCGGCCAGTCGATTGGTCTGCCAAATTGGAGCGGGCTGCCGAGCTGGGTTCAATGCAGGCGATGGTCGAGTTGTCGGAGCAGCCTCACGTGCGAGGCACCTCCAAAGAGTTATTGTGGTTGCGTGCAGCCGTTGCGTTGGGAAGCCTGCGGGCGAAGGAGTTGTTGCAAGGCTTGCTGCACTAGGCTTGAGTTGCGTGCCCGGTTCTAGAAGCGTGGATCTCTCTTCATGATGTTGGAATGCGCTGCAGTCCTGGCGTGCCGATGGCGGTAGGAAGGCATTGGGAATGCCTCCTAAAACATTGATCCAACCTGCGCCTCTCGCTCTGCCTGCAATTTTTGCAACCCCTGATCCATAGCTTCTTCTCCGCGCAATATCAGCTCCTGCACCTGTGCCCCATGCCCTTTCAGCGCAGCAGCCTCTAGCGCCCGGGTGATCTCACTCAAACGATTCAGGCCGAAGCTGCCCACGATTCCGCCCAGTTCGTGCGCCTCTTGCCGCAACAGTCGCCAGTCCTCGCCACTGTGGGCTTCTTTAATGCGCTCCAGCCGCTGTCTGCAGTCGTGGATGAAACGGGCTAACAGCGCTTCGAAACGGTTGGCGGTGAACACGCCTCGCAGTTCCTCCAGCGCGTTGTTGTCGAAGAAGGCCGCGGTGGTGTGCTTGAACGCAGCCGAGGGGGCGGCGATGAACTGATCTGGCCCCTGCGCCGCCGCTGCCGGCAATAGCGAAGGAGCAAGGGGGGCATCAGCAGGGACGCCAGCGGCCCCCTGGCACCAGCCACCGCGACAGGGTGGCCCACAGCCGTTCCTCCAGCACCGGCTTGGCCAGGTGATCGTTCATGCCGGCCGCCCGGGTGCGCTCGATGTCCTGGCGCGCGGCGTTGGCGGTCATGGCGATGACGGGCAGGTGGGCGAAGCGCGGGTCCTGGCGCAGCACGCGGGTGGCGGTAAGGCCGTCCATCACGGGCATCTGCATGTCCATCAGCACGGCGTCGTAATGGGTGCCATCGGGTGCCTCGTCGAGGCGGCGCAGGGCTTCGGCGCCGTCGCTGGCGGTGTCCACGTGCAGGCCGCCGGATTCCAGCAGGCCTGCGGCCACCAGGCGGTTGAGTTCGTTGTCGTCCACCAGCAGCACGCGCAGGCCGGCCAGCGCCGCGGGGGCGCTGGCGCCGCGCTCGCCCGGGGCGGGCAGGGCCGGGCGGGCGCTGCGCTGCACGCGGGCGGTGAACCAGAAGGTGCTGCCCTCGCCGGGCGCGCTGTGCACGCCGGCATCACCCCCCATCAGCAGGGCCAGTTGCCGCGAGATGGCCAGGCCCAGGCCCGTGCCACCGAAGCGGCGGGTGATGGTGGCGTCGGCCTGGTGGAAGGCCTGGAAGAGGTGGGATTGCTGCTCGGCGGTGAGGCCGATGCCGGTGTCGCGCACGGCGCAGTGCAGCACCAGGTCGTCTTGCGCGCCCAATCCGTCGGCATGCGGACCGTCGTCGGCCGGCGTGGGGGCGTGCACCGAGACGGTCACGGCGACTTCGCCCGCTTCGGTGAACTTGATGGCGTTGTTCACGAAGTTGACCAGCACCTGCCCGATGCGGTGCGGGTCGCCCAGCAGGTGGGGCGGCACGCCTGGGTCGACCTCAACGCGAAAACGCAGGCCCTTGGCCTTGGCTTTGTCATCGAACAGCTCCGACAGGTCGGCCAGCAGGGTGGGCAACTCGAACGGCACGGTTTCCAGCACGAGGTGGCCGCCGTCGATCTTGGAGAAGTCGAGCGTGTCGTTGACGATGCCCAGCAGCCGGCGGCCGGCGCGGTACATCTGGTCCATGCGCTCGCGCTGCGGCGGCGCCAGGGCTTCGTCCTTGAGCGCGAGCTGGGCCAGGCCCAGGATGGCGTTCAGCGGGGTGCGGATCTCGTGGCTCATCACGGCCAGGAAGGTGGCTTTCTCTTCGGCGGCCTGGGCCAGCGCGCGGGCCTGGTTCTTTTGCTCGGTGACGTCCAGCCACACGCCATTGAACAGCACGGCGCCATCGGGCAGGCGCCGCGCGGTGGCCAGGGTCTTGAGCCACCGCGTGCGGTCGCCGTGCGCCACCTCGACGTCGAAGTCCAGCGGCTGCAAGGTGTGCAGGCTGTGCTCGAAGCGCTCGCGCAGCGCGTCCTGCCCGGACGGCAGCAGGCCGTAGGTCTGCTCGACGGGGCCTTCCAGGCGCAGCAGTTCGTGCGCGGGGCGGCCCTGCAGTTCAGCGGCCTTGTCGCTCACGAAGAGAAAGCGCTGCCAGCCATCGGGGCGCACGTGCATCTGGAACACGGCGCCCGGGATGGCGCCGGTCAGGTCCACAAGCTGCTCGGACAGGCGGCGCGCTTCGGCGCTCGCGGCCACCTCGATCGCCAGGCGGTCGGCGCGCTGCATGCTTTCCTTGAACACCTGCAGTGCCTTGGCCATGGTGCCCACTTCGTCGCGCCGCTCGGTGCCGGTGACGGTGTCGTCGTATTCGCGGTCGGTGAGCCGCTCCATGTGCCGCGTGAGCCGCAGGATGGGGCGGGAGATCTGGAAGACGGCCACCCAGGACGACAGCGCGATCACCAGGGCCAGGCCGATGCCCACGGCCAGCGCGGTGGTCAGGATGGTGTCGCGCGTGACCTGGCCGAGCCGCACGGACGATTCCTGGAACTGCGTGACGGAGTCGTTGCGCTGCTGGTTCATGTTCTGCTGCAGCGCGCGCAGGGCGGGCTCGAACTCGCCGTGGATGATCTGCAGTGCCCGGTCGCCACGCCAGCGCGAGGCGGCATCGACGATGCGCGCGGCCAGCGCGAAGGCCGACGTGGCGCGCTGGCGGATGGACTGCAGTTGCGCGGCATTGGCGGGCACCAGGGCTTCGGTGGTGTCGATCTGCTGGTTGAACTGGGCCTGCAGCTGGGCCAGGCGGGTCAGGGCGGCGCGCATGGTGGCCTCGTCCTGCTCGGTCAGCACGGCATACACGAGGCGGCTCGATTCGCTCAGCAGCAGGGCGGCATCGCCGATGTGCAGCGCGCTCTGCGCCTCGCGCGCGATCAGCGCGTTGTACTGCTGGTCGATGCCGCGCATCTTGCTGGTGGCGTAGAGCATCGACGCCGTGGAGATGACGCCCATCAGGCCCACGAGAAAGACGATTTTCGCGGTGAGCGGCAGGTGGGAGAAGTACCGTAGAACGTACCGGGACGATGGCATGGTCGATCCGTGAAAGAGAAAACGAGGCAGAAAGGGGAACGCGTCGCGCGGGCGGGTGGCGCGGTCAGGGCTTGCGGGCGATGGCGGCGCGCAGCGCCGCCACGGCGCCGGGCGTGTCCAGCCGCCCCTGCAGGTGGCGGGTGACCACGTCGTACACGGCGGCCTTCACCGCCGAGGGGTGGGCATTGCCCATGGCGATGGAGCCCATGAGGGTGCGGCGCATGTTGGCGCCGCGCAGGTCCGTGATGGCGCCCTGGCCGCAGCGGTTGAACGGGGCCTGCTGCACGTCCACGCGCGCGGGCGCCGCGCCGGTGCGCACGTTCACGGCCACCTGCAGGTCCGGGTCCATGAGGATGGAGGCGAAGCGCTCCTGCGCCGCGCGCTGGCGTGCGGGCTGCTTGAAGAAGACGAACTGGTCGCTGTTGAAGAGGTACATGCCCTGGGTGTCGGGAAAGCGCCAGCACTGGTAGTCGCGGTCGGGCCGCAGGCCCCGCACCTTGAACTCGCCGTCCACCCAGCTGCCCTGCACCTGCAGCAGGGCCTGCCCGCCGGCGACGAGGTCGGTGGCCTGGTCCCAGCGGCGGCGCATGAATCCCGCGTCCAGGTACCGCGCCAGTTGCCGCATGCGCTCGAAGATCACGGTGGTGACCGGGGCGTCGAGCGCGGTCGGGTCCAGGTCGAGAAAGGCGCGCCGGTAGAACGCCGCGCCGCCGGTGCCGGCCGCGACCGATTCGAACAGCAGCGTGTGTTCCCACGCTTCCTTGCCGATGGCCAGCGGCGGGATGCCGGCGGCGCGGGCCTGGTCGAGCAGGGCGATCAGGTCGTCCCAGGTGTCGGGCGGCGTGGTAGCTCCCAGGCGGCGGGCCAGGGACTGGTTGACCCAGAGCCAGTTGGTGGAATGCGCGTTGAACGGGGCCGCCACCCACTGGCCCTGCCATTTGGACAGTTGCTGGATCTCGTTGGGAACGACCTCGTCCCATTCCTCTCGCGCGGCGACGTCGTTCAGGTTCTCCAGCAGCCCGCGCCGCGCCCATTCGTGGATCTCGTAGCCGATCATCTGCGCGGCGGTGGGCACCCGCCCCGCGCGCACGCGGGCCGCCAGCACGTCGGTGTAGCGCGCGGTGCCGCTGCCGGGCGAGAAGTCTTCCTTCCAGGCCAGGCCGCGCTGGCGCGTGAAGTCGCGGATCGCGTCCATGCTGGCGCGCTCGCCGCCCGTCACCCACCAGTGGAACACCTCCACGCTCGCCGGCTCGCTGCGGGCTGGCCCGGCCAGCGTGGCCAGCCAGGCCAGCCCGAGCCACAGCAGGGGGCGAAGCCGCCACCGCGCAACGGACCGGAGCGGTTGAGGATGGGCGGGACGAAGGGTGGGCACGCCGGCAAAGGGCAACGCGGCAACGAAGGCGGACAGCATGCCGGCCAGTGTCCGCGATGGGCCGCGCGGGACAGCCGCAGGCCCATTCGGTCGCTCGTTGCGGCGGGCGCTGCATGTGGTGCCGAACGCACAGATGCACAGCCGAATGTCAACAATTGTTGAATTCTGAAAACCGAAGAGCCCACCCCCTAGATTCGCGGCACTCCCGGCCACGCCGGCAAGGCACCGCGCGCCGGTCCTTCCTTGCCCTCCGATCCCATTGCGGCCCTCGCCAGGGCCCCAGTGGCGTCGCGGCGTTCCCGGACCTGCTCACTACAACAATCTGGAGATCGGTATGGTTCTTTCCTTTGCACGGCGGGCTGCGGGCCTGCTGTGGCCTGCTGCTTTCGCGTCTGCGCCCGCGCGCAGACCTGTCGCCTGTCAAGGACTGCCCAGCGGGCGGGGATACGGCCTGATGCTGGCCGGGTGCCTGCTGGCACCCGGGGCCGTGCTGGCCCAGACCACCGACATCCTGGTCAACCAGGACGCGGTGCCCGCATCGGCCTCGGGCCCGGCGGGCGGCGCCTTCCATTACGTGGTGACGGTGCGGCACAACACCGGCAGCGCGGCCACCGGCGTGGTCCTCACCGACAAGCTGCCCGTGGGCGCGGTGTTCCAGTCGGTCACGACGACCCCGGCGGGCATGGCCTGCACGCCGGCCATCGCCCCTGGCACGGCCATCACGGTCGCCAACCAGACGGTGCAGTGCGACCTGGGCTCCATGGCGGTCAATTCCACCAAGGTGGTGGATTTCGAGGTGGTGCTCCCGACGGTCTCGACCAACTGGATCAACAACGCCCGCGTGACGCGCAACGAAAACGATTCGGACCCCAGCAACGACGCGCTGGACCGCCGCATCACCACGACCGAGGCCGCCGACCTGGCCCTGGCCGTCACCACCAACCCCACGGCGCCTCCCGG
Organism: Acidovorax sp. GBBC 1281; assembly: GCF_028473645.1. NCBI lineage: Bacteria > Pseudomonadati > Pseudomonadota > Betaproteobacteria > Burkholderiales > Comamonadaceae > Acidovorax > Acidovorax sp. GBBC 1281. The sequence continues at coordinate 677,945 of NZ_CP097269.1, forward strand.
CAACCCGCTCTCGCCCGGCCAGCCCTACCGCTATGTGGTGGACGTGAGCAACCAGGGGCCCATCGGCATTCCCGCCGCAGGGCGCGTGGAGGTCATGTTCAGCGTGCCCACAGGCGCCTCGTTCACCCGCGTGGGCGGCAGCAACGGATGGACCTGCACGCCCACGGCCTCGAATGCCTCGCCGCTCTTGTCCCCCGGCGCGCCGACGCCCGCCACGGTGGTCACCTGCTCGCATGCCGGTGCGCTGGCCAATGGCGGCACGGTGCCGTCGCTGGAGGTGGACGCCGCCCCCAATGTGACCGGCTCCATCACGACGTCGTTCTCGGTCAAGGGCTACAAGGATGCATCCACGGAAATGCCCGACGGGCAGACCGCCAACAACACCGGCACGGCCGAAGTCAACGTGGCCGGCACGGCCTCGGATGTTTCCGTCACCAAGGCCGTGAACGGTGCCACGACCTATGGGCTCAACGACCAGGTGACCTACACGGTCACGCCCCGGCTGAACGGCGGCACCTTGCTCACCGGCGTGCCCGTGCAGGTGGTCGACACGCTGGGTGCGGGCCTGTCGTTCGTGTCCGCCACGGGCACGGGCTGGACCTGCACCGCGGCGGGCCAGGTGATCACCTGCGACCTGCCCGGCGGCTATGCGGGCGCCAATTTCAGCAACCTGCCGGCGATCACGGTGGTGGCATTGGTGCAGCAGACGGGCACGCTGCCCAACACCGTCACGATCGACGTGCCGACCCGCACCGATCCCGACACGACCAACAACGCGCCGGCCAGCGTCTTCATCACGGCGACCAACGTGGCCGACCTGCAGATCACCAAGACCGCGTCCAACTACGTGAACGGCCAGGGCGTGGCCGTGGCCATCGGCCAGACCTACCAGTACCGCCTGACGGCGCGCAACCGCGGACCGCTCGCCATCGCGCCGGCCGCCGCCACCGTGCCGGCCGCCCCGAGCATCGTCGTCACCGACTCGGTGCCCGCCGGCGTGACCCTGACGGGCCTCAACGCGGCCTCGGGCGCGGGCTGGACCTGCTCGGCACTGCCGCTGGTGGGCCCGGGCACCTTCACCTGCGAGCGCACGGCCGGACTGGGTGTGAATGCGAACGCCCCCGACATCGTGGTCAACGCGGTGCGCACGACCGCGGGCTCGGTCACCAACAACGCCTGCGTGAAGTTCAGCCCCGAAACGGGCGGCACCCGCGAGGACCCGTGGTACACCGACCCCGCGCACGGCATCAACTGCCAGGGCGTGGGCGTCGGCGCATCCGACCAGACCCCCGGCAACGAGGTGCAGGCGGACCTGAGCATCCTCAAATCCGTGGACAAGCCCACGGTGCCTGCCGGCGACGTGCTGACCTACACGATGGTGGTGACCAACAACGGCACCAGCGCCGCCACCAACGTGAGCCTGCGCGACGTGCTGCCCAGCCTGGTGACCAGCGCATCGGCCCCGGGCCTGGTGTCGGTGAACACCACCGCCGGCACCTGCACGCCCTCGGGCGCGTCCAACGTCAACACCGCCACGCTGCTGTGCTCGCTCGGCACGCTCAACAGCGGCGCCAGCGCGACGGTGACCGTAGCCATCCGGCCCACGGTGGCCACCACCGCGAACCGCACCAACACCGCCACGGCCTATTCGCCCGAAGTGGTGGACCCGGTCCTGGGCAACAACACCGCATCGGTGACGAGCCAGGTCACGGCCCGGGTGGACCTGGTGGCCTCCAAGACCGTCTCGCCCACGCCGACCGCCATCTCCGGCGAGCCCATCACGTACGTGGTGCGCGCCAGGAACAACGGCCCGTCGTCGGCCGAGAATGTGTGGCTGAGGGACGTGCTGCCCGCCAACGCGGTGCTGATCGGCACGCCCGTCGCCTCCAACAGCGGCGTGTGCGATGCGGTGCCCGCCGGCAACGGCGGCACGCTGAACTGCCGCTGGGGCACCACGGGCAATAGCGCGTTCCTCGCCAACGGCGGCCAGTACGAAGTGACCTACCGAATGCGTGCGGCGGGCGCCTGGGCCCCGGGCGTGAAGCTCTCCAACACCGTCGAGATCGGCACCGCGACGGATGAACCCGTGCTGACCAACAACCAGGCCGCGGCCGAGATCACGCTGACCCAGCCCGAGCTGGACATCCTGGTGTCGATGGCGCACAGCGCCGACGCCATCGCCCTGGGCGCCGAGACGACCTACACCATCACGGTAAAGAACTCGGGCCCGTCGTTCGGCACGAACGTGGTGATGACGGATACGTTCCCGATCACCCACCCCACGAACGGCGCCTCTTCGGCCACGTTCGGCTTCACGGGCGGCCTGACGGTGGACCGGGGCGGTGTCTGCACGGTGCCGGCCATCGGCGCGACCTCGGGCAGCGTGTCGTGCACCTTCCCGGGCCTGGCCAAGGACGAGGTGGCCACCATCACGTTCAAGATGAAGGCGATGAGCCTGCCGGCCGGAGCCGCGTCGGGCACGATCTTCCACAAGGCCGTGGTGTCGGTGAGCGAAACCGAGTTCCTGCAGGGCGGGCAGAACACGCAGGTCAACAACACCACCTACGACCAGACCTCCACCAAGCGCGACCCGATCGCCACCGACCTGTCGATCCTGAAGGCCGGCCCGGATGGCCCGATCGCCCCGGGCTCGGACGTGGACTACACCTTCACCGTGCGCAACAACGGCAACCTGACCAGCAACGGCGCCCAGGTGGTGGACCCGCTGCCCGCGGGGCTGACGTTCGTCTCCTCGCCCGACTGCGTGGCCACGGGCACCTCGGTGACCTGCTCGGTGGGCGAGCTGCTGGCGGGCGCGAGCCGCACCCTGCGCGCCAAGACGCGCCTGGCGCAGCCCTACACCGGCAATGGACCGCTGGTGAACACGGCCACGCTGGACGCGCCGGGCGACACCGACCCCACCAACAACACGTCGAGCAAGACCACGACCGTGCAGCCCCCGCCCGATGCGATCACCAGCGTGCCGACGCTGTCGCAATGGGCGTTGATCCTGCTGTCGTGCCTGCTGGGCGGACTGGCGCTGCGCCAGTCCCACGGCCCGCGCCGGCGCTGACCTGCCACGGGGTGTCTTTCCCCCAAGCAAAAAGGGCGGTCCCGAATGCGGGACCGCCCTTTTTTTGGATGGATGGCGGGTCAGGGCGCTGAGAGGGGCGTCGGCGCTTGACGCCGGCGCTGGCGTGCAGCGTCAGGCGGACTGCGTGACATCGACCACATCCAGGCGGTAGCCCATGCCATACACCGCATTGACGACATAGCCGTTCTCCGGCGACAGGGCCAGCTTGTTGCGCAGCCGCGAGACGTGCGTGTCCAGCGAGCGCGAGGGCACGTCCTGCACCTCGCTCCAGACGCTCTGGCGCATGTGCTCACGCGACAGCATGCGGCCCGCGTTCTGGAACATGAACAGCGCCAGGTCGTATTCCTTGTTCTTCAGGTCCACGGCCGTGCCGTCCATCCACAGCGTGCGCGTCTTGGGCTCGAAGCGGTAGCGGCCGAAATCGAGCGTGCGCGACACCGTGGACGGGTACGCCCGGCGCAGCAGCGCCGCGGTGCGGGCCATGAGTTCGCCCATGCGGATGGGTTTGGTCATGAAGTCGTCGGCGCCGCAGTTGAGCGCCTCGACCACGTCCTGCTCGGCATTGCGGCGCGTCACGAACAGGATGGGCATCTGCGGCGCCAGACCGGCGCGCAGGGTGCGCACCACTTCCATGCCGCTCATGTCGGGCAGGTGCCAGTCCACGATCAGCAGATCGAAGGTCTCGGTCCGCAGCGCCTTGAGCAGGCTGGTGCCATCGGTGAAGGGGTGGAACAAGTGCCCGGCATGTTCGACAGAGGCCTGGATCAGCTCCATCAGGATCGGGTCGTCGTCAAGGGCAGCGATACGCATGGGGCACTAGCAAACGGCAGAGGCAATGGAATACGGATCGCCGGTGGGACGCGGCGAGGTGCCGAAACTACCTTTTAATTTCGCTATCGGTTGGAATGTGACAATTGTTAACATTCATCGAAAAATCCGCAGCATGTATTCGTGGCATCGACGCATCGGTGGCGCTTCGAGTGCGCCGTGGCCCCTTGTGTCGCGCGCAGACATGGCCGCATTTGCAGCTGCGGTTTCGTTTGAATGCTCCGGTCTTCGCCTTGCCTCGCCGTTGCCCGGCGATTTCAGGGAATATGGCCCCTTCAAAATTTTGAGGACAGCTTCATGGGCAATTGCATCGGCGGCTACAGCGGGAACGCTTCCGTTCGCCGCCATCAGGATCAAGGCACGGCAAGTACCAATGCCGGTGTGCAGGCCGAAGAATCGGCATCGGCTGCGTTCGGCGTAGATGAGGCGCTGTCCGGGCTGCGCTCCCGCGAACGGAGAATCAATGGACTGCTGGGCCCCAACACCAATGAGTTGCTTGGTTCGCCCGTGCGCAGGGAACTCGAATCCTTGCGCACGCGGGTGCAGTCAGCGGCGGGAGAGTTGACGGCGCTGCAGCAAACGCTGAATCGCCAGAACTCTCAACGCATCGACCTGGGCGATGACCCGGTGGGTGCCGTGCGATTGATGACCGCACGGTCCGAACAAGTGGGAAGGCAAGCGGAGCCCGTCATCCAGAGACACGAGGATGCCATCGACGACCTGCAGAACCGCGCGGGCTTGGCAGAGGATCATCCGTCCATGCGCCTTCCGCAGGGCCGCTAAGGCCATCGAGCATCTTGTGCTCGCCGCTCTTATGCCGACAGCGGCGCTTCCTGCATCGCCTCCATCTGCTCGCGCAGCATGTCGACCTGCCCGCGCCAGTAGTCGCTGCTGCCGAACCAGGGGAAGTTGATCGGAAAGATCGGGTCGTTCCAGCGGCGCGCCAGCCAGGCGCTGTAGTGGATCAGCCGCAGCGTGCGCAGCGGCTCGATCAGGGCCAGCTCGCGCCGGTCGAAGGGGCGGAACTGCTCGTAGCCGTCCAGCAGCGCGGACAGCTGCACGGTGCGCTGGCGGCGGTCGCCGGACAGCAGCATCCACAGGTCCTGCACGGCCGGGCCGGTGCGCGCGTCGTCCAGGTCCACGAAGTGCGGGCCGCCGCCGGGCCGGTCGGTGGGCGTCCACAGCACGTTGCCGGGGTGGCAGTCGCCGTGCAGGCGCAGCGGGCGTGCATCCTTCAAGGCAAACGTGCCGCCTGCCGGGGTATTCCATGCACTTTGCGCTATTAATTTAATAGCATCTTCGCAGGCGCTGCGCCAGGCCGACTGCTGGTCCAGCGGGATGATCTCCTGGGCCAGCAGCCAGTCGTGCGGCTCCTGAGCAAAGGTGGCCGCGTCCAGCGCTGGGCGCAGCGCGAAGGGCCGGGCTTCGCCCACGGTGTGGATGCGGGCGAGGAAGCGGCCGATCCACTCCAGCACCTCGAAGTCGTCCAGCTCCGGCGTGCGCCCGCCGCGCCAGGGGCTGACCGAGAACGCGAAGCCCGCGTGCTGGTGCAGCGTGCGGCCCTGCAGCACCAGCGGGGCGACCATGGGCACCTCGGCCTGGGCGAGTTCGGCGGCGAACGCGTGCTCTTCCAAAATCTGCGCATCGCTCCAGCGGCCCGGCCGGTAGAACTTGGCGACGACGCGGCTGCCGTCCTCCAGCGACACCTGGTACACGCGGTTTTCGTACGAGCCCAGGGCCATGAGGCGGCCGTCGCCGTACAGGTCCACGCTGGCGAGCGCGTCCAGCACGAGGTCGGGAGTGAGGGGCGCGTAGGGATGCGAGGAAGAAGAGGTGGGCTCGGTGCCGGGCAGGTTATCCATGGGGGGCATTGTCGCCCCCGGCCAGTTCGGTGAAGGGCAACTGCTGCTTAACCAGGATGACGGTGCACGGCGCATCGCGCGCCACGCGGATCGGAATGGTGTCGATGAAGCGCTGCAGCGGCACGCCGTGCGTGGCCGCGCCCAGGATCATCACGCCCACGCGGTTGCCCTGGGCGTAGCGCACCAGGGCCTGGGCCACGTCGCTCGCCTCGATCACCTGGTGGCTGGCGCTGTGCCCGGCCAGGTCCAGCCCGGCGGACCATTGGCGCAGGCGCACCAGGTGGCGGCGGTGCAGCGTGGTTTCGCTGCGCTCGCTGTTCGATGCGCTGCTGGCCGAGGGCGAGATCACGGTCACGCAGGCCAGCCGCGCCCCGGGGCGGATGCCCAGCGAGCGCGCCGCCGCCTGGCGCAGCGAGTACAGCGTGGCATCGCTCGCGTCCTCGCCCGGCACGGCCACCATGAGGATGGGCGCCGCCTCGATCTGGCGCGCCGGCAGCGGGCTGGGCTGGTAGTGCATGCCCGCCGCCTTGAGCCAGCGGCGCAGGTGCGCCCGCACGCCCGGCCCGCGCAGGCGCCGGCCGCGTTCGGTGACCGGCACCTGCTCGGGGTGCGTCAGGTCGAAGGCCAGGTGCGCGGCCGACGGATAGCGCTGCGCGGCCTCGGGCTCCAGGCAGCGCAGGATGATCTCCTGCAGCCACTCGGGCACCTGCGGCCGGTGGCGACGCGGCGGCGCGGGTGTCATCCACAGCCGCTGGCGCAGGCCGCCGCGCGTGGTGGGGGCACCGAAGGGCAGTTCGCCCGTGGCCAGTTCGTACAGCATCACGCCGATGGCGAAGAGGTCGCTGCGCAGGTCGCCGCGCACGCCCACCACCTGCTCGGGCGCGATCCAGGCGGGCGAGCCCACGGCCTCGCGCATCTCCTCGGCCAGCAGGTCGGGGTAGTGGGCGTGGCACGAGAGGCCGAAATCCAGCAGCACTGCGCTGCCGTCCGCGCGCAGCAGCACGTTGGCGGGCTTGAGGTCGAGGTGGCACACGTTCTGCTGGTGCAGGCTGTGTGCGGCATGCGCCATGGCCGCGCCCAGTCGGGCCACGGTGGCGGCGTCCGGCAGCTGTGGCAGGTCCAGCCAGTGCTGCAGCGTGTGGCCTTCGATGTGTTCCATCACCAGGTAGGGCAGCCGCGCCAGGTCGCCCGCGGCGACGAAGCGCGGCACGTGGCTGCCGCTCAGCGTGGGCAGGATCTGCAGCTCCACCTCGAAGCCGACGATGGTCTCTGCGCCGTCGCCCGCCGTCATGCGCGGGATCTTCATCGCCAGCGGAAAGCCCGCGTCGCGCACGGCGCCCGCATAGCCCACGCGGTACACGTGCGCCATGCCGCCCGCGTGCAGGCATTCGTGCACGACGAAGCCGTCCACCTCGGTGCCGGGCGCGAGCAGCTTCATGCGGGGCTCCGGGCGGGCCGCGCGATGGCGTGGCTCACCGCCCCAGCTCCAGCCGGTCGGCGAAGAACGCGGGCAGGCCGGCAGCGCGCACGGCGGCCGCGGCCGCGGCATGGTCGTAGGGCACACGGTGGAAGGCGACCGTCGCGGCGTGGTCGTCGAACAGCGCGTACATGGCGCGCACGTCGCGGTCGCGCGGCTGGCCCACGGAGCCCGCGACGCCCAGCCACTGGCGGTGCGGCGGCACCGGCACGGGCACGCCGGGCTGCGGCGCAAAGCGCATCAGCTTGGCGGTGGGCGTGAGGAAATACAGCGCCTGCTCGTGCACGTGTCCGCAGAACACGTAGCGGATGGCGGGGTCGAGCTGGCTGGCCGCAGCCATGCTGCGCTCGGCCGCGCCCGCGTCCTGCACGTAGTGCCAGTGGCTGGGCTGGTCGGCGCTGGCGTGCACCAGCAGCGTGTTCGCGCCCAGGCGGCGCGTGAGCGGCAAGGTGGCCAGAAAGGCGCGGTGCCGGGGCGACAGCTGCGCATGCGTCCACTGCGCGCTCTGGTCGCCCATCTGGGTGGGCGTTGCGGGCGGTTCCAGCGCCGCGACGTCGTGGTTGCCCAGCACGCAGGGCGCGCCCTCGGCCGCCAGGGCCATCGCCTGTTCGACCACAGCCACGGGATCGCCGCCGTAGCCCACCAGATCGCCCAGCAGCGCGAACTGCTCGGCGCCCTGGGAGCGGGCATGCGCCAGGCAGGCATCGAGGGCATGGCGATTGGCGTGGATGTCGGCGAGCAGGGCGATCTTCATGGCGGACGCGCGAGGCAGGGGTCAAGGGTGCGAAAAGGCATCGGCCCGCGGGGGCGGGGCCGCCTGCGATGATGGCTCCGAATGGTGCCATTGGCGGGGGTGAGTGAGCGGGAAGCGCAAAAAAGGTGCAATCGCGCGGGTGTCGCCGTGCATCGCCGCCGGGTGTCGCTGCGGCGCCCCGCTGGCGCTCGCTTCGACGGAGTGATTTGCTATATTTTTGGTAGCAACCGAGGCAGATAAAACCCCGGCATCACGGCCAATCAGGCCATGGAGGCGTACCGGGCACCACGCAAAAGCCCCCCGGCCGCGTCGGATCGCGGCCGGAGGGCTTTTTTCAGGCCGATGCCGGTCAGGCCAGCGTGATCGTCACGTCGATGTTGCCGCGCGTGGCGTTGGAGTAGGGGCAGACCTGGTGGGCGGCGTCCACCAGTTGTTGCGCCTGGGCGCGGTCCAGGCCGGGCAGGCTGACCTTCAGGCGGGCGGCGATGCCGTAGGCGTTGGGGATCTTGCCCAGGTCGACTTCGGCGTCCACGGACACGTCCTGCGGCACGGCGATCTTCAGTTGGCCGCCCACGGCCTTCAAGGCGCCAATGAAGCAGGCGGAATAGCCGGCGGCGAAGAGCTGCTCGGGGTTCGTGCCCGTGCCGCTGGTGCCGGGGGCGGAGAGCGTCACGTCCAGGCGTCCGTCATCGGTGCGCGAGGCGCCGTCGCGGCCGCCGGTGGTGTGGGCGCGGGCGGTGTAGAGGACTTGGTCGAGCGATGGCATGGTGATTCCTTTGCAGTGAATGCCCGCGGTGCGGGCGGTTGAGGGACAAAAAAGACAACGAAAGCGAGAACGAAAAAGCGGTGAGGACGGCGCCGCTAGCCGGAGCCGATCCGGCGGCGCAGCTGCTGCAGCTGCCGGGTCAGCGCCGTGAGTTCGGGCAGGGTGCACTGGCTGCTTTCCAGCACGCAGGCGGGAATGGCTTCGGCGCGGTCGCGCAGGGCCCGGCCGGCGGGGGTGAGCGTGGTGCGCACGCGGCGCTCGTCCTGCGCATCGCGCAGCCGCGACACCAGGCCCGATGCCTCCAGGCGCTTGAGCAGCGGGGTGAGCGTGCCGGAGTCGAGGAACAGGCGCTCGCCCAGTTCGGAGACGGTGATGCCGTCGCGCTCCCACAGCGACAGCATCACCAGGTACTGCGGGTAGGTGAGGCCGATGGACTCCAGCAGCGGCTTGTAGAGCTTGGTCATCGCCAGCGACGCGGAATACAGCGCGAAGCAGACCTGGTTGTCCAGCTGCAGCAGAGCGGGGCTGGGCGTGGAGACCGGGTGGGCGAGGGCGTCGGGGCGGGGCATGGGCTGGATTGTGATGCCCAATTCAATTGCGCGCAATTGAATTGGGCATCACCCCATCAGCGCTGGGGGCTTGACGAGCGGCGTGCAGGCGGCAGCGTCGAATGGGTGTATCGCGGGGCGGTGGAAGGCGGCTGAACGTGTGTGCCCTGCTGCCGAGGGTATGCGTCAAAACGGCCCTCACCGCAATGAGTACTAGGGCATGTTGCTATTAAAAATATAGCAATCATGGCCTGACCCGTCGGAGGGGGCCGGGGCTGCCCATGCCCCGGGGAAGGTCAGTACGCGTACACGCCGTGCCCGGTCTTGCGGCCCAGGCGGCCGGCGGCCACCATTTCCTTGAGCAGCGGGCAGGGGCGGTATTTGCTGTCGCCGAACTCGGTCAGGTACACGTTCATCACCGCCAGGCACACGTCCAGGCCGATCATGTCCGCCAGCGCCAGCGGGCCGATGGGCTGGTTGCAGCCGAGCTTCATGCCCGCGTCGATGTCCTCGGGCGTGGCCAGGCCCTCGGCCAGCACGAAGAACGCCTCGTTGATCATCGGCACCAGGATGCGGTTGACCACGAAGCCGGGCGCATTCTTCACGGTGATGGGGCTCTTGCCCAGCGACTCGGACAGGGCCTTCACCGTGTCGTGCGTGGCATCGCTGGTCTGCAGGCCGCGGATGATCTCCACCAGCGCCATCATCGGCACCGGGTTGAAGAAATGCATGCCGATGAAGCGGTCGGGCCGCGACGTGGCGGCGGCCAGTTGCGTGATGGAGATCGACGAGGTGTTGGAGGCGATGATGACCTCCGGCGCCACGATGGCGTCCACCTGCTTCAGGATCTTCACCTTGAGCTCGTGGTTCTCGGTGGCCGCCTCGATCACGATCTGCGCGGCCTTGAGGTCGTCGTAGTTCGTCGAGGTGCGGATGCGCGAGAGGGCCGCGTCCTTGTCGGCGACGGTGATCTTTTCCTTCTTGATGAGCCGGTCCAGGCTGCCGGCCACGGTGGACAGGCCCTTTTGCACGGCGGCCTCCGAGATGTCCACCATCACCGCGTGGATGCCCGACACGGCGCAGGCCTGCGCGATGCCGTTGCCCATGGTGCCTGCGCCGATGATGCCGACGGTCGTGATCGTCATATAAAGTCTTTCCGGCCAAATAGCCAAATCAAAAAAACAGGGGTTGCGCGGATCGGCGTGATCGTATCGGCAATCGCGGGCGGCGCATTGTTGCTGCCGTTGCTGTAGGCATTCGGCAAGTGCTGCGCAATACCGCACTCCCTAGGCATGGGCATGTGCTCTGCGCGCGCACTGGCGTCTGATCGATGAGGTGATCTGTCGGGCAGGCGCGCGACAACCTTGTCGCCGCGTTCCTCTCTGGGTTTGGAATGCACAACGATAGATTGTTCGCCCGGTAAACCAATGGTTCGTGAAGTCTGGGTTCTGCCCAATCGAAGCGGCAAAAATCCAACGACTGGCTTGGCGCGTGGTCAGATAAACACGGCTGTCAACCTATTCGGGCACTCTATGAAGTCATCCATTGTTAGTCGAGAAACCCCGGTTCGTGGTGCAAAGGAAACGGCGGCGGCACCGTCGACGCGACCGGCCTCGACTTCCCGACCATCTGCAACGACTGTCGATGATTCTTCGCCTCTGAACAGACGCTCGCCTCTCCGGGGTGACGGGGCACTGCGGCCCAGGGTGAAATCGCCATCCTATCAACGCAGTCCGCAACATGTTTCCAACGAAGAGAAATCAGGATTCCATCGGGCTTCGTCGCCATCGTCTCGGCCGCCTCTTGCGCCCACCTCGCGCAGTTCTGCAACCCACACCGCCCTTGAATCACCGGCAACCTTCGGACGACTCGGCAACATGAAGAATGTGGTCGGCGTGATTGATCACAGTGCGGGCGAAAAACCGGACCCACGCTTGGGCCCTCATTTCCGCCTGTCGCTCGCTGAGCCCATGGTTCAATGCGCCGATGGCATCGTTCGCCGGTTCCCTGCTGGAGCGCGCAGTGAACACATTGCCTCGGGCGAGATTCACGATGTTCCGTCCCATCGGGTCACTCATCACATCGCGGGAATCGAGGTTTCTGCAGACTTCAAACAGGCTGCCTTCATGGTCGAGGGCTTTCCGGTAAGCCCTGCCAAGATGGGAGCATTCACTGTTTATCCCATGCCAGGAGGGCGATTCATGGTCCCTCAACCGGGCGCCAATGATTGCGCGAGTGCTTGTGAGTTGATGATGCTCCTCGATAACGGGGTTGCATCGATCGGTGGCAATTCGCCTCCACTACCTATGACGGGAGTACGTCGGAACGATCACGAAATCATGGCGACGCTCCAAGAGAAAACGGGCCGTACTCCTGTCAAAGTCAAACACGAGATCAATTACAAAACAGGCCTGTTCGGGGGAACACACGCCAGCAGGAAAGAGACTTGGCGGGATTTATCCCAAAAAATAGATGAACTGGGATCCTGCATTCTGACCAAGAACGGACACGATGTGATGCTCGACAAAGTGCGGGAAGACAATGGGAAGTTCTTCTTGACGATCAGGGATCCCTACCATGGCACATGCATGGAATTTGAAGACTCCGCTGAATTCTTTCCAAGTCTGTCGGGTTCGAAAAAAGCGGTCGTTGTAGAAGCCATTTTTCTGGGAAAGGCGTCATAGCAGGAGCGCGCGTTGCGAGGCACTGAAAAACCGTTGCCGGGGCTTTCAGGTTGCCCGGCCGTCGCTCGCTGTCAGGCCTGGAACCGCTTGCGCGTGAGCGCCAGCGCCGTCCAGAACGCTACCACCGTGGTGACCACCAGCACCAGGCCGTGGCGCAGCGGGTGCGCGGGCCACTGGTCCATGAACAGCGGGCGCACCAGCTCCACCGCGTTGGCCAGCGGCAGCCAGTCGGACACATGGCGCACCACGGCGGGCAACTGCTCGCGCGGGAAGAACACGCCCGACAGGAACATCATCGGCGTGAGCACCAGGGTGAAGTAATAGGTGAAGAAGTCGTAGCCCTTGGCCAGCGCGTTGAAGATCAGCGCGATGCTGGAGAACATCACCCCCACGAACAGCAGCACGGGCCAGGCCACGAGCAGCTTGGGGCTGTGGCTGATCTTCAGCGCCAGCATCACGCCCAGGATGGCGGTGACGGTGAACACGGCCTTGAAGGCGGCCCACAGCATCTCGGCCAGCACCACGTTGTCCAGGCTGACCGGCGCGTTCATGATCCCGTCCCAGGTCTTTTGCACGTGCATGCGCGAGAAGGCCGAGTACAGCGCCTCGAAGCTGGCCGCGTTCATGGCGCTCATGCAGATGGAGCCGCTCGCCAGGAACAGGATATAGGGCACCTGCGTGCCCCCCACGTTCACCTGGCCCACCAGCGCGCCCATGCCGTACCCGAAGGCGACCAGCCACATCAGCGGCTCGGCGATGTTGCCCACCAGGCTGGGGATGGCCAGCTTGCGCCACACCAGCAGGTTGCGCAGGAAGACGGGCCACCAGCGGGCGGACAGCTCGGGCGCGCGCCAGATCGAGGGGGTGGCCGGTCGGGCCGGCGTGGCGGGGCTGGGGTGGGGGGCGGTGGACATGGCGCTATTGTGCGGCGGCCGAGCGACGGGCCGCGGCCGGGCTCACAGCACCTTCACCGCCCGGCCGATGTACTGGATCGGGCCGGTGGGCTTGCCGATGGGCGAGCCGCTCGGGGGCTCCAGCGTCAGCTCAAACAACTGGTTGGGCTGCAGCGGCGGCAGCTTTTCCAGCGCCAGCTGCAATGACTGGCCGGGCTGGACCAGTCCCAGCGAGACCGGCCCGCTCCAGCTGTCGGCCTTGGTCCAGAATTCCAGCGCGTGGCCCGCGGGCACTTCGGCCACGCCCAGCGGAATGAGCTGGAGCGCGCTGGGCGAACTCGCCTGCACGACCCAGCCGGGCGCCTTGTCCTGCGGTGCCACCAGCACCACCATGAACTGC